>NZ_QGMP01000001.1:2308935-2638783 GCF_003259185.1 Isoalcanivorax indicus
GGTGCATCGTCGGGTATGGCGCCGATGCGTCGCAGCCCGCGTGCTGACACCTCGCCATCGCCGCCTGCCAGCAGCATCGGCGTGGGCAGCAGGCCCGCCGCACCGTCGTCGTTTTCCCCGGCATGGCAGCTGTCGATGAAGATCAGCCGTTCGCGGGCACGGGTGTTCGCCAGCAAGCCTTCGATCTCGTCAAAGCGCACCCCCCGGCGGCCCGGGGCCTCGAAGTCCATGTCGGTGGGTGCAAAATAGTAGACCCCGTCGTCCGCCAGCACGCCGTGTCCGGCGAAATACAAAATCACCCGGTCATCCAGCCCGGCGCGGGCAAGAAAACGCTGCGCCCGCAGAATCGCACTGCGCGTCGCCTGCCCGTCGGTGAGCAACAAGGTCTCGATATGCTCGCCTTCCAGGGTGGCAAAATGCGCGGCCACATCCTCGATATCCTTGGCGGCATAACGCAGGTCGTATTGCGATTGGGCGTACTCGGACACCCCCACCCCGACCAGGAAGGTGCGTCGGGTCGTCGCGGCGGCGGTGCTGTAGACCTGTGCCATCAGGTCGTCCGAACGGCGCCCGTCGGCCAGCGTCAGATGCGCCGTAATCCGGTTTTCGCCCGGCATCAGCGACAGCGTATGGCGCGCCTCACCGCCGCGCACCGGCACGCCGTCAGCCGGCGTCGCCCGCACGTTGGCCACAAACAGATGCAGCCGCGCGCCGTCCGGGCCACCCACGGCCACCTCCAGCTCGCGACGGTCGTGCACCAGCGGCGGGGTGCGCGACCAGGTCGGCAGCAGGTCACCTGACAGCCGGGCGCCACGTGTGGCCAGCCGCTGCTGACGCAACGTCACCAGCTGCGCCAGTTGCGCCAGATAGTCCGGCTGCGCGTGCCCCAGCGCCGCCAGCACGCGATCCGGGCGATTACGCTCGCCATCAAACAGCGTAAAGGCGCGCAGTGTCATGCCATCACGGCGGGTGACCTGGCTGACCGCATCGCGGGAGGCTGCATACTCCCCGTCCGGGGTCAGAATCAACGCGCCCTGATCCGCCACCGGGTAGATACTGGCCAAGAGCGCCAGCGTCACCGGCGCCTCGATATCCAGCACATGCACCGCCGCATCGCTGGTCTGCGCATACAGCCGCTGGCGACCAAACAGCAGGGTGCGTATCGGCAAATCCCCCACCGGCACCGCCTCACCCAGCGCGCCCGTTGAAGGCTGGTACAGTCGCACGCCCTCCTCCGTGGCCAGCGCCAGCCGGTCCTGGTCCGGCGCGTAGGCCGACGCCGTCACGTTACCGTTGTAGGGCTGCCGGTCGTCACCGATGAACAGACCATAGCGGGTCAGCATCCAGAGCTCCCCCGCGTCGCTGAAGTCCAGCTCCAGCAAGGTATTGACGGAGGGCATGCCGCTGCCGTCAGCGAACGGGTCGATGCGGGTGCGCCCCAGCGAGGTGCCCGCTGGCCACGCCAGCATTTCCAGATCGCCCTGGCTGTCATTCAGGAACAGGAGCGGGTCTTCATCGGGCAGCTCGCGCAAGCGCAGCCAGGTCACCGGCGGGCCATCGCGCTGCATCCGGGTCGTGATGACGCCATCCTGGCATTGGTACACCATGTTGCCCACCGCCAGCAGCAGGCTGCCATCGCTATGCCGCGCACTCGCATCCAGCCGGTCAGGATGGGTGTCCGCATCAAAGCAGGCCCACGGGTCGGGATGATCCGCCGGCGCGCTGGCCGGACGTCGCTCCCCGGTCCCCAGGTCCCATTCCTGCATACCCGTCTGCGGCACCGGCCCCATGGCGCGATCGGGCCAGGCGAAGAACAACGGATGCGACAGCGCCTGCTCCAGCGACACCTGTAACAGGCCGCGCGTTTCATCCACACCCACCAGGCGCGTCTGGGTCGGCACGGCATCCAGTTCGCCAAGCACCGCGCCACTGGGCGCATGCACCAGACGCCCGGCACTGAAGACCACATCCTCATCCGTGATCGCAAAGGCGGCGCGGCTGTCCCGTCGGCAGGTCACCGGCAACGCCTCCGGGGTGCCCCCCGGTCGCTGGCGTTGCAGGCAGGTGTCTTCGTCGAAATAGATCAGCGATCCGTCGGCCATGAAGCGCGGCTCGCGGGCATTCGGCAGCGGCTGGCGCTGGCCGCTGTCGATCTCCAGCAGCCAGCCGCCCGGGCGCCCTGCCATGCCGGTGGACACCAGCAATTGCGATCCATCGGGGGAGAAGCGTAAACCACCAGGATAGAAAGGACGCTCACTGGACGTGATCGGCCAGGCCGCTCGCTCGGCCAGCGTATCGGTGGCCAGAATGCGCACCGCGTCGTACCCCATCACGGCCAGCCAGGCGCCGTCCGGGCTCAGGGCCAGACGTGCCCCGGCCGCGCCCGGCAGGGGCACCACCTCTTTGTCACCCTGACCATCCGGGCGAGACAACCCCGCCTCACTGAAATCATTGAAGGCAACATGGCCACCATCACGGCTGACCGCCAGGTCCACCAAAGGCGCGCTGTCGCCCTCCACCGCCTCGCCCCACATCAGGCTGACCGGATGCTGGAGCAGCATCGTGCGCGTGGTCGTGTCGAACAGCGAAAACTGCTGCGCGGTGGTGACCAGCAAGCGAGTGCCGTTGTCCAGCCACTGCAACTGGCGCACGCCGTCCATCACATGGGCACCGGCCTGTAGCGAGGCAATCCGGTAGCGCATGGACAGGTTCCACAACACCACGCGGCCATCGGCATAGCCCACCGCTGCGGTAACGCCGTCACGGGCCACATCCACCGCTGTTTCGCCACTGCCCCAGACGTCCACCGGCACGGCTGATTGCAGTACCAGCGCCTCATCGGCGGTGCCTGTCGCGGCCAGCAGGCACATCATCAGCGCCAGCCAGCGCCTCTTCCACTTCCCCATGGATACCGCCCCTTTTGTTGAAGTCATGGCCCATGACTGCTTACATGACAGCACGATTACCTTCGACACGCTTGTGAGAGAGGTCATCCGTTTGCACACCACCGGCGCACGCCCACAGTCAGCGCACTCACCGATACCGGTAGCCGTGATCGGCGCCGGGCACTTCGGTCGCTGCCATGCGCGCCAGTATCTGGCGCATCCCGATGCCCGACTGGTCGCCCTCGTCGACACCCACCCCGAGGCGCATCCGGCGCTGACCGACACCTTGCCAGTGCCTGTCGCGCGCACACTGCAAGATCTGCCCCGCCCCGTTCAGGCCGCCAGTATCGCAACACCCGCCAGCACGCATTACCGTGTCGCCCGCTCGCTCCTGCGGCAAGGCCTTCATGTGCTGCTGGAGAAACCCATGACCCTGACCCTGAAGGACGCCGATGCCCTGACCCGCCTGGCCCGCCAACACCGCGTGCTGTTGCAACCGGGGCTCCAGGAGCGCTATGTCCTGCACAACCTCGGGCTGACCGGCGCCGGCCGCCCGCTGCGTCTGCACGCCATCCGCTGCCATCCCCCGATGACCCGCAATACCGATTGCAGCGTGGTCCACGATCTGATGATGCATGATCTCGATACCCTGCACACGCTCAACCCGGCGCCCGTTGAGCACCTCAGCGCCAGTGGCCACCGCCATCACACCGCCCACGCCGACGAAGTACGCGCGCAGCTGCGCCTGGATGATGGCTGCGAGGCGTTGCTGGAAGCCAGCCGCGCCGCCGACACCGCGCAGCGCCGACTGGCCCTGACTTACGCCGACGGCACCCTGACACTGGATTTTCTTGCCGCCACCGCCGTCAACCTGACGGGCCGCGCCCTCGGCGCACTCACGGCCGATCCGGCCCCGCAGCCGCTGCCGGAGATTGATCCGCTGGCCCGGCAGATCGGCGACTTTTTACGTGCGGTCCGCACCGGCCAGCCCGCGCCCGTCACCCTCGCCCAGGCGCGCCGCGCGCTGGCCACCGCCGAAGCCATTCAGGCGCACCTGCCCGCACCGCTCACTCACACACGCCACAGGGACACCCGGCATGCCTGATCACGCCCCCCCCGCCGTCCACGCTGCGGAGCACGACCGCTCAGCGATCCGCTTCCTCGACCTCGACACGCCCTATCGCCTGCTCAAGCAGGACATCCTGAGGGCCATGGAAACCGTGCTCGACAGCCATGCCTTTATCCATGGCCCCCCCGTGGCCGAACTGGAAAGCGCGCTGGCCGAGCACACCGGCGCCGCCCATGTGGTCACCGTGGCCAGCGGCACCGATGCCCTGTATCTGGCCATGCTGGCGCAAGGGATCGGCCCTGGCGACGCGGTGTTCGTGCCCGCCTACACCTACTGCGCCACCGTCAACGCCGTGATGCACACCGGCGCCACGCCGGTGCTCGTGGATGTCGACCCGGACACGTTCAATATTGATGTGAGGGATTTGCGGCACCGTCTGGACACCCTCGACCGCGCGCTGCGTCCACGCCTGATCATGGCCGTGGACATCTTCGGGCTACCGGCGGATTACCCCGCCCTGCAAGCCCTGGCGGCCAGGGAAGGGTTACTGCTGATGGCCGACGCCGCACAGAGCTTCGGCGCCAGTCTGAACGGCACCCGCTGTGGACGACTGGCGCCGGTGACCGCGACCAGTTTCTATCCCACCAAACCACTGGGCGGTTACGGCGACGGCGGCGCCATCCTGACCGATGACGCAGCACTCGCGGCACATTGCCGCTCCCTGCGCTGGCACGGCATGGACGACTCCCGCACCGAATCCCTGCGCCCTGGCACCAACAGTCGCCTGGACACCCTGCAGGCCGCCGTGCTGCTGGCCAAGCTGCGGTTGTTCCACGGTGAGCACGCCGCCCGCGAACAGATGGCCGCGCACTATGCGGCCTGTCTCCGCGACTCGGAGGTCCGCCCTCAGCTGATCCCCGAGGGCTACCACAGTGGCTGGGCCCATTACACCGTGCGAGCACCGAACGCCGCACACCTGGCAGACAAACTGGACACGGCAGGCATCCCCTTCAAACGCTATTACCAACAGCCCCTGCACTGGCAGCCCGCCTTCCGGCACCTGGCGCCCGACGGCGGCCTGCCGGTCACCGAACAGCTGGCCAAAGAGGGCCTGACGCTGCCCATGCATCCCTATCTGACGACAGGGCAAGTGGAGAGAGTGTGTGCAGTACTGGGGACGTGATGATGGTGCGCCAGGAGGGACTTGAACCCCCACACCTTTCGGCACCAGAACCTAAATCTGGCGTGTCTACCAATTCCACCACTGGCGCGTGGAGGGGCATTCTAGAACGTGAAGGGCCGCCACGCCACTTCCCCATGCGCGTCACCCTGTCAGGGACCCTCAGGGCGAGTCAGCTTGTGCAGCGCCGGTGGCAATGGTCGCCGTTCCGCCTCGCCCTGCGCCGGGAGCGCTTGCTGCAACGCCTTGATACGTTCACGGGTCAGGGGGTGCGACTGAAACAAGGCTTGCCAGCGCCCGGCATCCTGATCCGCGAGGCTCTGATGCGCCACCATGGCCTGGAAAAACTCATCCGCGCCCTGCACATGCCCGTAATGCGCTGCCAGCATCTCCAGCGCGTACTGGTCCGCTCGACGTTCCATGTCCCGATTGAAGCGCAGGGCGGTCAAGCCACCGCTCTGCCCGAACAGTGTCTGCATGGCAAAGTTCTCGCCGCCCGTCACCGCCGCCCACAGCAGCCCGATCACTGCGCTGCGGCTGAGCACGGCAATCGGATCACGGTGCTGGATATGCCCGATCTCGTGCGCCAGCACCATGGCCAGGCCGTTCTCTGACGTCACACTGTCCAGCAGCCCGCGAGTAATCAGCACATGACCACCGAGGGTGGCAAACGCATTGGGGATCTGCATGTCGATCAGGCGCACCTGCACCGGTATGGCAGGCGGCGGGTCCATGCTCGCCATCAGGTCATCGGCCAATTGATTGAGCGCCGCATCCGCCTGCGGCCAGGGCGCGCTCACAGGCACGTCGCTCACCGCTGCCGCTTCCCAGCGAAACGGGATATGCGGGGCCAGAAAACCCGCCAGCAGCACGAGCAGCAACGTCAGGGCGGCCATGACCAGACCGACCATCGCCACCAGGCTGCCGAATTCCAGCAGCGCATTCTGCGGCGGGTTATTGATGTGCTCCGGAACCCGCGGATTGCCGTCCGGCAGCGGTGTCATCGCGCGGCGTTGCTCCGGGGATAGAGCGCCGTGCCATACGCCATGACTTCCACGGAACCCACACCGCGGGAGGCATCACCGGACACCCGGCAGGTTTCGAGTTTGACGTTGAAGATGACGACGCCAGTGCCCAGCGCAGCGGCCTGCTCCTGCATGCGCAAGATGGCTTCGCGGCGAGCCCGGTCCAGCAAGGATTCGAACGCACCGATGGAGCCCCCGACAAGATTACGCAGTGTCGCGATCATCATCTTGAAGTAATCCACCGATACCACGACATTGCCCATCACCAGGCGAGATTCATGGCTCGTCACATACTCGGGCGGCAAATGCCGTTCAGCCAGCACCAGCAACTGCCGATACTGGTCTTCCCTGGCTTGAATCGAGCGATAGTGTCGCCGCTCCGCCAACCGCCCGAACACATAGCCCAGCAACAGCAGACTCAGCAGGATGATCAACTCATAGGGCAGCATCATACCCCCATGCGCTCCAGCTCGACCGCCGTGCCATAGACCAGGATTTCCGACGCGCCAACGGCGATCGTGGAGGTCGCAAAACGCACATTCAGGATGGCGTTGGCGCCGAGCGCTGTGGCCTGCTCCTGCAACCGGGCCATGGCCGCCTCACGGGATTCATTCATCAATTCCGTGTAACCCGTGAGTTCGCCACCGAAGATATTCTTCAGCCCGGCCATGAAGTCCTTGCCGACATGCTTGGCCCGCACGGTGCTGCCCTGAATCAGGCCCAGATGCCGCCGCACACGCATGCCCGGCACCATTTCAAGATTACTGATCAGCATTCCCTTCTTCCCCTGTATGGATTCCCCCACCGCACACGCGGCCCGCCCCCTGCTCTCACGGTCTCAGGCCTTCACTGCCTTATGCCTTCACTGCCCGGTGCCCTCACAGAGAGGCTGCCCAGGGAAAATCAGGGCAAAGACCGGCGCTCAGCAGCAAGACAGCCCGAGAACAGATGCTGGACAAATATTCAGGATACGGGTGGGAAAATCAACAGAGCAGGATGTACAAATACGGCACCGGAACCTGACGGTCCGCCACGCCAACCGGCGTGACGGACCCGGTGGGAGGCTCAGCGGCGTTCCAGTGTGTCCAGCCGGTTGTTGACCTCGCGGCGGTAGGCGTCGAAGGCGTTGATGGCCGACTCGATCTCCTTGATACGGGTGCCCAGGTCGCCGTTATCCCCCCGCAGTGCTGCGCGCACTTCATCAATGGCGCGCTGCTGGTTGCGGCTGCGGGTTTCCAGTTCGCCAATGGTCTCCCGGGCCAGCTCGATCTGGGTCTGCATCTGGTTGCGGGCCACGGTGTGCTGCTGCACCTCACGACCGGCACTGGCGGCCTGGTCGGCAGCCTGTTTGGCCTGGGCCTGGGCCGTCTCGACGGCCTTCTTGGCGGTGTTCAGCTCGTTACGCAGCGCGGCCACGGCCCGTTCCTGGGCGGTGAGCTTTTCCTGCAGGGCCTTCACCGCCTTCTGGTTTTCCTCGATCCAGCCGCGGTTACGCACGTTGGCGACATCCCAGAGCTTGCGGATCTCGCTGAGATGAAGATCCAGCTGCTCCTGCACCTTGCCGGAAGACTGGGTCAGGCTTTCGTCGGTGGCCGACAGCTGCGATGCCAGGCTGCCCAACTGTTCAGACGACTCGCTGATGCGCGAGTCCAGTTGCCCCCGCACGGCGCTCAGTTCCCGGAACATGAAGGCGCCCATGGCCAGGGTGATGAACAGCAGCACCAGCGTGGCCAGGATCCAGGGGCCGTTGCCACCGCCACCACCACCGGGTTTGCCCGCCGCGGCCACCGGCCGACGCCGGGCCGGCTCGCCGCCACTGCGGCGCGGGCCGTCACCACCGGGCCGCTGGCCGTCGCCGCCCTTGTCACCACCACCGCCACCACTGGGCTGTCGCGGCGGGCGCTGGGGCGCCGCCGGGCGCTGCGCCTTGGCCGGGCGATCATCGTCGAGCGGTACATCACTGATATTGCCAAGTGGCAGATCACGATCCTGGGTCATAACGTCTTGCTTCTGCTGTAGGACATCGAAAGCGGAGTAGCTTAACAGGACCGGGTGTCCCGCGCGCGCCAGCCCGCCGGAATGGACACGCTGGCGCGTTCCGGGTTCCCGCCAGCAGGCGGGTCAGTCCCTGGACTCGGCCGACGCCGGAAAGATCGGCTGTTCGCTGGCGTAATAGATCAGTTCCCCCGCCTCATGCCGACCTGCCTCGTTGCGCACGAACGGCAGGAACAGGACCCAGGGGCGCTCCTTGCGGTGATCCACCTGCACCCAGATGCCGGGCACCTTGTCGCCCGCCTTGCTCGGCACTTCATGCAACCGCACCAGGGCGACGGCCCGCAAACCCATGTCCTCATCGCGGGTCATCTCCTGCAGGCGCAGGAACAGGGCTTCTGCCCATTGGGTGGGTGGCGGCGCGGCCTCGCGCTCGCCCTGATAACCGAGAATCTGGTTGTTGTCGCCTTCACGGGCGATCACGGCAAACGGGTACAGGCCGCCGGATTCCTCCACCGCCTTCAGGGCCATCTGCATGGCCGCTTCTGCCAGGCGATTCATTTCCTGAATCTCGGGGGAGTGGCGTTCTTCACGCTCGGCCAGCGCGGGGGCGGCCAGCAGGCAGATCAGGAGCCCTGTCAGCACATTCAACCTGTTCATGATACTGCTCCGGTCGTTTGTTCTTATAGGAAGCCAACGCAAGAGGCCGCCTGAAGGGCGGCCTCTGCGGCAACTCAGTGTATCAGGTCCGACCGGACTCAGGCACCGAAGTTCTTGGCCGCGAAGTCCCAGTTGGCCAGGGCCCAGAAGGCTTCCAGGTACTT
This sequence comes from Isoalcanivorax indicus, assembly GCF_003259185.1. Lineage (NCBI taxonomy): Bacteria > Pseudomonadati > Pseudomonadota > Gammaproteobacteria > Oceanospirillales > Alcanivoracaceae > Isoalcanivorax > Isoalcanivorax indicus. Next base: position 2,317,911 of record NZ_QGMP01000001.1, read on the forward strand.
GGGACGGGCATTGCGGTAGTCGATGTAATAGGCGTGTTCCCATACATCCACGGTGATCAACGCTGTCTTGCCGTCGGTGATCGGGGTGGCCGCATTGCTGGTGTTGACGATGTCCAGCTCGTTGCCGCTCTTGACCAGCCAGGTCCAGCCGGAACCGAAGTTGTTGACGGCGGCGTTGCTGAACTCTTCCTTGAACTTGTCAAAGCTGCCCCACTTGGCCTTGATCGCATCAGCCAGGGCGCCAGTGGGCTCGCCACCACCGTTCGGGCTCAGGCTGTGCCAGTAGAAGGTGTGGTTCCAGACCTGGGCAGCATTGTTGAACACCGGACCGGGGCCCGCGCTCTTGATGATGTCTTCCAGGGATTTGCCTTCGTTGTCGGTGCCCTTGACCAGACCGTTGAGCTTGTCGACGTAGGTCTGGTGATGTTTACCGTAGTGGTACTCGAGGGTTTCTGCGGAAATATGCGGCGCAAGCGCATCCTTCGCATAAGGCAGAGCAGGAAGTTCGAAAGCCATGTCATTTCCCCTGACGTTGGTATCGATGAATGGAAGATGGATCGGACGGCGATCATAACAACCGTCAGTAACAGCGGCCAGTGTGGCCATCACGCCGTGCCGTGAGGAAGGACACTGGGGGCGCCACCCGGCCTTTTCAAGGGCGCGGCGGGATGCGCCCGCGCCGCATCCACAGTACAATCGCCGCCCTCGACCAGCAGGAGTAAGCCATGAGCAACGATGCCATCGTCATCGTCAACGGTGCCCGGACCCCGATGGGGGGCTTCCAGGGTGCACTCGGCCCCGCGACCGCCCCGCAACTGGGTGCCGTGGCCATCCGCGAGGCCATTCAGCGCGCTGGCCTGGAGGCCGGTGATATCCAGGAAGTCATCATGGGCTGCGTACTGCCCGCTGGCCTGAAGCAGGGCCCGGCACGCCAGGCCATGCGCCAGGCGGGCCTGCCGGACAGCACCGGCGCCACCACCATCAACAAGCTGTGCGGCTCGGGCATGAAGGCCACCATGTTTGCCTTTGATTCGATTGTCGCGGGCACCAACGACATCGTCCTGGCGGGCGGCATGGAGTCCATGACCAACGCCCCCTACGTGCTGGACAAGGCCCGTGGCGGCCTGCGCATGGGCCACGGCCAGGTGTATGACCACATGTTCCTGGACGGCCTGGAAGATGCCGAAACCGGTCGCCTGATGGGCTCGTTTGCCCAGGAAGTGGCGGACAAGCGCGGCATCACCCGCGAGGACATGGACAACTACGCCATCGAATCCCTCAAGCGCGCCCAGACGGCCATCGCCGAAGGCTGGTTCAAGGACGAGATCACGCCAGTGACGGTACAGACCCGCAAGGGCGAGGTGGTCGTCGACACGGACGAGCAGCCGGGCAACGCCAATATCGACAAGATCCCGACCCTGCGCCCGGCCTTTGCCAAAGACGGCACTGTCACGGCCGCCAACGCCAGCTCCATCTCCGATGGGGCCTCGGCGCTGGTCCTGGCCCGTGAGTCGGTGGCCAATGAGCGCGGCCTGAAACCGCTGGCCCGCATCCTGGCCCATGCCACCAACTCGCGTCACCCGAGCGAGTTCACCATCGCGCCGATTGGCGCCACCGAGCGACTGATGAAGAAAGTCGGCTGGAGCGTGGACGACGTGGACCTGTTCGAGATCAACGAAGCCTTCGCCATGGTGGCCATGATGCCGATGATCGATCTGGGCATCCCGCACGAGAAGGTGAACATCCACGGCGGCGCCTGCGCCCTGGGTCACCCGATCGGCTCCACCGGTTCACGCATCATCCTGACCCTGATCCATGCGCTCAAGCGCACCGGCGGCAAGCGCGGTATCGCCAGCCTGTGCATTGGCGGCGGTGAAGCCACGGCGGTGGCCGTCGAGCTGATCTGACGCGGCCCTGTTGCCACGCCCCGGAACCGGCAGCCCGCTGCCGGTTCCACCCCCTCTCCCCCCTGTCCCCTGAAGTCTCCTGTTACAACTCTTCCGCCAGCACGACGATTGGCTAACTGTCTGTGGCGGGCGCTTTCTGTAAAATCGCGTGACTCGTCAGTCACATAATCTGGAGAAGCGTCCTTGTCCGCCCTGCCCGTGATCACCGCCTTCGGCGGCATCAATCCCGCCGGCCGCAGTGCCTGTCATCATGGTTTTCATCGACTGGTTCTTGACGCTCTGGACAGCACCACCCGACAGCGCACCCTGGCGGCCCTGGGCGCGCTCATGCCGTCGGGCGCCGGACACAGCGAACCGTTGCTGCAAGGCACCCTGGTGCGGCAGATGGAAACCAACCTGTTCGACCCGAACGCACAACCGATCCAGGTGAACGCAGAAACCGGCAGCGATATCACCGTGATCGTCCGCAACATGGATCTGCCCGAACCGATCCCGGCGCACTGGCGGGTCACGCCAGCGGGCGACAAGCGCAGCCAGGTGACACTGCCTGCCGGTGCCTCACTGCTGCTGGGCGCCAGCCAGCGCGGCCGGGTGCAGGCCGCCGGGCAGTTGCCCAGCGGCTTTGATCCGGCGGCCTGTTACCCGTCCCGGCACCATCCACGCGCCTTGCAGATGGCGGTCTTCGGCGCTTCCGACATGCTCGGCATGCTGGGGATCGACTGGTGCCGTATCCAGCAACGGCTGCCGCCGGAGGCCATCGCCGTGTATGCCTCCAGCGCCATGGCGCAACTGGACGACAACGGTTTCGGCGGCGTGCTGCGCAACCCCTCGCTGGGTCGGCGTATCACCTCCAAACAGCTGCCACTGGGCTTTGGCGGCATGAGCGCGGACTTCATCAACGCCTACATTCTGGGGACGGCGGGCGCCACCGGCGGCATGCTGGGCGCCTGCGCCACCTTCCTGTACAACCTGGACCGGGCCGTACAGGACATCCGCAGTGGTCGCCGCAGACTGGTGGTGGTGGGCACCAGCGAAGCGCCGCTGGTGCCGGAAGTGATCGAGGGCTACCGCGCCATGGGCGCACTCGGAGAGGACGAGGCGCTGGCGCGTCTTGATGGCACCGACACGCCGGACTACCGTCGCGCCTGCCGCCCGTTCACCTTCAATGCCGGTTTCACCATCGCTGAATCGGCCCAGTTTGCGATACTGATGGACGACGCCCTGGCGCTGGAGCTCGGCGCGGATATCCTGGGCGCCGTGCCCGACGTGTTCATCCACGCCGATGGCCCGAAGAAATCCATTTCCGCGCCGGGCGCTGGCAACTACCTGACCTTCGGCCGGGCCACCGCCCTGGCCCGGCACCTGCTGGGCGACGAGGGCCTGCGTCAACACACCTTTGTGCACGCCCACGGCACCGGCACGCCGCAGAACCGCACCACCGAATCCCATGTGCTGGACAAGGTCGCGGCGGCCTTCGGCATCCAGCACTGGCCCGTGGCCGCCATCAAGTGCTATCTGGGCCACAGCCTGGGCAGCGCGGGCGGTGACCAGATGGCAGCGGCCCTGGGCACCTTCGCCAGCGGCATCCTGCCGGGCATCGCCACCCTTGAGCAGGTGGCGCCGGACGTGCACGGCGCTCGCCTGCGCCTGCAATCCGCGCACAGCAGGCTGGAGGCGCCGCAGGCCAGCCTGATCAATGCCAAAGGGTTCGGCGGCAACAACGCCACAGCACTGGTGCTGTCGCCGCAGAAAGCGCTGGCCATGCTGCAACGCAAGCACGGGCAGCAGGCCATGCAGGCCTGGCAGGATCGTGTCGAGACCACGCGGGCGCAGGTCAGTGACTGGGATGAACAGGCCTGCGCCGGCAAGACCGCGCCGGTGTATCGCTTTGGAGAGGGCGTGGTCGAAGGCGATGACGTCGCGCTGAGCCAGGACGCCATTCACTTGCCCGGCTGGGCAGAAGCCGTGAGCCTGGGCGCCCACGGCGACTTCGACAGCTACCTGTAACCCTTACCTGTCACCTTGGCTGCGCATCAGCCGCGGGGGATGAGGGGGGCGCCGATAGCGTCTGCCGGCAGGGCCTCACGGCCCTCTGCGGTCAGCAGCGGCAGGCGCACCTCGCCTTGCACGTCCACCAGAATCGAAAGCAGTTCGCGCGAGAACGTGGCTACAAATGTGGGATGCACGCCGTACAGCATCAGGTACAACTGGTCCCCCGGTGTCAGACGTTCCGCAATGCCTTCCAGCATGACCTCATGGGTGCCGAAGCCGCGCAAGGGAAAGACCTGCTCATCGATCAGGTCCGGCAGGGGTAACGGCAGGGGCACACCGGGAATCGCCTCGGCACGGATCACCCCGATACCGGCGAAGAGGATGATGTCCTCCCCTTTCAGGGCAATAACCGGCGCGGTGTCGTTGCACAGCAGAGGATCAATCAACGGCCCCAGCAGACCACGGATCACGTCGTTGCACAGCAACGGGTCCAGCACCACTTCCTGCAACGGATCCAGTTGTGCCAGCGGGTCCGTCAACGTCACGCTCAGTGTCGGAATCCCGGCGATCACGGCGTCCTCGGTCACGGATCCCAGGCCCACCAGCGTCGGCAGCACACCCAGCGCCCCCGAGCGCGCCACCACCGGCAGGCCGCCGGGGCCACTGATGTCGAACGCCTGCCCACCCACAGTCACTTCAGGCACATTCACCGAATCGCCATAGGTCAGGGTCATGCACACGTCCTGCCCCATGGTGATCACGTCATCGGCGTTACCGATGCCGCGCAGTTTTTCATCAAACCAGGCGACCGTGGCCGCCGCCGCATCCACCCCGCCACATTCGGCAAAGATATCCAGACCGCCGTCCGCCAACGTCGGCAGCGCCGGAATCAAGGTCGGCACGCCACGCACCAGCTCCACCACAAAGCCCACGTTCGGTGAAAAGAAATGGTGCCCGAACGGATAGGTAAGCAGACGAACATCGCCCCCGGCGCCGCGCAGACACTCATAGTTCCAGTAGGCTTCGTTGAAGGTGAACAGCGAATCCCGGAAGCCCTGGAACATGAGCACATCCACCGGGTACAGCTCACCCGGGGGCTGATTGACGATATAGCTGCCACCACCGGTCAGCGGCGCCAGCAACTGCAACAGCGGATCAAGGGAAAAATCACTGGTGTTGCCCGCCTGTTGCAACATCAGGTTGCGCGGGTTGCCGCAGCCATAACTCAGCCCGCTGTAGGCCAGAAAATCCTGCGACACCGGCGGCATCACATTGGTCACAGCAGCTTCCACCAGGGTCGCGCGCAGCAGCGGGTCCATCGCCAGGCCGGTACCGGCATCCCCGGCACCGGACAGGAACAGACCCCAGTAGGACTTCACGGCATCGCCGGGGCTCAGGCTGTAACTCAGATCATGCCAGGTGATGTGCGGCACCATGGCATCCAGACGCTGGTCCGGGTCCATGCCATAGAGCATGTACTGGAAACCGCCGCCGTAGCTGGCGCCGACCGCGCCCAGCAGCAGATTGTCGAAACCGGTGTGGTTCGGCGCATAGGCCAGGTAATCCAGATGCGCTTCGGCCCAGTCAACGATCTGCACCAGATCCTGGCCCTCGAAGTCCGGCGTCATGACACGCACGGTGCCCCCGCTGTCACCGTGGCCACGCTGGTCGATACTGATGACCGCATAACCCGCCTCGACCAGTTGCGCCACGGGTCCGGCAAACGCGGTGCCCGCCTCGGTCTGGCGCCCCCCGGCAAAACCGTGCCCTTCAAGAATCAGCGGATGCCCGTTGACGCAATCCAGCGTGCGCGGTTCAAACACCTGAAAGGTGATGGCCGCACCATCGACCCGCGACGGCATGGTGACGCGGTAACTGCGGCCGCCATCGAGGGCTTCGCCCGCGGCACAACTGGCCGCTTCGGCGTCCGCCTGGCTCTGCGGCAAGGGCCGCTGTTCACGATCGGGGTCAGGATTGGCTGGCCCGACACCGGGCGGGTTGCCGCCAGGGCTGCTCAGCGAACCGGATTGGCCACCGCCACAGGCGGCCAGGGCCGATACCAGCAGGGCGGGCAACAGGAAACGGGAAACATGCATGGCGCGACACCTGAATTATTATGCTTGTGCACTATCAGGCCACAGGCGCCGGGTTCGGGCTGTCGGGGAAATGTCAGGAATATGTCACGGCTGTTAAAGACGGGCGGTCAGAATGTAACCCGCCTCAGGCGCGGGCCGCCACCTGCCGCCGCGCCCACCACCAGCGCGCGGGCAGCACCGCACACACCAGCGTGACCAGCACCAGGCTGCCGCCCAGCGCCAGGCCATGGCCGCTGTCGATCAGCGCGGTGTGCGGCACCCGCAGCACCAACAGCAGCACCCAGGCGGCCCACACCAGCGCCGGCAGTACCAGAGCATCAAGGTGCGCGGGCACGGCTCCCCTCAGGCGCAGGGTAGCGCGCAACGCCTGCAGACTGGCCCCGCTGAGCAGCAGGCTGCCGAAGAGAATCGCCATCATCGATTTTCGCCCTTTTTTTAGGAACAATGAGCATATCATGTGACGGGTGGAGAACACCCGGAGGAGAACACCTGAAGGAGAGCGCCTTGAAATACCTTGTGTTCGGCGGGCTGCTGCTCCTGCTGCTGGTGGGCATCACCGGTCTGGTCCATCAGCGCAAACCACCGCCGGAGGGGGTCGGCATCGCCTGGCCGGAACGGCCGCTCGGCGACGCCGTGCTCTTGCATGATCTGACCTGGCACGATGACACCGGCACACGTCACCTGCAGCAACAGATCTTCGACGACATCCTGCGTCTGATCAGCCAGGCCGAACAGCTGATCCTGCTGGACATGTTCCTGTTCAATGCGTTTCAGGGCGAACCGCCGGAAACCCATCGCGCCCTGTCCGCTGAGCTGACGGCGGCCCTGCTGGCACGCCGTCGGGCGTCGCCGGACCTGCCGATCATCGTGATCACCGACCCGGTGAATACCCTGTACGGTGGCCTGCACGCGACACACCTGGACAAGATGGAGTACGCCGGTATCCAGATACTGGAAACCGAACTGCGGCCACTGCGCGACAGCAATCCGAGCTGGTCCGGGCTGTGGCGCCTCTGTTGCCAGTGGTTCGGCAACCGCCCTGACGGTGGCTGGCTGCCCAACCCCATGGGCGACGGCCGCGTCACCCTGCGCAGCTATCTGGCCCTGCCCAACTTCAAGGCCAATCACCGCAAGACACTGGTGGTGGACGACGGGGACAGCTGGCAGGCCATCATTACCTCCGCCAATCCCCATGATGGCAGCAGCGCGCACAGCAATGCGGGCGTGCATTTCCGTGGCGCTGCAGCACTGGACCTGCTGGCATCGGAAGCCGCCGTGCTGGCCCTGTCCGGCGTCAGCCCGATCACCACACTGCCGACACCGCCGCCTGCATCCGTGCTCGAACCCGGCACCCCGTCCCTGCAGATTCTTACCGAGGGCGCGATCCGTGATGCCCTGCTCGATACCGTCAACCATGCCGCTGAGGGTGATCAGCTGGATATCGGCGTGTTCTATTTTTCCCACCGCCCGTTGCACCGCGCCGTGCAGCGGGCGCATGCGCGCGGGGTCCAGGTACGCGTACTGCTGGACCCGAACAAGGATGCCTTCGGCCGGGAAAAGAACGGCATACCCAACCGCCAGGTGGCCGCCCGCCTGCACGCCGCCGGGGTGCCGGTGCGCTGGTGCGATACACGCGGTGAGCAATGCCATACCAAGCAACTGCACTGGCGCGGCACCCAGGGCAATGCCATCCTGATTCTGGGCTCCGCGAACTTCACCCGTCGCAATCTCGACAACTACAACCTGGAAACCAGCGTGCGTATCCGGGCAACACCGGAGCACGCCCTGATGCAGGACGCTCAGGCCGTCTTCGAGGCACGCTGGGACAATACAGGCGGGCGCCATTTCAGCCTGCCCTATGCGGCCCATGCGGACCACACGCGCTGGCGCCAATGGCTCTATACGTTCATGGAAATGACCGGCTGGAGCAGCTTCTGAACCGCGATATCAGGGCAGGCGACGCTGCATGATGACCTCTGAGACCGGTTGCCCGGCGGCACCGACAAACTGAGTGGATGGGCGCTCATCACAGACGCTGAAGCCCATCCTCTCGAATACCGCGACGTTCCCGGTTTCGCGAATGGTGCACAACTCCATGTGCGACAGGGGGTAATGCTGGCCGATGTCGGCGACATGCTCGATCAGGGCGCGTGCCACCCCCTGGCCACGGAAACGGTTCGCGACGCCCAGCCCCTGCAGGTACAGGGTTTCATGCGCCAGCGTGTATTCAAGTGTGCCAGCCAGTTCACCGCCCATCCAGGCGACCAGCACATCGAAGCGCGGCATGATACGGCGATGGGCCGCACCGCCGGTTACCGGCAGATAGATACGCCGAAGTGCACTGGTGACCTCATCACGCAACGCGCCGAGCGCGCCCCGGTCGGCGGTGCGGGCCAGACGTACCTGAATCATCTTGTCCGGTGACACTGCCATCGCCTGATACTCCCTGCCATGAACCTGTGAGGTTCGACCGGCGGGGCGCACAGGGTTTCCCGTGAAGGCGCGACTGATACAGCCTTTTACGATCGCGCCAGAAAATCCGTATCCATGACATAGCGGCCCGGCTTCTGCGGGTCCATCCACACGGTGATGCTGTGCTGCCGGATATGCTCGGAGGGATCGAACCAGAGGTTACGACTGAAGAAGACCTGCACCTCACCAGTGGCCGGATTCTGCCACTGGGTCACGATACGCTGCGGGTGACGTCCGTTTACGGTCAACCGGGTGTTCGCCTCCACCCCCTGAAACCGGGTTTCGATACGCCGACCCGTCTGTCGCAGTTGTGCCGCGCGGCGCCGTGCCCACAGCGGGGCCAGTGCCGCCACGCCCCCCACCGACGTGAACATCACGCCCACCAGAGCGCAGATCAGCACACCGCCCCACAGCGAAAACAGGCCCTTGATACGTGCGTTGTCCGGCTGCTCCGGGGCATACAGCACCGTCACCGTTTCGCCACGCTTATAGGCCGGCGGGTTGCTGCTGACCTGGCTGGAAAAGCGATAGGTCTGACCGTCTCCGGCGCGGAAACTGACCACCGGCCGCCAGGTCGTACCACCGTCGCTGGAGCGCGATGCGTCCAGCGCCACCACCTGCCCGGTGGCGGTGTGACTTTCGGCCACGAAACGCTGGGTGTTCAGCCCCAGCCCGACGGCTACCGCCAGTAACACGACACCCACTGCCGTGAAAGCAATCGTTATGATTTTCATCCCTTTTCCCCCGGATTTTCCCACTGCGCGGATTCTACCCCGCAAGACAGGTCATGGGGGTCCGTATCCCTGGAAGTGCAACCGGCATCACAGAGCAGCGAGCGTATCCTCGAGCCAGGAGAGGGCGGCCGCCGTGGCATCGCCGCGCCAGAGAAAGCCGGTGATGTGTCCGCGCCATGCCTGCTCATACAGCACGACATCCCCCCCGGCCGCCTCGAGTGCGACCTGAAAATCCGTAGCGTGATCCAGCGACACGGTGCGGTCCTGGCGTGCATGAAACAGAAAGAATGGGGGCGCATCACGATGCACGTGGGTGACCGGGGAGGCGGCCGCAAATACCTCGGGTACCTCATCCCGGGTGCCACCAAGAAAAGCCGGCACAAGACGCCCCCCGGAATACTTGCGCAGATCCATTGGCGCGCCACCGGCCACCACCGCCTGAATGCGGGTGTCCTCGCCACCGTAGGGCTGATCCAGCACGCCCCCCTGCCCGGCCACCAGCCCGAGCAGGCTGGCCAGATGGCCGCCGGAGGAATACCCCAGCACAGCAACACGATCAGCATCCACATCAAGGTCTGTGGCGTGCTGGCGCAACCAGCGCACGGCAATCTGCAGGTCATGCAGCTGCGCCGGAAACACATGTTCGGGGGCAAACCGGTAATCGATATTCATGGCAACATAACCGGCTTGTGCCAGCTCTCGGGCGATACCGTCCATGTCGTCACGGCTGCGCCGGGCCCAGCCGCCGCCATGCACCACGATCACCGCGGCATGCGGCCCGCGCCCCTCGGGAAGGTGAATGTCCGCATACAGTGTCTGCTCCCAGTCCGGCGGCGAAAACGCCTGCTCGGTGAGCACCGAGGGCAACGCAGCGCCGCCACCGGACACGCATCCCGCCAGAATGATGACCGCACTCACCAGGGCACTGAAACGGCGCATCATCAACGCTCCTGTGCCAGCGTGCCGACAGGCCGGTCCAGACGCTGCAACAAGGCATCAGACGGCACCAGCGAGGCGAGAAACGCCAGCAACTGACCGCGCTGGGCCGGGGTAACGTCAGTCCCCGGCAGTAAGGCCGTCGGCCGCGGCAGTCGATCAAACCAGAACTGCCCGCTGCCCTGGGCGGCCACCGGCGCACTGGCCAGCCAGACGATGGTATCGGCACCCATGCGCGCATCGCGCAACCAGCGCTGCAACCGGGCATTGAAGGCCGGCAGGGATTTCGCCACCCCCGGCGTGGCCGCCCAGCCAGGGTGCATGCTGTGGAAGGTCACCCCCGGCACCCGCGCCGCAGCGATTGCCGTCAGGTCCACCAGCGCCCGCTTGGCCCGGGCATACGCCTTGCTGCCATCGTACGGCTCGTCGAGATACTGCATGTCTTGCGGGTGCAGAGCCTGGGCATACAAGCCACCACTGGCGACATTGATCACCCGCCCGCCAGCGGCCTCCAGTTGCGGCAACAGCAGTGACATCAGACGCCATGGCGCCAGCAGATTGATGGCCAGCGCCCGCTCCTGCCCTTCGCGGGTCAACCCGTGCTCGGCAAACAGGGCGCCCGCATTGTTGATCAGGCCATCCAGTTGCGGCGCCGCCGCCTGCAGGACCGGCGCAATGCGCTCGACCTCGGACAACAGCGACAACTCGGCCTCGAAGATCTCCAGCTGCGTCGTCGCACAACCGCTGAAATCCCGGATATGCGCCACCGCGTCTGCCAGCCGGGCCGTGTCGCGGCCCACCAGCAACAGCCTGGCACCCAGCCGCGCCAGCTCGCAGGCTGTCGCCAGCCCGAGCCCGGAGGTCGGCCCGGTAATGACAAACGTCTTGCCGTCGACGCGATGGCTGAGTCCCTTGTTGGTCATGCGCAGGTAGCCGCGCTCGGTAAACGACCAGGCTGCGGGCAGGAGGGTGCGATGTGCCAGCCGGTCACGCAGGCCGGGGCCGGGCAGTTGCGTTTCCGGTGTCAGGGCGCGGGCCAGCCCGGCAACCGCCTGGCGCCCGACCCGCCGCAGCCAGGGATGCAGCAACGGCTCGATACGCGCGACACGGCCTGTGAAGGTGAAATCGGCACGGTAGCGGATACGGGTCCGCCCGTGTCCGGCATCGTCCAGCGAGATCGTGTCCAGGGCGCGCAGCCCCTCGGCCTCGCCCTGCATCACGATTTCCCGGGGCGGCGAAAGCCGGGTGATCCGGTATTGCATCGGCAGCCGACGCCCGGCCGAATTCAGCAGCAGATCAAATTGCGTGCCCACCATGACCGGCCCCGGCGTCTGCTTGACCGCCCGGTAGACCCCGGGGTCCCACTGCTCCGCCGTGGAAAAATCCTGCAGGTAGCGGTAGCAGTCCTGCACAGTGCGCGGCACAGTCATCACTTCCTCAAGACGAATCATGGCACCTCCTGTCCTTCACACGACCTCGCACTACACCATAGCACCCGTGAAGGCGCCGCAAGGTTGAAATGATCCGGACTGCCCCCAGACCTGCTGCACAGCGCTATCAAGGAGCCCCTGATGAGTTCATCCACCCCATCCCGCCACTTCGAAGCCGCCCCCGGCCTGTGCGAATCCCCTGACCGGGAAACGCAGGACTATGTGTTCAACCACAGCATGATGCGTATCAAGGATCCGGCGCGCAGCATGGACTTCTATACCCGCGTGCTGGGCATGCGTCTGATCCGCAAGCTCGACTTCCCGGAGATGAAGTTCTCACTCTATTTCCTCGGCTTTGTCAGTGATGAACAGGCTGCCCGCATCAGTCAGGACGACGGCGAGCGCACCACCTGGACCTTCAGTGGCAGCGGCATGCTGGAATTGACCCATAACTGGGGCACCGAGGACGACCCGGAATTCCGCTACCACAATGGCAATGACCAGCCGCAGGGCTATGGGCATATCGGCCTGGCGGTACCGGACGTCTACCGCGCCTGCGAACGACTGGAATCCCTCGGCGTGGACTTTGTGAAGCGCCCCGATGACGGGAAGATGAAGGGGATCGCGTTTATTCGCGACCCGGACGGTTACTGGATCGAAATACTGCAGCCGAACATGCTGGCATCGCAGGGCAAGGCCTGAACAACCGGGCGGGCAGCCATGCAGGCCGCCCGCCCGGCGCGATACTCAATCTGCGTAGAACAGATATTCCAGCATGCGCTCCTCGGCGGTACGCCCGGTCGCACCGAAAAACTCATCCGCCGTATGGAAGGTGCTGAAGAAGACCTGCCCGCTGTCATCCCCATGCGGGAAACGCAGCGTTAACACACGACTGCCGCCACGGTCGGTCACCAGGGGCACCACATCCGCATTGTGGGGTGCCAGCACATCATCGCCGTAACCCGTCAACGTGAAGCGGCCATTGCTGTCGACGCAGGCATTACCGTTGCGACAGGCCATGGTGCGCATCCAGTTACGCAGCGCGGTATTCGCCACCTGCACCCGGGCGCCAGTGTCCACGCCCCCCTCCGACATGTCGTCCGGTGCAACGTAGCCATAGAAGGACTCTGTCACCCACTCACTGGACAGGTCCGTCACGTACAGAAGGCCACCCTGACCCACGAACTCCTGAATGGAGACATTCCAATTGGTATCCTCGGGCACCGGCGCATCGCAGTTTACGTACAGAATATCGTAGTTCATCAGGCGCAGCTGCCCACCGTCCATTTCGAACAGCTCGTCCATGTCCGGATAATCTTCGCCACCTCCCCCATAGCGCCGGGAACCGATATACAGATCGAAGGTTTCGCTACCCAGCCACTGGGGCGGCTCGTGCACGTAATCGTCACACCATTCAGGCGGGGGTGGCCACGACATGTCGGGCGGCCACCACCAGGGCGGATCCTCCGACGGATCACAGTAATCGGGCTCCTCATCACCCATGGACACCATACGCGGCTGGGCGGCCCCGTGCGCAGGGCCGTGGTGCCTGTGGTCATGCGTGGGCTCGGTTACGGACGCCAGCATCTGGCCCTGCGCCGGATTGACAGTCATCCCGAGACGCACCAGCACATTCTCTATCTGATCAAACGTCCCGGTAATTACAGCGATGCGCGGCGCTCCGGCTTGCGGATCACTGGAGAACGGCAACACCCCGGCATAGTCACCCAGGGTGTCGATACTGGCCTGGCCGCTCCATTTGCCTTTGGCGAAGTTCAGCTCCAGAGCATCCGGCAAGGGATCCAGGCCGCCGAATTCCAGCACGAAATAGCCGTACTGATCCGTGCAGGCCCACAAGGCGTTGCTGTCTGCGGGCGGTGCACAGCCCTGCTGTGATGATTGCAGCCCGAGCGAGCGCCCAGCGAGCAAACCCAGGCCCTGGCCGGCGTCGGCGTGGTACACCGTAACGCCCGCCACCGGCGTTTGGCCATTGGGCGCCGTGATCTTGCCACTGACACCGGTGGCACCGGGATCAGGCGGCGGCATCTGAACCGGAGGATCCGAGGCGCCACCGCCCCCGCCTCCTCCACCGCCACAGGCGGCAAGCGCCAGCGCTGACAGCGCCAGCAGAACACTCTTGCTGATAGATTTCATGGCAGATATCCCCGCTCACGTTTTCCTTGTGACATACCCCATGCCCATTACCCGGCACCAACGCATTCATGCCATAACCGGGGTGCGGGGTTCCAGCGATGCCATCACAATGTCGTAATCCCGCGCATCAAAGGCAGCCAGCAGGCGACGCATGGTCAGGGTGCTCCAGGGGAATCCGGTGCTGTTGAGGCCATTGGCATCAATGTAATAGCTGGAGCACCCCCCTGTGTTCCACACCGTGCCCTGTAATGCGGCCTGCACACGTGCATTGTAATCGCGCTGTGCCGTCTCGCGGACATCAAGGCGGGCAATGCCCTGCTCACGCATGGCCTGCAATGCAGACAGCGCGTAACGAATCTGCGCCTCGATCACAATGAACGCCGAGTTGTGACCAATGGCGAGATTCGGCCCCAGCACCAGAAACAGATTGGGGAAGCCGTGAATGGTTGTGCCACGATACGCCTGCGGGCTGCCCGCCCAGGTGGCCGCCAGCGTTTTGCCACTCGCCCCCTGCACGCGATGCGCAATCGGCTGATCGGTGACATGGAATCCGGTACCGAGGATAATCGTGTCCACTTCACGCTCACTGCCGTCATCTGCCACGATCACGTTGCCACGAATTTCGCGCACACCGGTGGCAAACACTTCCACATTCGGCTGCGCCAGCGCCGGATAATAGTCATTGGAGAGCAGCACGCGCTTGCAGCCCAGGGTGTAATCCGGCGTCACTTTTTCACGCAGTACCGGATCCTTGATCGCCAGGCGAATATGCGCCCGCGCCAGGCGCTCGACCTGGCGCAACAGTGCCGGCTTGCGAAAACCGATACCGAAAGTTTCAAAGCCACTGTACAGAAGCCCGCGCAACAGCTGCCGCACGCCGGGCCAGCGTAACAGGCCCCTGGCCCGGCCTTTCAACTCGGTATCCGGCTTCGGCAGTATCCATTGCGGCGTGCGCTGATAGACCTTGAGTTCACCAACCTGCGGCTGGATCTCCGGCACAAACTGGATGGCAGATGCCCCGGTTCCAATGACCGCCACACGTTGCCCGCGCAGGTCATGGGCATGATCCCATTGCGAAGAATGGAACACCCGCCCGGGAAAATCCTGCAAGCCCGGCAAATCCGGAATAATCGGTTCATGCAGGTAGCCCGTGCAGGCCATAACGGCCCGTGCCCGGTAGGTCTGGCGCGGCGTGCGCACCACCCAGCAGTGCGCAGCCTCGTCCCAGGCCGCCTCCTCCAGCGGCTCGCCAAAGCGGATAAAGCGCGCAACATCATGGCGCCTGGCGGTGTCCTGCACATAATCCAGAATTTCCGCCTGGCCGGCGAAAAAGCGACTCCAGTCCGGCTTCTGGGCAAAGGAATAGGAGTACAGCGCCGACGGCACATCGCAGGCGCAGCCCGGATAGGTATTGTCGCGCCAGGTGCCGCCCAGGCTGTCGGCCTTTTCCAGCACGGCAACATTGTCGATCCCCTGCTCACGCAGACGAATGGCGGCACCGATACCGCTGATACCGGCACCGATGATCAGAACGTCAAACCACTGAGGTGTTGTGTTGGTCATGAAACGCCTTTCCCCTCGCCCGATATGAAGGGCACAATCGTGAAGCAGACCCGGGAGGCATTGCTTATCATCCGGGGCCATTATCACCGCCGCGCAGACCTTTATGACTGATTTACGGCACCCGTGCCGCCTTGAGCGCCCATGACCACAGCCCCCCTCGGCTATCGTGCCCTGATCCAGCTCGCCATCCCGGTCATTCTCGCCAATATCGCCGTGCCGTTACTCGGCCTGGTGGACACCGCCGTGATCGGCCACACCGGCGATGCGGCCGCCCTCGGCGCCATCGCGCTGGGGGCGCTGGTGTTCAGTTTTGTTTACTGGGGTTTCGGCTTTCTGCGCATGGGCACCACCGGCTTTATTGCCCGTGCCACCGGCGCCCGCGATAACGATGAAGTGCGCGCCGCCCTGACCCGCGCCCTGTTGCTGGGGCTGGGCATCGGCCTGCTGCTGATTGTGCTGCAAGGATTGATCAGCCAGCTTGCCCTGTTGCTGCTCGGCGGCAGTGACGACGCCCGCGCCCTGTTGCGCGAATATATCCAGCTGCGGATCTGGGGCGCCCCCGCGACCCTGGCCACCTTTGCATTGCTCGGCACTCTGATCGGCCTGGGGCGCACGCGGCACCTGCTGGTGCTGCAAGTCTTCCTCAACGGTCTGAATATTCTGCTGGATGTGTACTTCGTGCTGGTGCTCGACTGGGGCGTGGCGGGCGTTGCCCTGGGCACCGTCATTGCAGAATGGAGCGCCTTGTTGCTGGGCCTGTGGCTGCTCTGGCCGCTGGTCCGTCCGGCCCCCGGCCAGCCCTGGCCGTGGCCATTGCTGCGTCAGAGGCAACGCTGGCAGGCCACCCTGCGCACCAACAGTCACATCATGTGGCGCACTCTGTTTCTGCTCGCCGGGTTTGGCTGGTTCGCGCGCCAGGGTGCCGCGCTGGGGGATGATGTACTGGCCGCCAATCATGTGCTGCTGCAATTCATCGCCTTCTCGGCTTTTTTTCTTGATGGCTACGCCTTCGTGGTGGAATCACAGGTGGGTCAGGCCGTCGGGGCACGAGACCGGCAACGCTTTCGCGACGTGATTGTGCGCAGCAGCCATCTGGCCGTCGGCACTGCCCTGCTGCTTGCGGTGCTGGTGCTGTTACTGGGGCACTGGGGCGTGCACGCCCTCACCAGCATCGACAGCGTGCGCGAGGTCGCCATCGCCCAGCTGCCCTGGGTGGCGCTTTATGTGGCCCTGTCCTGCGCCGCGTTTCAGCTGGACGGCATTTTTATCGGCACCTCGGAAAGCCGCCCCATGCGCAACAGCACACTGGTGGCCCTGCTGTTGTTCATCGGCGCCTCCGCCGGCCTGGCCTCCTGGGGCAACACCGGGTTGTGGCTGGCGTTCGTGTTATTCGTGGTGTTCCGTGGCCTGACCCTGGGCGCCTGCCTGCCCGGTCTGTACCGGCGTCATTTTCACCAGGACGCCGCCGACTGACGCAGAGGCTGATCAGAAACGCACGTCCGCCAGCGCCGGCATCACCACCTCCCGCACGAAGGACACTTCCGACAGCGATAGCGCACAGCGCAGCACACTGACGACATCCTGCAACGGAATCTGTGAGGCATCCGCCTCGTCCCCTGTTGCCAGATAACCGGGGTGCAGACAGGTCACCGCCAGACCGCGCTGACGAAATCCTTCGCGCAAGGCATCGGCCATGCCGTTCAGTGCATGCTTGCTGGCACCGAACGCCACCTCCGGACGCCCGGCATGGGGACGTCCGGAGGTAGAGCCGATCAGAATGATGTGGGACTTGCGATGGGTCAGCAGGCGCGGCAACAACGCCTGACACAACAACAGGGTGCTGGTGATGTTGATATCCACCAGCCGACGCAGCATGTCCGGCGCATCCGAGAGGAAGTCGTAATCGTCCTCGAAGGCGCGTGGTTCCCAGATGCCGACATTGCAGATCAGTACATCAGGGCAGGCAGCGCCCAGCGCACTCAGTATTGTCTTGCTGGCAGCCTCGCCCTCGCTCAGGTCCGCCGGAATCCAGTCGATCTGCGCCTGCACACGGGAGCGCACTGTCGCAGGGCGCCCGCGTGACACGCCGGTCATGCGATCGCCCGCCTGCCCCAACCCTTCCACCAACGCGCGGCCCAGGCCCTGGCTCGCACCGGTAATCACAGCATGCATCACTCACCTCCTGACAAAACAGGCTTGAGGTTAAGACCTCAAGCCCGGTCGAGGTCAAGACGCATGCGAGACGGGTTTAGTGATCGTGGTCGTGGTGGTGATCGTGGTCATCCTCAAACCCGGTCCAGGCCAGACCCACAGGGGCGAAGCCCAGTTCGTCCACTACCACGTCATGGGACAGTGTTTCCAGATCCAGTGCGAGGATGCGCTGGTCCGCCGGGTCCGTCAGGTAAGCAACGCCGCCCAGTCGGCTGAAGGTCAGCACCGGGGCGAGCGCACCCGCCGGCACCTGGTCCAGCAACTTCACACTGCCCTGATGCGTCCAGGTCGCGGTATCAACCACATGCACATGGCCGGTTTCATCCAGCACCACCAGATGCTCGCCGTGAGCGTCCAGCCCCATCGCGGTGTAAACCGCCGCCACCGGGTCGTCGTCACCGTTGACCGCGCCATCGCGCCAGTCGACCAGTTCAACCGTCTCGCCCACCGGGTCGATGGTATAGAGATTCAGGGCAGGCCAGGAGAAGCCGACAAACAGCGGCAGGTCTTCATGCCCGTAGACAATCGAAATGCCTTCAGCCGGTTCATCCAGTCTGGTGGCCTCGAAATCGTTACCCAGCCGCTCGACGATCAGAACACCGTCGCTGCAACCGAACACGGAATAAACACTGTGGGTGGCACCTCCATGCAGGCCCGGGCAGGCTTCCGGCAACAGACCTTCATTATGGAAATGATCACCGTGGACCTCGAACAGGCGAATACCGGAAGCGCTTTCACCGGATTCCGCATCGCTGGCCAGCACCCAGCCCGAGAGCGGCTCGGCAATGCCATGGTGCGCGCTGGTGAGGGTACGCGAGGCCACTACACCGCCCTGGGACAGGCTCGCATCGGTGAACAGATCGAAGCTGGCCATCAGGCCGGCATCGTGATCACCATCGTGAAATACCGCGCCATGATCACCGTTGTAGCGGTAATGAGTGGGGCGTACGCCATCCAGCGTCAACGGCAACAGCACCGGCGGGTCCACATGGGGATGGTCGCCATGCCACCAGAGGCCGCTGTCCAGTATCGACACCTGATCATTGTCGCGGTGCATGACCAGCGCGTAGCGACCACCCGGGCTGGGGTACACGGCATTGGCGGGGTGGCTCAGGGCAAAATCATCCAGCATCGCTTCTTCGTGCAGGTCATACACATAGACCCGGGAGTTACTGCCTGCAGCGTGGCTGAATACCAGACGCCCTGCAGCATCCCCATGGTCATGGTCGTGGTCGCCGGGCAGCGCGGTGCCCCCCGTATCGTTGTTGCACGCGGCAAGCGCCAGCGCGGCAAACAGGATTGTCACGTTTCTTGTCAGTAATCTTTTCATGGTGGTTATTTCCCTCTTCAGAATTCGATACGCAATCCGGCAGACAGATTGCGGCCTGGCTCCGGAACGGTTTGTGCAAGAAAGGAGGTGTGGTTCCAGACTTTTTCGCCGAGCAGGTTATTGCCACGCAGGAAAACGCTGTATTGATCAGCACGCCCGAAGCGATAACCCAGTGAGGCGCTGAGCAGGTCATGCCCGGCGGTGCGCGATTCCTCAGGCGCCAGCCGGTCCTGGGCAAACACGCGATAAAAGGCAACATCGCCTTCCACACCGCGCCAGAAGGTATCGACGCCCACGCCCAGGCGGTCGGCGGGAATGCGTGGCAGGTTTTCGTCGTTGCGCAGCGCGCCGCGCACCGTGTCACCGAACACGCGGGTGCTGAGCCAGTCTGCCCAGGTATAACGGACTTCCAGCTCTGCCCCGTTGAAGACCGCATCATCCTGGGTGTATTTGATCAGGCGGAATTCATCCACCTGATCCAGCGTGCGCGCATAAATGTAGTCATCGATGCGGTTGTGAAACAGCCCCGCCTCGAAGGTGAGTGCCCCCAGCGTTCTTTTCAGGTTGAGGCCGATGTTGTGCGACGTTTCGGTTCTGATCGGCGCATCGTTTTGCGGGCCGCCGCAGGTAAATGCATCCGCCGCCAGACCGCACTCGTAGGTATTGGTGGCCAGATGCACGCCGCGTGCATACATCTCCTGCGCGTGGGGCGAGCGCTGGGCCCGATCCAGCGACAAAGACAACTGGTACCCGTGCACGGGCTGCCACAACAAGGCAGAAGACAGGGAGGTCGCGCCGTTACTGAAATCCGGCCGGTTCTGCGGATCGTCCACCGTGGCCAACCACTGGTGCTCGTGGCGCGCGCCCAGCTCCAGCCGCAGCGCTTCATTGATGCGGTAACGCTCGATCAGGAAAACGCCGATCAGACGGGTGTCGGTTTTCGGGATGAAGGCTTCCACCCCGAAGGTATTGAACTGGCTATCCTGGTACTGGATGCCGACGAGTCCTTCCCATCCGGCCAACGGCTGGTGCTCGGCCTCTATGCGGGTTTCATAGCCGCGATGCCGGAACGTCGTACCGATCTCGCCCTCATCAATTTCATGGTGCCGGTAGTTGGTATGGCTTGACCGCAACATGATGCGTTCGATGCCCGGTATCAGCGGCGCCCGGTATTCGCCCCGCACCTCTACACGCCGACTGACCAGATCCACGTAAGGCGCTTCACCATGCTCATGGTTGTGCTGACCGCCACCACCGCAATCGAGTTGCGCGCCCACCGGCACGCAATCTTCGTAATCATGGCTGTGACCCGGCAGGCCGTACTCATCCTCGCGGTGACGGTAGGCCAGCCCGATAAAACCGTCTTCGCCGATCCACGACAGCCCCAGGCTGGCGTTATCGCTTTCCGCATAAGTGGCCGGGACACGCCGCTGGGTGAAGCCGTTGACCTGATAATCGTTGGCCCGCCGCTGGGCACCTTCCACGCGCAATGCCAGATTGGTGCCCAGTCGCGTTGTCACGCCCGCCGCTGCCGCTTTTTCATCCGCCACGGTGTTGCCTCTGAGCGCCGCAAACCCGGTGGCGGCGCCTTCCGGCATCTGCTCGGGCACACTGCTGTCCAGCACATTGATGACACCACCAATCGCCCCGCCGCCATAGCGGAGCGTTGCTGGCCCACGCAGCACTTCCATGCGCTGCGTCAACATCGGCTCCACCGTGACCGCGTGATCCGGCGACACCGCCGAGGCGTCAAGCAGGCTGGCGCCATCAGAGAGCACACTCACGCGGGGGGCCGTCTGCCCGCGAATGACAGGCCGTGCGGACCCGGCACCAAAGGTGTCGGCATGCACGCCCGGCAAACCATCCAGCGTCCCGCCCAGCGTGGCGGCACCCCGCCGAAACAGGGCATCGCCGTCCAGCAGGTCCAGTGGCGTGGCCGTAAGGCCATCCTCGCCACTG
This sequence comes from Isoalcanivorax indicus, assembly GCF_003259185.1. NCBI lineage: Bacteria > Pseudomonadati > Pseudomonadota > Gammaproteobacteria > Oceanospirillales > Alcanivoracaceae > Isoalcanivorax > Isoalcanivorax indicus. The sequence goes on from NZ_QGMP01000001.1 coordinate 2,338,695, forward strand.
AATGCCGCCGAAATACGCACCGGCGCCAGCATCACCTCACTCTCGTCCTCGGCCTCCGCTGCCAACGCTATGCCCGCACCCGACGTCACCAGGCCAGCTACCAGAAGAATCCGAAACACTTCACGCATCATTCACCCCAACCGAGAATCATGCGCATTTATAATGTTATAACATTACATTTTCAAGTCATAAGGTCGCGCCCCGTCACCAGAAGCCTCAGTATCGGGGGTAAATTCACGGATTGAACGGCAAGGACCACTGACGATGGATGCTCCCTTCTGGCACAACCGCTGGGCCCGGAACGAGATCGGCTTTCATCTGCCGCACCCGAATCCCATGCTGACCGCCTGGTGGCCCACCCTGGACTTCGCCCCGGACAGTGCGGTCTGGGTGCCCCTGTGTGGCAAGACGCACGATATGCGCTGGTTGCGCGATCACGGTCATGTGGTGATGGCTGTCGAGCTGTCTCGCGAGGCGCTTGACGCGTTTATCAATGAGCAGAAGCTGGCGCTCACCTGGCGCGAGCGCAACGGCATGCCCATGGCAAGCGGTCAGGGCTACACCCTCTATTGCGGGGATTTCTTCGATATTTCAGCCGACATGCTACGTAATGTCGGCGCGGTCTATGACAGGGCCGCCCTGATCGCCTTGCCGCCGGACATGCGCGCACGTTACGTCGAGCACTTGCTGGCCACGCTGCCCGCTCGCTGGGACATGTTGCTGATCACCCTGGAATACCCGGACTCAGAAATGGCGGGGCCGCCGTTCAGTGTCGATCAGGACGAGGTGCAGCGACTCTTCGCCGACTGCAACGTGCAGTTGCTCCAGGCCCGCAACGTCCTGGCCGAACAGCCCCGTTTCCGCGAGAGCGGCCTGAGCACGCTGATCGAGCGCGCCTGGCGCATCCGGCCCCGGGAACCTGCCGGGCACACCTCGCTCTGAGCACATCAAGGCCCACACAACAAGGCTTACCAGCTGCCCGGGCAGGCGGGTAGAATGCGCGCTTTCCCGCCAGCCCGACGAGTCGCCGATGCGGACATCGCCCGACAAGATAGCCGAGCCCGACCGGCAGTTGCTGGCGCTGCTGGCTGCGCTCGGCGCCTCCGACAAGGCCCTGCTGCCCACGGATGTCGCCGCGCGCCTGGCAAGGCTGTTGTCCATCAGCGATGCGGCCGCGCTGGATGCCGCCGCGCGGCGCCCCCTGAGCGGCCCATTCCACCTGGACCCGGCGCTGCCTGACCTGCTGCGGGAAGATCTGCTGCGCACGCGCGAGGGCGTGCTCGCCCCACTGGCGCGCAGCCTGGCCGGCGATGCGGAGAACAGCCCGATCATCGCCCCTCGCCCACCGGAGGGCCTGGCGGCAGACCAGCGCCCGCCCTTCCGGCCGTGGGAGGCCTTTTACCTGGCCTGGCAACGCCGCATCGCCGCAGCCATCGGCGACCTGCGTCGGCGGGTGCGTCAGGCCCTCGTCACCGGGAGTCCGGCCCTGGCACGCATGGCCCATCTGGATGCGGCGCTGGAGCAGAGCCTCGGCGGCTACAGCCAGCGCGGCTTCAATACCGTGCCGTTGCTGCTGGAGAAGGCCTACCGGGCACGCTGGCAAGCACGCGACCCCGATGACGACACGGGCGCCTGGCTCACTGCCTTTCACCACACACTGCAAGCCTGCCTGCTGGCAGAGATGGATGCCCGCCTGGCCCCGGTGCTGGGCATGCTGGATGCACTTGATAGCAAGGATATGAACACCCCATGAGAATCGCTCCCTTTGCGCTGACCTGCCTGGCCGGTGCCCTGGCCATCCTGTGGATCGGCTTCAGCTTCATGAACGGCAACCCGGCCGCGCCGGTCATCATCGTCGCCATCGCCGTCGGCTATGCCGTGGGCGTGGGCGAGTTGCTGGGCTACCGCCGCGATACCCGTGCGCTGGGTAGCGCGCTTGATCGCCTGCCCGCGCCGCCTGAACACCTGACCCCGTGGCTGCTTGAACTGCCCGCCGCCTTGCGCGATACGGTGCGCCGGCGCATCGACGGCGACGCGCTGCCGCTGCCTGGGCCGCACCTGACACCCTATCTCACCGGGCTGTTGGTCATGCTCGGTCTGCTGGGCACCTTCGTGGGCATGATCATTACCCTGCAAGGCGCTGCCATGGCGCTGGACAGCAGCACTGAATTGCAGGCGATCCAGCGCGCGCTGTCGGCGCCGATTGCCGGCCTGAGCCTGGCTTTCGGCACCTCGATTGCCGGGGTCGCCGGTTCCGCCATGCTGGGTCTGGCCACCGTGCTGTGCCGCCGCGAGCGGGTCGCCGTGTCCCGACAACTCGACCGCGCCACCGGCGGCCCCTTGCGGCCCTTCTCTGCCGCCGCGCGCCGTGACACCGCTTATGATGCGCTGACGCAACAGGCGCAGGCGCTGCCGCAACTGGTGGCCACGCTGCAGGGCATGAGCGAACAGATGCAGCGCAGCAATGAGCAACTCACCGCGCAACAGCGCGACGCCGCAGCACACACAGAACGGCAGTTCAACGCCCTGGCCGAAAATGTCAGCCATAGCCTGCGTACCGCCGTGACCGACAGCAGCCGGGTGGCCAGCGAGCAACTGAAACCGCTGCTGAATGACACGCTGGCCGGATTCGCCGAACAGGTACACCAGCAGCAAAAGCAACTGCATGACACCGCCGAGCGACACCTGAACGAACTGGCGGCACGCTTCGCCGATACCACGCTGCAGGCCGCGACCCAGTGGCAGACCGGGCTGGAGCAACAGCACCAGCACAATGCGGCGTTGCTCGCCCAGATGCATACATGGCTGACCGACCATCAGGCACGCACCGACCAGAGCGCAACGGACCTGCTCGAAGGCCATGCCACCGGCATGCAAGCCTTGCGAGAGACCCTGCAGCAGCAACTCGGCGCCTTACGGGAACAGGAAGCGGGCCACACGCAGACGATGGCGCAGCATTTCGACGCCCTGGAGGCCCGCGTGGCGACCCATCTGGCGACGCTGGGCACGGCACTGGAAGCCCCCATGACGCGCCTGATCGAGACCGCGTCGGAAACCCCGAAAGCCGCCGCAGACGTCATCAGCCGCCTGCGCGAGGAAATCGGCCATCACGCCGAGCGCGACAACGCGCTGTTGGAGGAACGCCAACGCATCATGACCGAGCTGGACCAGCTGCTGCACCGTCAGCGCGAGGCCACCGTTGCCCAGCAGCAGGCCATTGATACGCTGATAACGCACGCCAGCCGCAACCTCGCCGAGGTCAACAGCCAGTTCGCCGGGCAAGTGGAAACCCAGCGCCAGCAACTGGATGATCTGGTCACGGATGTGCGCAGCAGCGCCGTCGACATTGCCAGCCTGGGCGATGCCTTCGGCGCCGGGGTCGGCCAGTTTGCCGACGCCAATCAACAGCTGCTGGAGACACTGCAACAGGTACAGACCGCCCTGACCGACAGCGCCACCCGCAGCGATGAACAACTGGCCTATTATGTGGAACAGGCGCGCGAAGTGATCGAGCTGAGCCTCAGCCTGCGCCGCGACGGAAGCGCCGCCTGATGGAGACGCTGCACGACGATGCACAGTCCTCGCCGGTCTGGGCCATCTTCGCTGATCTGATGGCCGCGCTGGCCGGCATTCTGGTGCTGACGCTGGTCTGGGTCATCGGCATCCAGCTGGAGCTGAGCCAGTCCCTGGACGCGGAAAAACAGAAACGGCTGGCCGAAGAACAACGACGCATGGCGCTGGAAGCGGCACTGGACAATCCGTTGACCCATGGTCGCGTCACCTTCCAGGACGGCCGCATCGGCATCAGCGGCAATGTGCTGTTTGCGCTCAACTCCGACCGCTTGCAGGGTGACGGCGAACAATTGCTGGAAACACTGGTGCCCGTACTGCGCGAGTATCTGGGCGAGCACGATGAATTGCTGATGGTCAGCGGCTTCACCGATGACTTGCCGGTGCAGCGCGGCAATGCGCGCTACACCGATAACTGGGGCCTGTCTGCCCAACGCGCACTCACCGTGACACGCACCCTGGTGGAGCTGGGCATGCCCGCCGATCAGGTGTTTGCCGCCGCCTTCGGCGCGCATCAACCCGTGGCCAACAACCAGACCGATGAAGGCCGGGCACGCAACCGGCGCGTGGAGCTGACGGTGATGCCGCGCGGGCAACGCGACACCAGCACAGAGGCGCGCGATGACTGAAGGCGATATGCAGACCTTCTCAGACGCGCTGAGGCAGCTAGGCGAACAGGATGCCGCTGTGCACGACCCGATACGTTATGCCTGGCTGCGCAGCCTGCACACACGCCTGGAGCGCCTGCCCCGCGTGCCCGCACGCCTGGGGCAAAGGCTGGAAGCCGGCCTGGAGCAATGCCAGGACACCGTCGCTCGCAGGCACGCCGCAGACCAGATGTCCCGCCCGGAAAAACCTTCACCTCTGGGGTCGCTACTGGCGCAACTGAGCCCGCCTGACGTGCCGCAGGCGGAGGACACCTCGCTGGCCGAACTTCTGCGCCAGCAAGCCCGACAGTTCCTGCCCGACGCGCAGCCACCGTCCGCTGCGCAGCCCTCCGGACTGCGCCATCTCGCATCCCTGCGCGAGGCCCGGGCGCTTCAGCAACGCCGACAGCGCCTTCACGACATGATCCGGCAAGCACCCCATGACGCGGGCCCGCTGAATTCGCATCGCATCGTGGCGCGTGCCCTGAACACCCTGCAACAGTCCACACCCGCCTACCTCGACCACCTGCTCAACTATCTGGACACCCTGAGCGCGCTGGAACAGATGCGCTGAGTCCCGCCGCCCCGACGTTTCACCGTTATGTCATAAACACCCGGCACCATCGCGCCCTGATCATCAGGAACCCACCCATGGTTGTCAGATTCGCGGCCCCGGCAAAATTGTTGTTGCTCCATTGGTTGGCGACGTTCGCCCTGGTAATGAGTCTGCTCACCGGTTTGCGCCTGTTTGTCAGCAACACCTGGCATGGCGCGCTGGACGCCCGCTGGACCGACTGGCTCCCACGCGGCGATATCTTTGCATTGCATGTAGCGCTGGGCTGGTTGTGGCTGGCCATCGTCATTATCTGGATGGTGCGGCGTTATATATCGGGCGCTATCCGTCGCGAACGGGCCCGCCCCCCCACAAGCGCCCTGGCGCGCCTCAACCTGAACATCCTGCGTGCCGGCCGTATCATCCTGCCGCTGCTGCTGTTGAGCGGATTGCTGCTCTGGAGTGGCATAAACCTGTGGCGGCCCGGACTGATCATCCTGCATGCCGCCCTCGCACTGGCAGCACTGGTGTGCGCCCTGGCACATATCATTGCCCAGTTGAGCGCCACCTGGTGGCAAGGCTTCAAGGCCGTCTACCTGCGCCTCCCCGCGTGGCGCGCGCTGCTTACCGCGTCCCTGGTGGTACCCCTGGTGCTGACCGCAACGGCCTGGCTGTGGCGTGACGCCCTGAACAGCGCCTCGGCGACAGATCTGATCGTGCGCGAGATTCCACCAGGGCAGCGCCTGCAACGGGATGGCGTCCTGGACGAACCCTTCTGGCAGGACGCCACGCCGGTGACGGTGGTGACGCGTGTCCCCGGTAGCGCCGCACACGTCCCCGTTGAAATCCGCGCGGCGCGCCAGGGCCTGGTCATCTATTTCGCCTTCACCTGGGAAGACCCGACGCAAAGTCTGGCCCACCTGCCCCTGATCAAGACCGAAGCGGGCTGGAAAGTGCTTCACGAGGGGGTGGCAGAAAATGATGAGCGCCGCTGGTACGAAGACAAGTTTGCCGTCGTCTTCTCCGACCAGCCTGATATCGCGGGAAACGGCTCGTTTCACTTCGGCACCGGCCAACCGGAAACCAGCCGCAGTGAATCACGCCGTGGCGCGCATTTTGTGGAGTCCGGCCTCGTCGACATGTGGCACTGGAAAGCCGTTCGCAACCACGGTTACGGCGTACTGGATGACAGCCATTTCGGCACGCCCTACCCGCGTGTACCGGGCGAGCAACGCTATACCGCTGGCTACAAAGCAGATCCCTCGCAAACCAATCCCTTCAGCAGCAACTACCTCTGGTTCTACGAGGACATCGTGGTCCCCAAGCGCCTGCCCAACGATCCGGCACAGCTGGAGCCATTCCAGACGTTGCACGACGACGAAAACGCGGTGCCCTTCGCGCTCTCCTGGTACGAGACCAAGCCGTACTCAGCAGAGGATGACCATTACCCGGTGGGCACACTGATGCCTTCCGTGCTGTGGATCACCAATCCGGATACCGATCGCTCGGATGCCGCAGCATATGGCCGTTGGCACGATGGCCGCTGGACCCTGGAAGTGGCGCGTGGCATTGCAGCCGAGTCCGACTTCGATCTGGATATCACCGATGGCACCTACCTGTGGGTAGCGACTTTTGATCATGCGCAGGTCAATCATTCCTACCATTTGCGCCCGTTGCGCATTCGCTTCAAGTGAAAGGGGCGTCTGTCATGTCTATCCGCTACTGCCGTCTTGTTGCCGCGTCGCTGACGCTCAGTGTTCTGATCGGGTGCAGCGCCCCCGAGGAACCGATAATGCGCTGGGAAAAATATGATCTTCAGGGCAACGCTCTGCCGGTTCAGGACGGCCCCTGGGCCTGTGTGCACGATCACGAGACCGGGCTGCGCTGGGAAGCTAAAAGCGATAATGAGGGCCTGTCGTACGCCGGCTCCACCTACTACTGGAAAATGGATACCCCGGTATACGACGGCGGCTGCATGTTGCAACCCGGGCAGTCCTCGGCCTGCGACATCGATATGCTGATTGATCATCTGCGCAGCACGCGCCGCTGCGGACGCGATGACTGGCGCCTGCCCCACGTATCGGAACTGGAAACCCTGCTTTATGACACCGGCTTCCCGGGCAGCGCGCGCACCGTGACCGGCTTTTTTCCCCACGGTGGCCGCGAGGCGTTCTGGGCCGCCGATACAGGCGTTGATCAGCGTGGCCGTCCGGCGGCCATGATCCTGCATTTCGGCACGGGCGAAAAAAGCTGGCTACCCCGGGACCAGGTAGCCCGTGTCCGTCTGGTGAGCGGCCCGTAAAAGGAAACCGTCACTTAACCTTCACTTGAACACCCCTGCCTTGTCACACATTCGGCGTAGATTCAGGAGCGACCCGGGCACCGCACCCGGTCGTCTGCACCCATTATTACTACGACATTCCGAGGGCAAGGCAATCATGACTCTTTCGCCAGCAAGAATGGCGGCGTTGATCTTTTTCAGTGTCACCATGCTATTCACGCAGAGCGCATTCGCAGACACGAAATATGTTCGTGTCGCCTGGGACAGCGATCCCGCCACCCGCGCCATTGTCGGCTACACGCCAGACGCCGAATTGAGCAATCCCTATATCACCTACGGCCATAATGCCGATGGCAGCGACTGGATGACGCTGGCCAACCCGGTCGAACGTGTGTTCAAGACCGACCTGCACTCCGGCTTCTATCGCCTGTCTGGCCTGACGCCGGACAGTAATGTCTACTTCCGGCTGTGTGACGACGCAGGCTGCGGCGATCGTTACTTCTTCCGCACCGCGCCGGACAGTGCACAGCCGATGACCTTTATCAGCGGCGGTGACTCGCGCAATAACCGGGCTCCGCGCCAGCAAGGCAACCGCCTGGTGGCCAAGATCCGGCCGCATTTTGTGGCTTTCAGCGGTGACTACACCGACCGCCATACCGTGCAGGAATGGAACGAATGGCTGACCGACTGGGAGCTGACGCTCTCACCCACGGATATCGACGGCGTCGCCTACAAGCAGGTCTACCCGATCATCCCGACCACCGGCAATCACGAATCCTCTGACTTGTTGTTCATGTGCCGGATCTTCGGCATCGATATCGAGGAAAATGGCGTCTGCTCACTGCGCGACGCCTATTATGCCTTCAACATCGGCGGCGACATGCTGCGTCTCTATTCGCTGAGCACCGAGTTCACCGGCAGCTCCTATGCCAACGAACGCGCTGCGCAGTTGGCATGGCTCAAGGACGATCTGGCGACGCATCATCAGAACGCCAGCTGGATTATGGCGCAGTACCACATCCCCATGTTCCCGCGCACGGCCAGCAAATCCGGCAGCCCGGTGTCCCGTGCCTGGTCAGAGATTTTCTATGACTATCGTGTGAACCTGGTGGTGGAATCTGACACCCACCTGGTCAAGTACACCCTGCCGGTGCGCCCGAACGGTCCCATGGATTACATCCAGGCTGAAGCCGGCATCGTCTATATCGGTGAAGGCGCCTGGGGCGCACCACTGCGCACCGCCAACGTGCATCACGACTGGATTCTCGATCAGGGCAGCTTCTCCCACTTCATGGTCAACCAGATCGACGCTGACAAGATCACGGTGCGCACTGCACGCTTTGATGGCGAAGCGGACACGGCCATGCTTGAGCACAGCGTGCGCGAAGCTGACCCGTTCGCCTTGCCCGCCGGGCTGAGCCTGTGGGATGCCGCCGGTGTCGGCCACGCCATGACCATCACACGCCAGGACACGACACAGCGCAGCCAGGTGCTGGACGTGGACTACGACATTCCCGAACCCGAACCGGATCACTACACCGTGGTAGAACTGGTGCGCAAGGGCAGCGTCTGGAAGTATCTGGACAATGGGTCCGATCAGGGCATGGACTGGATCGCCCCGGACTTTGACGACAGCAGCTGGGCCGGTGGCGCTGCACCGTTGGGTTACGGCGGCTATGATGGCGAAACGACCACTGTCGGTTTCGGTCCAGATGACCGGAACAAGTATCCGACCACTTACTTCCGTCACACCTTTGAAGTGGACGACATCAGCGAATTCTATGGTGTCGATCTGGGCATCATGCGTGACGACGGTGCCGTGGTGTATCTCAATGGTGAGGAAGTCTTCCGCAACAACATGCCTTCCGGCGAGATCGACTACCAGACGCTGGCCGCCAGCACCATCAACAAGGATTACACCTACCATACGACCCGCCTTGACCCGGCCCTGTTGAATGAAGGCGTCAATGTGTTGGCCGTATCCATTCACCAGGACCGCGTAACCAGTTCCGATATCGTGCTGGACCTGGAAATGGTCGGCAAGATCGAACTGAAGAATGTCCGCGAGGAAGAACTGATCAGCCGAGGCAGTGTCTGGAAATATCTGGACAACGGCTCCGATCAGGGCTGGGCCTGGACGGAACTCGGCTTTGATGACGTCGACTGGTCAGCGGGCCCGGCACTGCTCGGCTACGGCGGCTATGACGGCGAAACCACCATCGTGGGCTTCGGCCCGGACAGCAGCAACAAGTACCCGACCACCTACTTCCGCCGGACATTCAACGTTGAGGACACCACCGGCCTGATAAGGCTGGATCTGAGCCTGCTGCGTGATGATGGCGCCGTGGTCTACCTGAACGGTGATGAAATCTACCGCAATAACATGCCGGACGGGATCATTGATTACCTGACACTCGCCGCATCAACCATCGGCAAGGACTACAACTACCACACCGCCAGCATCGATCCGGCGCTGTTGCGCCAGGGCGAGAACGTGGTCGCCGTGTCGATCCATCAGGACCGTGTCAGCAGTTCGGATATCGTCATGGATATGGACCTGATTGCGCTGTTCGAGGACTTTGGCGATGAAGAGGAAGGTCCGGGCACCACACCACCGGGATCAGGCAACGGTGGCAACAGTTCATCCGGCGGTGCCGCCGGTCTGTTCGCTGGCCTGTTCCTGCTGATGCTCTCCCTGGGTCGTCGCCGACGCGCCTGAACCAGACCGCTGGCCGCCCGTCCGGGTGGCCAGCATCTTATCCCCCTCTGGACATCGACCCGACAACTCCGTTTACACTCGGGTCATGAAATACATCTTTGAAGTCCATATCCGCGATGGCTACCGTGCCGAGGATTATGCCGAAGCCTGGGTCCGCGCCAGCGAACTGATCCAGCAGGCCCCCGGCGCGCGCGGCACTACGCTGCACCGCAAGATCGGCGATCCGAAGGTGCTGATCGCGATTGCCTACTGGGACAGCAAAGCCGACCGCGATGCCATGGAAGCCAAAGACAATCCGGCCGTGACCGAGATCATCCGCAGCGCTTCGCATGTATGCGACATTCGACTGATCGGGGAAGTTGAAGAACCCGAGTGGGTCGTTGACCCACCCGGTTGATGCGGATCAGATCTCCCGCGTTTCGCGGAAACGGATCTCGGGATGTCGCTCGGTGGCCAGTTGCAGGTTGACCCGCGTAGGTGCCAGATAGGTCAGGTGCCCGGCGCCGTCAATGGCCAGGTTGTCATAGGCCTTGTCGCGGAATTTCTCCAACTCGCGCTCGTTATCCGCTTCCGTCCAGCGGGCGGTCGCTACGGAAATGGCGTCGTAGGCGCACTCCACCCCGTATTCATGCTTGAGCCGATGCGCCACCACGTCGAACTGGAGCATCCCGACAGCGCCCAGAATCACATCGTTGTTGCGCAGCGGGAAAAACACCTGCGTAGCGCCCTCTTCCGCCAGCTGGGTCAGGCCCTTGTGCAACTGCTTGCTCTTGAGGGGGTCACGCAGCACCACACGGCGGAACAGCTCCGGCGCGAAGTGCGGAATGCCGGTGAACTGAAGCTGCTCGCCCTCGGTAAAGGTATCACCGATCTGGATGGTACCGTGGTTATGCAAACCGATGATGTCACCGGCGAAGGCCTCTTCCACGTTCTCGCGCTCACCGGCCAGGAACGTCAGCGCATCTGCCAGGCGCACATCCTTGCCGGTGCGGCACTGTTTCAACTTGATGCCTTTCTGATACTTGCCGGAGCAGATACGCAGGAAGGCAATACGGTCGCGGTGACGCGGGTCCATGTTGGCCTGGATCTTGAACACGAAGCCGGTAAATTTATCTTCGGTGGCGGCCACCTCACGCTCATTGGCATGGCGCGGCAGCGGCGGCGGCGCCCACTCCACCAGGCCATCGAGCATATGGTCCACACCGAAGTTGCCCAGCGCGGTGCCAAAGAACACCGGTGTCAATTTGCCCTGCAGGAAACGCTCGAGATTGAATTCGTGGCTGGCGCCCTGCACCAGCTCCAGGGTGTCGCGCAGCTCCTGCGCATAATCGGCGCCCACCGCCGCATCCAGCTCCGGATTGTGCAGTCCTTCGATGGCCCGCACGTCCTGGATGGTATGCCCCTGCCCGGTCTTGTAGAGCACGGTCACATCCTTGAGCAGGTTGTAGACGCCCTTGAAGCTCTTGCCCATGCCGATGGGCCAGGTCACCGGGGCGCACTCGATCTTCAGTACGTCCTCGATTTCATCCAGCACTTCGATGGGCTCGCGCACGTCGCGATCCAGCTTGTTGATGAAGGTGAGAATCGGCGTATCGCGCAGGCGGCAGACTTCCATCAGCTTGATGGTGCGCTCTTCCACGCCCTTGGCGCAGTCGATCACCATCAGCGCCGAGTCCACCGCGGTCAGGGTGCGATAGGTATCTTCAGAGAAATCAGCATGCCCGGGCGTATCCAGCAGGTTGACCATGGCATGCCGGTAGGGAAACTGCATCACCGAGGTGGTCACCGAAATGCCCCGCTCCTTTTCCATCTCCATCCAGTCGGAGGTGGCATGGCGGCCGGACTTCTTGCCTTTCACCGTACCCGCCATCTGGATCTGGTTGCCGTACAGCAGCAGCTTTTCAGTGATGGTGGTCTTACCGGCATCCGGGTGCGAGATGATCGCGAAGGTGCGGCGTTTGCGGATTTCGTCGAGCGGATTCATGACACGGCCTTGTTCGAGTGCGGCGCGCAGTATAGCAGCGGTGCCGGGGTCCGGCACGGGTCAGAGATGGCGCAGCATCAACAGGGCATCCTCGTGGCCCGTCGCCGTGCGGTAGTAGGCCTTGCGGTGCCCCGACAGGACAAAGCCGAGCCGCTCGTACAGCGCGCGGGCACCCCGGTTGCTGTCGCGCACCTCCAGGTAGAGTACGCTGAAGTCCTCGGCGGCAAGCGCTGTCATGGTCTGCTGCAGCAGCGCTGCAGCGATACCGCGCCGTTGCCAGTCCGGGTGCACGGCAACATTCAGCAGATGCGCTTCATCCAGCACGGTGTGGATCACCTGGAAGGCCACCAGCACCGGCCTGCGCGCCTCCCCGCAGCCGACCTCGGCCTCCACCGCCGTGGCGCGATACCCGCTGCGAAAGCAATCACGAAAGACCTCGGCGCTCCACGGCGTCGGCTGACCCGCCGCCTCGATGGGCAGCAGGGCGGGGATATCATCGGGTTGCAGCGCGCGCACCCGGAAGCCGGGTAACAACTCAGGCATGCAGGCCCGCCTGAACCATGGCGTGCCAACTGCGGCGCTTGTGGGTGCCCGGGTCGTCCAGCATTTCAGCCAGGCTGCTGATCGCCAGCCAACCTGCCTGGTCGCCCTCGCCCATGATGAAACGCTGCGGCAGGATCAGCCTGGCGGTGTCCTCGCTGGCACACAGCAACACGCGGCGCGCACTGCCGGAACGCGTCAACCCTTGCAGAAAGGCCCCCAGGGCCAGGCCCGCATCATCCGGTGTGATGTGCTGACCGTCCGGCGGACACAGAAAACGACGCGGCTGCCCCGGCCCGACCTGCCAGACACGCAACAGGTTGGCCAACAACCCCTGTGCGGCGCGCCCCAGCTCCGGTGCATCCGCATCCTCCTGCTCCACCACCACCCAGACGTTGGGCGTGGCGTAAGCCTGCAAGGTAAAGCGCGGCCCCCTGGCCACCGCAGCCCGCGGCGCCTGCGGTGCAGGTTCCGGGCGCGGCGCGCTGGCCCGCGCCGGTGCCGTCAACGCCTCGGAAGCCTGGCGCAACACGGCGCCCCCCGCCTCCGGGCCGGCCCCCGCCCCGGCTGCAGAGGGCGACTCGCCCGCTCCAGCCCCGGGCGAGGCCTGACGCTCGGGCGGCAAGGGGTTCCTGGCCTGGGCCCGCCCCTGTGCAGGAGCCGGCGCAGGCTGCCCGAGCCAGACCGGCGCTGCGGCACCCGGCAACGGCGCACGCGCCACCCAGGGCGTCAGGCCCATGGCCTTCAGCCAGGCCTGGCGTTGTTGTTCGCGCGTGACAGGAGTCATAGTCGGTACCCGGAAAACGGATCGACAGTCTATCAGACTGAACGCCGGCCCAGCAGGCCTGCCCCTGAAGCCAGCAACACGCCGGACACCGCACCGTAGAGGTGGGCATTCACATAGACGCTACCGTCGATCCAGCCTTGCAGATAGTTCACGTCATAGCCGGGCAGTTGCTCGTAGATCAGCCGCCCGGCCAGCAGGGCCAGCACCAGGGCATGAATCCAGGGGTGCTGGCGAAAACCCAGCAGCAAGGCCATCACCAGCCAGCCGTGCAGGGCGCCGGACAGGCCAACATAAGTACCGGGCGTCTGATCCACGACCAGCATCACCAGGCTGATAAACAGTGGCGAAAAGACCAGCCAGGCCAGGAAGCGCTCGCGGCTGTACACGTCGGGAAAGAAGTAGGCACACAGCACGAAGCCCCCCAGGTTCATCGCCAGATGCCACAGGTTCAGGTGCACCAGATGGGCGCTCCAGAGCCGCCAGAGCTGGCCGCCCAGAATGGCCTCGCCTTCGTAATTCAGCCACGGATTGACCCAGCCATGCAGCAGGCCCAGCACCGCCAGCAACGCCACGAACCCCACCAGCCAGGGCCACAGCGCCGGATCACGGGTGAGCAGGACGGGCGTTTTGTTGGAGGCAGACATGCACGGAATCATCGAATCGGGAGAGTTTGCGAGCCTACCATAAACCTGCCATAAAAAAGGCCCCGCATTGCTGCGGGGCCTTTTTCAGATCGCCTGAGCGAGGAACGGCTTACATCATGCCGCCCATACCGCCCATGCCACCCATGCCGCCCATATCCGGGCCGCCAGCGCCTTTCTCTTCCGGCTTGTCCGCCACCATGGCTTCGGTGGTGATCATCAGGCCAGCGATAGAGGCAGCCGCCTGCAGCGCAGAGCGGGTGACCTTGGCCGGGTCGATGATGCCCAGTTCGAGCATGTCACCGTACTCACCATTGGCCGCGTTGAAGCCGAAGTTGCCTTCGCCCTGACGCACGGTCTGAACCACCACAGAGGCTTCGGCACCGGCGTTGCTGGAGATCTGGCGCAGCGGGGCTTCCAGCGCGCGAATGGCCAGCGCGATACCGACGTTCTGGTCTTCGTTGTCGCCTTTCAGGCCGCCGATCTTGCTCAGGGCACGTACCAGGGCTACACCACCGCCAGGTACCACGCCTTCTTCAACGGCCGCACGGGTCGCGTGCAGGGCGTCGTCGACACGGGCCTTTTTCTCTTTCATTTCCACTTCCGTGGCAGCGCCGACCTTGATCACGGCCACACCGCCAGCCAGCTTGGCCACGCGCTCTTGCAGCTTCTCGCGATCGTAGTCCGACGAGGACTTCTCGATCTCGGCACGAATCTGGTCGACGCGGGCCTTGATGTCGCCTTCGTTGCCAGCACCGCCCACGATGGTGGTGTTTTCCTTGTCGATGTTCACTTTCTTGGCAGAACCCAGATCTTCGACAGAGGTGTTTTCCAGGCTCAGGCCCACTTCTTCGGAGATCACGGTGCCGCCGGTCAGGATAGCGATATCCTGCAGCATGGCCTTGCGGCGGTCGCCGAAGCCCGGGGCTTTTACGGCGGCGCACTTGATGATGCCGCGCATGTTGTTGACCACCAGGGTGGCCAGGGCTTCGCCTTCCACGTCTTCAGCGATGATCAGCAGCGGCTTGCCGGATTTGGCAACGCCTTCCAGCACCGGCAGCAGTTCGCGGATGTTGGAGATCTTCTTGTCCACCAGCAGCAGGTAGGGGTCTTCCAGCTCGACCGCCATCTTTTCCTGGTTGTTGATGAAGTAGGGGCTCAGGTAGCCGCGGTCGAACTGCATGCCTTCAACCACTTCCAGCTCGTTGTCCAGGCTGGTGCCTTCTTCAACAGTGATCACGCCTTCCTTGCCTACGCGCTCCATGGCGTCGGCAATGATCTTGCCCACAGAGCTGTCGGAGTTGGCGGAGATCGTGCCCACCTGCTCGATGCCCTTGGAGGTTTCGCACGGGGTGGACAGCTTCTTCAGCTCTTCCACGACCGCGGCCACGGCCTTGTCGATGCCGCGCTTGAGGTCCATCGGGTTCATGCCCGCTGCGACCGACTTCAGGCCTTCGTTGACGATGGCCTGGGCCAGCACGGTGGCGGTGGTGGTGCCGTCACCGGCTTCGTCGTTGGCTTTGGAAGCGACTTCCTTCACCATCTGGGCGCCCATGTTCTCGAACTTGTCTTCCAGTTCGATTTCCTTGGCCACGGACACGCCGTCCTTGGTGATGGTCGGGGCGCCGAAGGATTTCTCCAGCACCACGTTGCGGCCTTTCGGGCCCAGGGTCACTTTTACCGCGTCAGCCAGAATGTTGACGCCACGCAGCATGCGCTGGCGGGCTTCATCGCGGAACAGAACTTCTTTAGCAGCCATGTCTTTCAATCCTCAATTCGGTTCAGGGTCAGGTCCGGGAGCCTCAGGCTTCCACGACCGCCAGAATTTCGTTCTCGCTCATTACCAGCAGTTCTTCGCCGTCGAGCTTGACGGTGCTACCGGCGTACTGACCGAAAATCACCTGATCACCTACCTTGACGTCCAGCGGGCGGACGTCGCCGCTTTCGGTGATCTTGCCGTTGCCGACAGCCAGCACTTCGCCACGGGCCGGCTTTTCGGCCGCAGATCCGGGCAGCACGATACCGCCAGCGCTCTTGGTTTCTTCTTCAGCGCGGCGGACCACGACGCGATCATGCAAAGGACGGATTTTCATTGCCTCGTATCTCCTGTTGAGGTTCAGCAATTTATTGAACTGGGTGCCCGTCGCCGGGTTTGGCACTCGGCGCCGGGCAGTGTTAGCACTCTCGGCTTGTGAGTGCCAATCATAATTCCCGGCCTCGCAGAGTCAAGAGCCAGGGGCCGGTCACTCTGCGGGCCTGCGGCGGGAGTTGGGGGCGGCCTGCCCCGGTTTCAAGGGGCGGGCTGCTTCCGGTCATTGCGGGCAAACCGTGCCGGGGCAATAATGCCGACCTTGTCTAAACACCCTGTATAAGCTCGGGAGCTGTCATGAACCTGAAAGACAAAGTTGTAGTCGTTACCGGCGCAGGCCGTGGCCTGGGCCGTGGCATTGCCACCCTGCTGGCGGGCAAGGGCGCGAAGATCGCCTGTGTCGACCTGAACCAGGATGATCTCAGCGAGACGGTCAGCCAGTGCCAGGCCGCCGGCGGCGATGGCAAGGCCTATCTGGTCAATGTCGCCCGCGAAGACGAGGTGGTGAAGCTGTTTGATGACGTGGTGGCGGACTTCGGCAGCCTGCACGGTGTGGTCAACAATGCGGGCATCACCCGCGACGGCCTGCTGGTGAAGGCCAAGGATGGCGAGATCACCACCATGAGCTTGCAGCAGTGGCAGGCGGTCATCGACGTGAACCTGACCGGCGTCTTCCTGTGCGGCCGTGAAGCTGCGGCACGCATGATCAAGCTGGGCGTGGAGGAAGGCGTGATCGTCAACATTTCCTCGCTGGCCCGTCAGGGCAGCTTTGGCCAGACCAACTACTCGGCCGCCAAGGCGGGCGTGGCCGCCATGGCCGAATCCTGGGCCAAGGAGCTGGCGCGCTACAACATCCGCACCGGCGCGGTGGCGCCCGGCACCATCAATACCGACATGATCGCCGCGATGAAACCGGAAGCCCGCGACCGTCTGATCGGCGCGGTGCCGCTGAAGCGTCTGGGTGAGCCGGAGCATATCGCCATGTCCGTGGCGTTCATCTTCGAGAACAGCTACTTCACCGGCCGTTGCATCGACACCGACGGCGGGCTGCGCTGAGCAGGCCACCATGGTCGCCGTCACCGACCCGGAATCGGAATTTGCCCGTGCCGTCTGGCTGATTGTCGGATCGATTCCGCCGGGCCGGGTCTGCGCCTATGGCCAGGTGGCGGCGCTGGCGGGTTATCCCCGCCATGCCCGCCATGTCGGCAAGCTCATGGGGCGCCTGCCCGCTGGCTCCAGCCTGCCCTGGTTTCGCGTGGTCCGGGCCGATGGCCGTCTGGCGGTCGGGGCGCGGCAACAGCAGCACCTGGAAAACGAAGGCGTGCAGATCACCGGCGGCCGCGTCAGCCTGCGTCGCTATGGCTGGCCGGACGGCTAGCCGTGAAGACCTACTGAAGGCATACTGGATTTTTCGTCCGGCCACGCTGTCGGATCTGTTCGACTTGCCCTGACCAGGACGCCACCGCGCCCCATGCCATCCCCCCTTTTCAGCAGTCTTGCCACCTACATGAACCGGCGCATGCTGACGCTGCTGGCGCTGGGCTTTGCCAGTGGCCTGCCCGCGCCCATGGTGTTCAGCAACCTGTCCATCTGGCTGCGCGACAACGACGTCAGCCGCACCGATATCGGCCTGTTTGCACTGGCGGCCACCCCGTATGCGATCAACTTTCTCTGGGCACCGCTGATTGATCGCTTGCGCCTGCCGCTGCTGGGCGGCCTGGGCCAGCGCCGCAGCTGGGCACTGCTGACGCAGATCCTGTTGATGGCGGCCATTCTGTGGATGTCGCTATCCGACCCGTCACAGCAACTGATGGCCATGGCCATGGCCACCCTGCTGGTGACCACGGCCAGCGCCACCCAGGACATCGTGATTGATGCCTACCGCATCGACGTGCTGGAACCACACGAGTACGGCAGCGGCGCGGCCGTGGCAATCTGGGGCTGGCATATCGGCGGCACCCTGGTGGGCGGCGCGGGCGGGCTGTATCTGGCCCACAGCTTCGGCTGGTCCGTGGCGTATCAGGTGCTCGCCTTCGGCGTGCTGGTGGGCATGATCGCGATCCTCGCCAGCCCCGAGCCGGTGCGCCGGATCAGCCGCGAGGTCAACGCACGCGAAGCCCGCGCCAGCGCGGCCCTGTCGGCCCGTTTTGCTGCCCGCCCCGCTGCGATACTGGCCTGGTTGCACAATGCCGTGGTGGCGCCGTTTGCCGAATTCATGCGCCGCGACGGCTGGTGGCTGATCCTCGCCTTCGTGTTCATCTTCAAACTCGGTGACGCCATGCTCGGCCGCATGTCCGGCGTGTTCTACCGGGAACTGGGCTTTGGCCTGGATGACATTGCCGAGGTGTCGAAGATCTACGGCTTCGCCGCCAACATGTTCGGCGTCTTCCTGGGCGGGGTGCTGGCCGCCCGCATCGGCATCCTGCGCGCCCTGTTCCTGGCCGGGCTGCTGACCGCCGCCACCAACCTGACCTACGCCGCCCTGGCCCTGGTGGGCCAGGAAAAATGGATGCTGGCCGTCGCCGTGGTGTCGGATAACTTCACCACCGGGCTGGTGACGGTGGCGTTTGTCGCCTACCTGTCGAGCCTGTGCAATGTGGCCTACACGGCCACCCAGTACGCCCTGCTTGCCTCGCTGGGCAATCTGGCGCGCATCTGGCTGTCCGCCAGCAGTGGTTATATGGTGGATAAACTGGACGGGGACTGGGCGGTGTTCTTCGCGCTAACCGCCGTGATCGCCCTGCTCGGGCTGCCGTTACTCTGGCTGCTGATGAAGCGTTTCCCCCGGCATACTGAAGACGCCCGCCCGGGCGCGCCACCAGGTCAGGAGAGCCGGTAACACAGGGCCGGTAACAAGGAGTACAGAAGATGCCCCACAAGGAAACGCCGATTCTGGTGGTCGATGACACCCGGTTTTCCGCCACCATCGTGCTGCGCACACTGAACCAGGCCGGTTACCTGGATGTGCGCCATGCGCTCTCTGCCGAGGAGGCGTTGACGATGCTCGCGCGACGCCCGGCGCAGATCGTCATTGCCGACTGGATGATGCCGGAGATGGACGGCCTGGAGCTGACCCGCCACATTCGCCGCCACGACGAAGCCGACAACCATTACACCTATATCCTGCTGCTCACCGCACGCGAGGAAGAAGACGCCCTGCGCCAGGCGTTCGATGAGGGCGTGGACGACTATGTCACCAAGGCCAGCATGAACGTGCAATTGCTGCCCCGGGTACTGGCTGCCGATCGCCTGGTCACCGTGCATAACCGGGCACTGGCTGACAATGAGCGGTTGCTCGGCACCCTGCGCCGCTTGCGCCAGCGGCCCTTGCTGGACCCGTTGACCGGCTTCGGCAACCACAGCTATGCCCACCGCCGTATGGAAGATGCGCTGCGCCAGGCCGATGCACGCGGCGGTGCGGCCTGCCTGCTGCTGATGCGGGTGGAGGGCTTCGCCGGGCTGCGCGACAGGCTGGGCCGGGCCAGCAGCCGCCAGTTGCTGCTCAACCTGAGCCGGCGCCTGCAACAACTGGTGCGTCCGATGGACATTCTGGCGCGCACCGGCGTCAGCACCTTTGCCCTGATCACCCATCAACCCGATGACACCGGCTGCACACCGGACAGCTTTGCCCGACTGCATGAAGGCCTGAATCAGCGCCCCTTCGAGGTCGCGGGCGAACTGCTGATGCTGCGCGTCAGCATGGCCCTGCATGTCAGCCGTCCCGGCGAAATCACCGACAGCGCCACCCTGTTCCGGCAGACTGCTAACCGGCTCTCCAGTTCACCCTCACAGACCGGCATCGCCACCACCGAGACGCTGCCCGCATGACCTGGCATCTGCTCGGCGCCGGGAATATAGGCACTCTGGTGGCCAGCTACCTGATCCAGGCGCAGCAGCCGCTGCGCCTGGCAGGGCGTGGCGGCCCACCGGTGCTGCGCACGCTGATCTGGCCCCAGGGCGCCCAGCGCACCCTGACCCTGCCGGGTGACGATGACGCGCCCATCAGCCAGTTACTGATCACCACCAAGGCGCAGGACACCGCCGCCGCGCTGCGCCCACTGCTGCCCCGCCTGACAGATACGGTCCTGCTGGTGCGCCTGCAGAATGGCCTCGGCAGTCTCGACGGCCTGCCCCTGCCCGACGGC
This sequence comes from Isoalcanivorax indicus, assembly GCF_003259185.1. Classification (NCBI taxonomy): domain Bacteria; kingdom Pseudomonadati; phylum Pseudomonadota; class Gammaproteobacteria; order Oceanospirillales; family Alcanivoracaceae; genus Isoalcanivorax; species Isoalcanivorax indicus. The sequence continues at coordinate 2,358,651 of NZ_QGMP01000001.1, forward strand.
AGCCGCATCATCGAAGGCATCACCACCAGCGGCGCCTGGCGCGACGGCCCCCGCATACAGGTGGTGGCGGAAAACGACACCCTGCTCGGCGACGCCGACGCCAGCCCGGAGCCCCCGGCGGCCATTGCCGCGCTGCTGCCACACTGGCCCGGCGCCCGCTGGTGCACGGACATACGTCGCCAGCAATGGCTCAAGCTGTCGGTGAATGCAGTGATCAACCCCATTACCGCCCTCAATGACTGCCCCAACGGCGCCCTGTGTGATGACCCTGCCCGCCAACAGCAGGCCCGGGCGCTGGCCGAAGAAGCCGATGCCCTGCTCCGCCGCCTGGACCCGGACTGGCCCGGCGACACCTACGGCCGCGCCCTGGCCGTGGCCCAGGCCACCGCCGCCAACATGTCGTCCATGCGGGCCGATCTGCGCGCGGGCCAGCGCACCGAAATTGCCTTCATCAATGGCTGGCTGTTGCGCCAGGCCGACCGGCTCGGCATGAGCCTGCCCTCGCACCGTTTGATGGTGGCGGCACTGCCCGCCTGATGTTCACGTTCTGCGTGTGGTGGCCGGGTGTCCAACACGGTATCCTCAGCGCTCGAAACACGCCTGATGGAGGAAGCATGCGCCGAGCGCACCTGTTCCCGGCGGCCATGCTGCTGACGCTGGCCGTAGCCCCCCTTGCCAGCACAGCCAGCGATCTCGATACCGTTCATGTCACTGCCTCGCGCACCAGTCACCTGACTGACGCCCTGCCCGTGGGCGCCGTGGTGCTGACCGCCGAGGACATCCGGCGCATGCCGGTGCGCAGTCTGGCGGACGTGCTGGACACGGTCGGCGGCGTGCGCGCAAGCCGGCTGTACGGTCTGGGCGACAGCGCCAGCACCATCGACCTGATGGGATTCGGCGCCAGCGCCACCCAGAACACCCTGGTGTTGCTCAATGGCCGTCGGCTGAATGACATCGACATGGCCAGCGTGGACTTCTCGGCCATTCCGCTGGCCGCCATCGAACGGATCGAAATCCTGCCTGGCAGTGGCGGTGTGCTGTATGGCAGTGGTGCCTCCGGCGGCGCCATCAATATCGTCACCCGTGAACGCTATGACGACAGCCTCGGGGTTGAACTCGGTGGCGGCAGTTTCAATACCCGCAGTGGCAACCTCTGGGGCACCCTGGGTGATGATCAGACCAGCGCCCTGCTGTCCCTGCGCGCGCTCAACAGCGACGGCTACCGGGACAACAACGCCCTGCGCCAGCGCAATGCCTTTGCCGACCTGCGCCACCGCGAAGCGCGCAGCACCTGGTACCTGAGCGTGCAGGCAGACCGCGAGGAACTGGGCCTGCCCGGCGCGCGGCTGATCAACCCGGGCACCGGCCTGAATGAATTCCGCGACGACCCGCGCGGCGCCCAGACCCCGAACGACTATGCCGAGCGCGAAGGCGTCACGGTAATGCCCGGCGCGGCCATCGCGCTGGGCCAGCAGGTCACCTTGCACCTGGACACCGGCGTGCGGCGCAAATGGCAGACCTTCTTCCAGGATGGCTTCGGCAGCCTGTCTTACGGTGAAACGGAGATCCGGGGCTACAGCCTCAATCCGCGCCTGCAGGGCCACCTGGATCTGGGGTCCGTGCAGACCCACTGGACGCTCGGCGCTGACTACCAGGACAGCGACTATCAGGCCGACCGCGCCGTATCACAGGCGGCGTTCCCCGACCCGAACGAACGCGTGACCGCCGGGCAACGGCAAAGCGGCTATTACCTGTTCCTGTCCAGCGCCCTGACCGAACGCCTCACCGCCACCGCCGGCGCTCGCCAGGAACGTGTACGGCAGCGTTTCGATACCAGCGCCGCGCCCACCGAGCGGCGCGAGGATGATCTGGAAATGTACGAAGGCGGCCTGGTGTTCAGCCCGCTGGACCATTTCAGTCTGTTCGCCAACGCAGCGCGTACCGCCCGGGTGGCCACCCTGGATGAAGTGGTTTCCGTTTTTGCCGGCAGCATTGACCCGCTGAGCCCACAGACCGGCGAGGTCTACACCAGCGGCATGCGCTGGCATGACGGCCGTCAGCGCTCGATGCTGACCTACTGGTATGCGCGCTTCGACGACGAAATCATTTATGACCCGGTCACCTTCAGCAACACCAACCTGGACGACCGCACCCGCCGACGCGGTGTGACCCTGAACAGTCGCTGGCGCCTGGAAGAAGGCCTCTGGATGACCTTCAACGCCACCCTGCAGAACGCCCAGTTTGCCGACGGCCCGTTCAGCAATAACCAGATTCCGGATGTGCCACGCCGCAGCGGCTACCTGCAGGTCGACTGGGAAGCCCTCCCCTGGCTGACATTCTCTGGCGCGCAGCGCTATACCGGCTCACGCTTCTACAGCGAAGACAACGCCAACAGCAGCCAGCGCCAACCGAGTTATCGCTGGACCGATCTCAGTGCCACGGCCCGCTACCGCCACGCCTATCTGCGCGCCACGGTGCATAACCTGCAGGATCGTCGCGTCAGCGATCGCGGCTTCTTCTTCAACGACGGCACCAACGATGTGTTCGGCACCTACCCGCTGCCGGGCCGCTATTACCTGGTCAGCCTCGGCGCGGAGTTCTGACGATGGCAAGTAAAGGGGGCTTCCTGCGCAACCGCTTCCTGCGTTTCCGTCGCGAAGCGGTGGTGCTGTTCTATGCGTTTCGCCATCCGCTGACACCAACACACCTGAAAGTCGCCAGCGTCTTGCTCGCGCTGTACCTGATCAGCCCGTTCGACCTGATTCCGATCATGATTCCGTTCTTCGGGTTACTGGATGACCTGATCATCGTGCCCCTGGGCGTATCCATGGTGGCCAAACGGCTACCGCCCGAGGTGTATCAACAGGCAGACCAGCAAGCCGGGCGCTTTATCGGCCGCTATATCAAACGCCCGCTGCTGTTCGCCCTGGTGGTGCTGCTGGCCCTGCTGCTGATCTGGGCCGGGCTCCTGTGGCTGTTCTGGTGGCTCATCTGGGGCTGAAGGGGATCGTGAAAATTCTGTGCAGCGCACAGCAGATGCCCGACGCTGCGCTATGATGTCCTGACACTGCCAGACTCAGGATGTCCCGTGCACAGTATCCAGACCCGCCTGTTCCTGATGTTGACCGCCACCGGCATTGCGCTGGTGCTGGTCGCGACAGTGCTGTACCAACTCAGCCTTGAGCGCAGCATGCAGGATTACCTGTCGGAACGTGAGCGCCATCGCGTGCAGGAGGTCAGCGAACGGCTGGCCGAATACCGTGCCGGAGGCGGCCGCTGGCCCCGCGCCGAGCACGAATGGCACCGGCGCGGGCCGGGGACGCCGCCGCGTGTTCCCCGTTACCTGCTGGTGCTCGACAACCAGCGCACACCGATTTATGGCGATTTCGAGCTCAACCCCGACGACCTGACACTGGTGCCGATACAGCACGGCGAGCAGGTGTACGGCTGGGTCGGCTACCCGCAACGCACCGCGCCGATCCAGGACGCCATAGATCGGCAGTTCCGCGCCCAGCAGTTGCGCACGCTGGCCCTGACCACCGGCATTACCCTGTTACTCGCCCTGCTCGGCTCCTGGCTGCTGTCGCGCTATCTGGTGCGGCCCATTACGGCGATTGCCTCCATGTCGCGACAAATGGCACGCGGCGATTTCGCCTCGCGCCTGCCGACCGAGCGCCGCGATGAACTGGGCGCACTCAGCCGCGACATCAACCACCTCGCCAGCAGTCTGGGCCAGGCCGCCCGCGCCCGGGACCGCTGGCTGGCGGATATTTCCCACGAACTGCGCACCCCGCTGGCCATTCTGCAGGGCGAAATCGAAGCCCTGGTGGACGGCATTCGCCCCGCCGACCCGAAACGCCTGGCCTCACTGCATCATGAAATCCTGCACCTGCGGCGGCTGATCGACGACCTGCACGATCTGGCCCTGGCGGATGCCGGCACACTGCGTTACCAGATGGCCCCGCTGGATCTGGCCGAACTGGTGGACGAGCAGGTCGACCTGTTCGAACCCCGCTTCCGCGAGCGCCGTATCGCCGTGCAGCGGGATATCGCCGCACCACTGCCCATGGACGGCGACGCCACCCGGCTACGCCAGCTGCTCGCCAACCTGCTGGCCAACAGCGCCAAGTACACGGATGAAGGCGGTCAGGCACGGCTGCGGCTGCGCGCCCACGTCGGCGCCGGTAACCAGCGCTGGCTGGAACTGATCCTGGACGATTCAGCACCGGGCGTCCCGGACGAGGCCCTGCCACGTCTGTTCGATCACCTGTTCCGGGCCGAAACCGCCTCACGCAACCGCGCCCTGGGCGGCTCCGGCCTCGGCCTGTCGCTGGCACGGCGAATCGTCGAAGCCCACGGCGGCACCATCGATGCCAGCGCCTCGCCGCTGGGCGGCGTGCGCATTACCGTATCCCTGCCTGCTTCGGCCTGAGAGGAGACCTCCATGGCACGCATACTGATCATCGAAGACGAACCGAAAATCGCCAGCCTGCTGTCGGACTATCTGAGCCATGCCGGGCACGACACCGCCATTGCCGGGACCGGCGAAGCGGGCCTGGCGGCACTGCGCGAGCAGCGCACCGACGTTGTGCTGCTGGACCTGATGTTGCCGGACATGGACGGCCTGGAGGTCTGCAAACGCCTGCGCACCTTCACCGATACGCCGGTGATCATGGTCACTGCCCGGGTGGAGGAAGTGGATCGCCTGCTGGGCCTGGAACTGGGCGCCGACGATTACATCTGCAAGCCCTTCAGCCCGCGCGAAGTGGTGGCACGGGTCAAAGCCCTGCTGCGCCGCATCGACACTCTGGGCCAGGACAAGGCCGGCGACGCAGCGGCCTCCGGCCTGGAGCTGGACGACAACCGTATCGAAGTCCGCTACCAGGGCAAGGCGGTGACCCTGACGGTGGTGGAATTTGCGCTGCTGAAGACACTGGCGTCTCACCCCGGCCACATCCGCTCACGCCAGCAATTGATCGACCGCATCTACAATGACAACCGCGTGGTCAGCGACCGCACCGTAGACAGTCACATCAAGAAGCTGCGCCGCAAACTGGCGGACGCCTTCCCCGAGGTGGAGTTCATTCATTCGATTTATGGCGCGGGTTACCGTTTCGAACTGGCACCGCGCGACGAGGCCGATTGAGGTTCCGCAATTGCTGCATACTGCTTGCACACTGGCTGGCGAGACTGACCCTCACCTCACAGTATCCGCAAGGAGAAACACGATGAAACATGCACTGATTGCTGGTCTGTCCCTGTTTGCACTCTCTACTGTTACCTTCTCGGGTGCGGCCCTGGCGGATCGCCCTGTGGATCGTCAGGCCATGATGGAGCAGCGCTTCAGCCATATGGCTGAACGACTCGAACTCACCGACAACCAGCGCGAAGCGCTGCGCGATATCTTTACCGAACAGCGTCAGGCCATGCAGCAGGTACGCGCTGAAACCGACAGCAAGGTGAGCAGTGTGCTGACCGCCGAGCAGAAAGACACCATGACGGCGATGCGCGAAGAGCGCCGCGAGCGTTGGGCCGAGCGCGGTGAACGCCGGGGCGACCGCGAAGCCCGAGGTGAGCGTCGCGGGCGAGATGGCGCCTATCGAGGAGAGAAACGCGGCAAGCGTGGCGAGCGTCGCAGTAACGGTTGAGGTGCCAGGAGCGAACCATCCTTTGATGCGCAGTGGTCATGGCCCGCGGGGGCGGGTACCCCCTTTCAGGACACGCTGCAAGTACGTCCCTGTAAGCTCGCGTTCGGCATCCATGCCTCTCGACGGTCCTGAAAGGGGGTACCCGCCCCCGCGGGCCGTCACCTTCAGTGGTATTCGACCTGCTTTAAAGCAAAGCCCTCCGCAAGTCTGTCAGCGTCGCCGCCAGGAACTGGGTAAAGCGCGCTGCATCCGCCCCATCAATCACACGATGATCGTAAGACAGTGACAACGGCAGCATGTCGCGCGGGATGAATTGCTTGCCGTCCCACACCGGCTTCGTCTGCGTACGGCTCACGCCCAGGATCGCCACTTCGGGCCAGTTGACGATCGGCGTAAAGGCCGTGCCACCGATACCGCCCAGCGAGGAAATACTGAAGCTGCCGCCCTGCATATCCCCGGGCGTCAACTTGCGGTTGCGCGCCTTTTCCGCCAGTTCGCCCATCTCGCTGGCGATGGCCAGGATACCCTTGGTATCGGCATCGCGAATCACCGGCACCACCAGCCCGTTGGGCGTATCCACCGCCACGCCGATATGAATATAGCGTTTCAGGATCAGGGTTTCGCCCGAGGCCGACAGTGAACTGTTGAAGGTAGGGAATTCGCGCAAGGCCACCGCGCAGGCTTTCACCAGAAAGGCCAGCATGGTCAGCTTGACGGGTTTGGCATCGCCGCGCGCCGACTTGGCGAGACGCTGGTTCTCGCTTTGCCGGAACGCTTCAAGATCGGTGATATCCGCTTCATCGAACTGCGTGACATGCGGCACCGTGATCCAGCTGCGGTGCAGATTGGCCGCCGCCACGCGGCGCAATTTACTCTGCTCGCGTTCCTCGATCTCGCCAAACTTGCTGAAGTCGATCTCCGGCAAGGGGGCGCCGGGCACACCCGCAGCGGGCGCCGGCTTTTCGGTCAGCAGCGCCTTGACGTGGGCATGAACGTCTTCCTTGAGGATGCGCCCTTTCGGGCCGGTGCCGGAGACCTTGGCCAGATCAGCGCCGAGTTCCCGCGCCAGTTTGCGCACGGCAGGCCCCGCATGCACGGGACCGGAGGGCGCACCCGCTTCGGCACCCCGCATGCGCGTATCCGCCGCATCCCGGGGCTCGGGCTTGCCTTGTTCCCGGGTGTCGCGGCTGGCGGTCTTCGCCTCCGGGGCGGGTTCGCTGGCTGCCGGTGTGTCGTCACTGGCTTCGTCACTGGCGTCATCACTGGACGAAACAGACAGCGTCATGAGGGCATCGCCGGTGCTCAGGCGATCACCGACTTTCACCGCCAGCGCACTGATGCGGCCGGCGGCCGGGGACGGAATTTCCAGCGAGGCCTTGTCGGATTCCAGCACGCCGATAATCTGTTCGGCTTCGACCTCATCGCCTTCCTTGACCAGCAACTCGATCAGTTCGGCGGCGTCGATATCGCCGAGATCCGGCACGGTGATGTCGCGGCTGCCGCCTGATGTTTTCGCGGCCGTTTTTTTCGTGGATGAGGCCGCCTTGGGGGCCGGCTCCGGTTTGCTCTCGTCCTGTTTATCGGGCTTGCTGGTTTCGGCCTTGCTGTCTTCGGCGGTGTCAGCGGCGGCTTCCACTTCCAGCAACGGGTCGCCTTCGCGCACGCGATCGCCCACGCTGACCAGCAGCTTGCTGACCTTGCCCCCCTTCGGGGCAGGCACTTCCACGGTGGCCTTGTCGGATTCCAGCACCACAATGGTATCTTCCGGCGCAATGGTATCGCCGACCTTGACGGAGACCTCGATCACATCAACAGGATCACTGCTGCCTGTGTCGGGTACCTTGATGACTTCACTGCTCACGCATCAGCTCCTTATACGCTCGGCGGGTACGGTTTTTCCGCGTTGATACCGAAACGCTTGATGGCGTCGGCGACCTTGCTGCGGCCAATGACACCCTTGTCCGCCAGCCCGTTCAGGGCGGCCAGCACAATGAAGTAGCGATCCACCTCGAAGAACTCGCGCAGCCTGGCGCGCGAGTCACTGCGACCAAAGCCATCGGTGCCCAGCACGATATAAGGCGCCTCGACCCAGGGGCGGATCTGGTCGGCGAAGATTTTCATGTAATCGGTGGCCGCAATGATCGGGCCCTGGCGCTGCGCCAGGCAGGTCTGCACCCAGCAACGGCGCGCCTCTTCCTGCGGGTGCAGCATGTTCCAGCGCTGCACCTGCAACCCTTCGCGGCGCAGTTCGTTGAAGCTGGTGACGCTCCAGATATCGGCTTCGACGCCATAGACATCCTGCAGGATCTCCGCCGCCGCCTCGACTTCGCGCAAGATGGTCCCGGAACCCAGCAACTGCACGGTCTTCTTGCTCTTGCGCTCGGCTTCCTGCAACAGATACATGCCTTTGCGAATGCCTTCTTCCGCGCCCTTGGGCATGGCCCGGTGCACGTAGTTTTCGTTCATCAGGGTGATGTAGTAGAAAACGTTTTCCTGTTCGGCATACATGCGCCGCAGGCCGTCCTGCAGGATCACCGCCAGCTCGAAGGCGTAGGTCGGGTCGTAGCTGATGCAGTTCGGCACCGTGCTGGAGAGCAGATGGCTGTGGCCATCCTGATGCTGCAAACCTTCACCGTTGAGCGTGGTCCGCCCGGCGGTGGCGCCCAGCAGAAAGCCGCGCGCCTGCATGTCACCGGCCGCCCAGGCCAGATCACCAACGCGCTGGAAGCCGAACATCGAGTAATAGATGTAGAACGGCACCAGCGGGAAATTGTGATGGCTGTAGCTGGTGGCCGCCGCCATCCAGCCGGACATGGCACCGGCTTCGTTGATGCCTTCCTCAAGAATCCGGCCTTGCCGGTCCTCGCGGTAATACATGACCTGCCCGGCGTCCTCCGGCTCGTACTTCTGCCCGCCTGCGGAATAGATGCCCAACTGCCGGAACATACCCTCCATACCGAAAGTGCGCGCCTCATCCGGCACGATGGGCACCACCCGGTCGCCGATGCCTTTCTGCTTGATCAGCGAGGACAACATGCGCACGAAGGCCATGGTGGTGGAAATGGCCCGGTCGCCACTGCCCTCCAGGAAGTTGCCGAACAGGCCGACATCAGGCACTTCGAGTTTTTCCGAGTTGCGCCGCCGTACCGGCACGCTGCCGCCCAGCGCGCCTCGACGCTCACGCAGATAGCGCAGTTCCGGGCTGTCTTCGTCCGGCCGGTAGTAAGGCAGCTTCTCCAGTTCCTTGTCGGAGAACGGCATGTTGAAGCGGTCGCGAAAATCCTTGAGGCTGTCCAGATCCAGCTTTTTCATCTGGTGGGTCTTGTTGGTCGCCTCGCCCGCGCCGGTGGCATAACCCTTCACCGTCTTGGCCAGAATCACGGTGGGCTGGCCAGTGTGATTGACCGCCTGATGGTAGGCCGCATACACCTTGAAGGGGTCGTGGCCGCCGCGATTGAGCTGGTAGATCTCCTCGTCGGACAGGTGCTCCACCAGCTTGGCAAGCTCCGGATACTTGCCGAAGAAATGCTCACGCGTATAGGCGCCGCCGTTCTTCTTGTAGGCCTGATATTCGCCGTCCACGCACTCTTCCATGCGGCGCCGCAGTACACCTTCGGTATCACGCTCCAGCAGCGGATCCCACAGACGCCCCCAGACCACCTTGATGACGTTCCAGCCGGCCCCCCGGAACAAACCCTCCAGTTCCTGGATGATCTTGCCGTTGCCGCGCACCGGGCCATCGAGCCGCTGCAGGTTGCAGTTGACCACAAAGATCAGGTTGTCCAGATGCTCGCGCCCGGCCAGCGACAGGGCGCCGAGGGATTCCGGCTCGTCCATCTCGCCGTCGCCGAGAAACGCCCACACCTTGCGCCGCTGCGACGGAATCATCTCGCGGTTTTCCAGGTACTTCATGATGTGGGCCTGGTAGATCGCCTGGATCGGACCCAACCCCATGGACACCGTGGGGAATTGCCAGAAATCCGGCATCAGCCACGGGTGTGGATAGGAGGACAGGCCCTTGCCATCGACCTCGCGGCGGAAGTTATCCAGCTGTTCTTCGCTCAGACGCCCTTCCAGGAAGGCGCGGGCGTAAATGCCTGGCGCCGAGTGGCCCTGGTAATACACCAGGTCGCCGCCGTGCCCGTCGGTGGGGGCACGGAAGAAATGATTCATGCCGACATCGTAGAGCGTGGCCGACGACGCGAACGAGGCGATATGGCCGCCCAGCTCATCATCGTTCAGGTTGGCGCGCATCACGGTGGCCAACGCATTCCAGCGCACCAGCGAACGAATACGGCGCTCCATGAACATGTCACCGGGGAACGGCGCTTCTTCACGGGTGCTGATGGTATTCAGATAGGGGGTGTGCAAGTGAGCCCGATACAAGCCCTGGGACTGGGCCACATCGGTCAGGCGATTGAGCAGCCAGGTGGCGCGCTCGGGGCCTTCGTTCTCAACGATCGAGGACAGGGCCTCGAACCATTCCCGGGTTTCGGCCGGGTCGTTGTCATCAAAAAAATGGCCGGGAATAAACGGTGTTGCCATGGGCATTGCGTCCTTTTTCGCTGCACCGACGTAGCCGGTCGGGGTTCTTCCCGACCGGCAACCAGAGTCGGACCCTCGCTGATACAGTGCGAACAGCGTGATCCTGCAACGCGGTCTGCCGGGTAGGCAGACCGCGTAAAACATTACGATAACGACCCGGGCGACTCAATGCGACTTCAGGCGAACACCGGGGTGATACTTCGGGTCATTGCGCTTATCCGGTGATCACGATCCAGATAGCGGCCAGAATCAGCCAGATCGCCAGACAACGCAGCAAGACGCCCTGCAATTCTTCAAGCCGGTCGACACCGGCCTGCAAGCGATCTTGTGCCTGCGCCGAGGGGTCCGGTTTTTCCAGCGCGCCTTCCAGGGCATCGTCCAGCAGCGCCTCGCCGTCATCCAGTTTCCAGACCCGGCCGGAGACGGCATCGGCCACCCGACCAAAATTGCCCGCCAGGGCCAGGCACAGCACCAGCAGACGCGACGGCAACCAGAACAGGGCGGTATGCATCAGCCGCGCCGGGCTCGGCTCCGGCGCCGTCTCATCCAGGGCTTCCTCACGCACGAGTGTCAGGTTGAGCACATAAAGCAGCGCCGCCCAATAGCCCAGCGCGATCAGCCAGAACACCGTGGCGAACAATTGCCGCGCGTCCTGACGCAGGATGCGCCGGTAGAGACGAGTGAAATAATCAGGCTGCTCGGCGTCACCGATGTCGTCCACGTCACCGGCCAGTCCGAAATGCCGCTCGGCGGCCTCGGAAAAGGCATCCGGGTCGTTCATCCGGCCACGCTCCAGCAGGCTCTCCTGCTGACGGAATTCGCTTTCCGCTCCGAGCAGCCAGAGCAGCAGCACGCCACCCGCGATAAAGCCCGGCAAGCCCCAGAGAAAGCCGTGCAGCAGACACAGCAGCAGTGCCACCACCGCCACCGGCACCAGCACCAGTAGCGCCCAGCGCACCACTGCAGGCAGGCCAATGCCATCGACCCGGTCGCGCAGCGGCGCCAGCGCCTCGCTGAAACGCTCGCGCCGCAGGAACATGCCCGGCCAGGCAAAATCAAGGCGCCGCAGCGCCAGTACCACCAGCAATACCACCAGTTTCATGACGTCCTGTTCTCCCCCGGGCTGGCGGCCAGACGTTGCCACAGCCCGTCCCAGTCAAATGCCGGGCCGGGGTCGGTCTTGCGCCCCGGCGCGATGTGTTCATGCCCCACTATCGCATCTGCTGCGATACCTGGGTAGGCCCTGCGCAACAGCTGGACCAGCGGCACCAGCACATCATACTGCGCCGCCGTAAAGGGCACAGTATCGGCGCCTTCCAGCTCGATACCAATGGCGAAATCGTTGCAATTCTTGCGCCCGCGCCAGGCGGACTCGCCAGCATGCCAGGCGCGCCGGTCGCAGGCGACATACTGGTTCAGCTGGCCATCGCGGCGAATCAGGAAATGCGCCGACACCTTCAGGTGGGCTATTTCGGCAAAGTACGGATGGGCATCGGGCGACAGGTCATTGCTGAACAGCGCGTCGATATGCGGCCCGCCGAATTCGCCCGGCGGCAAACTGATGTTATGCACCACAATCAGGGAAATATCCGCCGGGTCCGGACGCTCGCCGGCATTGGGTGAGGGAATGTGACGGGCCTGATCGACCCAGTGCTTGCTGAGAGTGAACACACGCCATCCTGGTCCGGGCAGGGCACCCGGCACGGGCGTGCTTCAGGTGCGCTGCTGCAACTTGCGAAGATCGCCGATTACGGCTTCCAGCGCCCGGTCGAACAGGGCGCTGTCCTCAATCAGTTTAGCGGCCCCCTGCTGCAACGCAACGGCCAGACTCATGGCGCTGTGTTCGCACACCTTGATGCCCCGGCGATTGATGAACACCAGCTTGTCACCGCCGCGCAGATTGGCCGCCAGCTTGCAGCGCTGCCCGCTGTGCGGCTGGTCGCCTTCGGCAAATTCCACCCACTGCCCCGGACGCAGGCCACGCAGGGCACGCACCTGGGGGTGATCCGAGGGCAAGCGCAGCTCCTCTTCCACCGGCGCAACGGCCACCTCGGCCTCCACCACCGGCTGCTCGGCCGCCACGGCCACACGTTCGGTTTCCAGGCCACGCAGCAAGGAATCGTGCACGGTCTGCAACCCGATCAGCAGGCTGTTGGCTTCCAGCACGTCGTAGCTGATGCGCTCCAGGCCGGCCTTGATGCTGTTCAGCAGCTTCGGGCTGAGGGCGCGCAAACGCTCCAGCGCGGCCTGCTCCCGGTGGGGCAGCACGCTCCACACCACGGCATCCACCACCTTGCCATCACGGGCCCAGGCCTCGCTGTCTTCGCCTTCGCGCAGATGCGTCAGGTAAAGCACCTGCTGCCAGGCCTGACGCAGCAGGCGCACCGCCACGTCCGGCAGTTGCCGCCCCGCCATGCGCTGATCCAGCGCCGCCGTCACCGCCAGTCGCGCGACATCGGCCCGGGCGCGCCCTTCCTCGACTTCGCGAATGCGTGCCTCGACCCTTTCCGTGCGAGCGCTCTGCTGGCTGAAAAAAGCCTCGAAGTCACGCAGCAGCGTGCCGAACAGGGCCACGTCCTCATCGTAATCATTGAGAATGCTGAACACGGACTGCTCGATCTGCTGATACAGCGCATCCTCGGTGCCCTGATCCGGGCTCCACTGGGCGCCGGCCCGCGCCAGGGTATTGAGCAGCTGCCGTGCAGGATGATCGTCATTGCTGAAGAAGGTCTTGTCCGCAATCGCCACCTTCAACAGCGGAATCTGCAAGCGGCCCAGCAGGGCCTTGATGTCGGTGGACAACCCCTGGTCGTCCAGAATGAAATCGAACAGCATCGACACCAGGTTGATGACATCGTCATCCGCCTGGTCCAGCGCATGCACGGCATCCGCCCCGATCTCGCTCTCCAGCAGGCCGGACAGCTCGGCGCGCACATCCACTTCGTCCAGCGCGCCCGGGGTGGCGGCGCTCTCCAGCGAGCGCTCCACCCGCTGCAGACGATTCAGCATCTGCAGCAGGTCTTCGGAATTCACCGCATTGACCTGGGTGCCCGTGGCCAGCGGCGCACCGTTTACGAACGGCACCCCGTTGTGCATGACCGCCATGTTGGTCGGCCCCGAGACCGCTGGCGCGAAGCCGCCTGTGGGCATACCTGCGGGCAATGCACCAGACGCCCCGGCAGCTCCGGCTGACGGCGCCCCGCCGCCCATACTGCGCATGGCCGACAACAACTCCTGCAGCACGCCGAACACCTGGCCGTTATCCACCACCGCATCGCCCGCCCCGCCTGACGAGCCTGCGGCGGCTCCCCCGCCCCCCGTGCGCGCCTGACCGGGCTGCCGGGCCGGGCGGATCGGCGGCGCCTTCATGTCCGGCAGCACGCCAGCATCGATGAGCAATTGATTGGCCTCGCTCACCGCAAAGCCGATTTCCGACAGCACCATGCGCTCGAACAGCTTGAAGACAATCAGCTTGCTGCGAATGTCCAGATCCAGCTTCTCGACACAGGTATGGAAGCACTCCGCCACCTGGCGTGGCTCCAGCGGGTTACCGCGCTCCCCGAATTCCCGCCGCCCCTCGAACAGGTATTCCAGGCGGTGATTGAAGGCGCGCAGGTGTTGCTCACAGGGACCACGCACCCGGCGCGCCATGTTGTCGATCGCCACGCCCGTTTCCAGCTGGTCTTCGTTGACCAGCGTCAGGCTGTCGATATCAATATCCTGATCATCCAGCACGCGCTGCTCGGCCGGGTTGTCGAGCAAGGTGCGGAAGCTGTTATGCAGGGCCTGGCGGAAGCCGGTTTCCATGCCCGCCCGCTTCACGCGCAGCTCGCGCATGGCGTCGAAGTAGCGGTCACGGTCGGTATCGGTGGCGGATTCCGCCAGATCAAAGAGGGTGTCATCGGCGCCATCGAGCATGCCCGCGAGGTATTTACCCAGCAGTTCGCCAGTACGCTGCTGGACCTGTTCCAGCGGGCGCGGCAACTGACGCAGGGCGTCGGGAGCGGATGCCGCAGCCTTGACCGGCTTGAGTTGGGCAACCTTCTTCATGAGTGCTCTCCGGGGTTAGCGGGCGCAAACTTTGCACAGCGTTTGTAGAGAGAGTGCGGGTTTGCGTCGCTTTCTGCCGATTTTGGGAAACTGACAACCAGCCTAGCACGCCGACCAGGCCAGAATTATGAACGAGTTATCAACCTACGCATATTTCAGTAGTTATCTGCTCTGTAACCAGACGAACGTGCAAACAGACATCCTTGAGGCCCAGCTTCCCCCGTTCGGCAATTTCCAATAGGCTCAGGCCTTTGCGCCTGCCGTGGCCCGCCCCACGGCGAGCAGGGGGGCCGCCCGGGGCGGCAGCGACATCTGAGGGACCACACCCATGGAACAACCCACTACACTGGAGCAGTTCACCGCTGTGCTGGAGACCCTGTCCGGCTGGGCCTGGGGCCCGCCGATGCTGTTGTTGATCGGCGGCACCGGGCTCTACCTGACCCTGCGCCTGGCCTTTCTGCCCCTGCGGCGCCTGGGTTTTGGCCTGCGGCAGCTGATTCGCGGCAGCGAGGGCGAGGGTACCATCGGCTCGCGCTCGGCCCTGGCCGCCACTCTGGCCGCCACCGTGGGTACCGGCAATATCGCGGGCGTGGCCACCGCGATTCACTGGGGCGGCCCCGGCGCGCTGGTGTGGATGTGGCTGATTGCCCTGGTGGGCATGGCCACCAAGTATTCCGAGGCCGTGCTGGCCGTGAAATTCCGCCGCCAGGACAGCCGTGGCCAGTATATCGGCGGCCCCATGTACTACATCCGCGACGGCCTGGGGCCGCGCTTCGCCTGGCTGGCCGTGCTGTTCGCGGTGTTCGGTACCATTGCCGGCTTCGGCATCGGCAATACCGTGCAGGCCAATTCCGTGGCCGACGGCTTTCAGGACAGCTTCGGCATTGCCCCCGCCCTGACCGGCAGCGTGCTCGCCGTGCTGGTGGGGCTGGTCATCCTGGGCGGCATCCGCCGCATCGCCAATATCGCGGCCGCCCTGGTGCCCCTGATGGCCGCCATTTACCTGGCGTTGGGCGCATTCGTACTGCTCATGCACGCCCCGCAATTGCCCGCCGCCGTCATGCTGTGCCTGCAAAGCGCCTTTACCGGCACCGCCGCTACGGGCGGCTTTGCCGGCGCCACCGTGTGGGCGGCGATCAGCTACGGCGTTGCCCGGGGCATCTTCTCCAACGAAGCCGGGCTCGGCAGTTCCCCCATCGCCCACGCCTCGGCCACCACCGACCACCCGGTGCGCCAGGGCAGCGTGGCCATGCTCGGCACCTTTATTGACACCCTGATTATTTGCTCCATCACCGGCCTGGCGATTGTCGTCACCGGCGCCTGGGAAAGCGGCGCCACCGGGGCCCCGCTGTCGGCCCTGGCGTTCTCCGCCAGCTTCGGCGAGCTCGGCCAGATGGTGGTCGCCCTGTCCCTGGGCGTGTTCGCCTTTACCACCCTGCTCGGCTGGAGCCTGTACGGCGAACGCTGCGCCCAGTATCTGTTTGGCGACCGCGCCGTGGTACCCTTTCGCGTGCTCTGGGTGGCTGCCGTTCCGGCCGGTGCCCTGCTGAGCCTGGATATCGTCTGGGGCATTGCCGACATCCTCAATGCCCTGATGGCCATCCCGAACCTGATCGCCCTGCTCCTGCTGAGCCCGGTGATCCTCAAACTGACACACGAGTTCTTCCGCAATGAGCCACATTGAGATGCCCGAATGGGTGCGCGCCGACATTCCCGAACAGGTGCGCCGCGCCCTGCATGAAGACGTGGGCAGCGGTGATATCACCGCCGAACTGATTCCGCTGGAGGCCGAAGCCAGCGCCCGCGTGATTACCCGCGAACCCATGACCCTGGCGGGCACCGCCTGGGTGGATGAAGTCTTCGCCCAGCTCGGCGGCCGCATCGCCATCGACTGGCAGCATCAGGATGGCGACCGCGTGGCCGCCGACAGCCTGCTGTTCACCCTGCAGGGCCGCACCCGCACCCTCCTCACCGGTGAACGCACCGCGCTGAACTTCCTGCAAACGCTGTCCGCCACCGCCACCAGCGCCCAACGCTATGCCGACATGGTCGCCGGCACCGGCGTGACCCTGCTGGATACCCGCAAGACCCTGCCCGGCCTGCGCACCGCACAGAAATACGCCGTGACCTGCGGCGGCTGCGCCAACCACCGCATCGGTCTGTATGACGCCTTCCTGCTGAAGGAGAACCACATCGCCGCCTGCGGCTCCATCACCGGCGCCGTGCAGCGCGCCCGCGAGCTGTATCCGCACCGTTGGGTGGAAGTGGAAGTGGAGAATTTCCGCGAACTGGACGAAGCCCTGGCCAGCGGCTGCGACGTGATCATGCTGGACAATTTCAGCCTGGAGGATTTGCGCCGCGCGGTGACGCAGGTGGCGGGCAAGGTAAAACTGGAAGCCTCCGGCGGCATCGACGACAACACCCTGCGCAGCGTGGCAGAAACCGGCGTGGATTATATTTCCATCGGCGGACTGACCAAGCATGTGCGGGCGATTGATTTGTCGTTGCGGCTGGTGTGACCCGATGGGGCACCCGGTATCAGCCCGAGTGCCCCGCTACTTTTTTCTCAGAAGCGATAGCCCACGTAGAGCCCATAGGCCCACGGGTCGATATTCGCCTTGCCTACCTTGGCACCATCCAGCTTCACATCGCTGTCGATATCCATATGGCGCACATCCGCGCCGACCAGCCAGCGCTCACTCAGCGGGACATCCACCCCCACCTGACCCGCCAGCCCCCAGGAGTCCTCAAGTTTCAGTCGGCTGCCGGACAAGGCCCCCGTGGTGCGCGTGTGGAAAAAGCGGGTGTAGTTCAGACCCACCGACGCATACGGCTGGATCATCGCCCCCGGCAGGAAGTGATACTGCACCGACACCGTGGGCGGCAGATGCCGCGTGGAACCCACATTACCCACTCCTTCCAGATCAATCTTGTGGCGGAACGGCACCGCACCCAGCACCTCCACCCCCACACGATCGCTGGCCATCCAGGTGAGGCTGACGCTGGGGCGCGTATTACTGCCGATATCCAGATCCATCCCCGCCGCCTGACCGTTGTCCGACGACGGCTCGATATGGTGCACCCCGCCCCGCACAATCCAGTCCCCGGCCATAGCCGCGCCAGAAAAAAGCACTGCCGTGCTGACCAGCGTGAGTTGCAGATACTTGCCCATCTTCATGCTGTTTCTCCTTTTCCTGATACCCGACAGCGGGCGGAGACAGCATGGGCGGGCACCCCGCGTGCAACGTTGACCCGGATCAAGGCGAGCGTCGCGGGACCGCTGAATCATGGAAAAACCATGACACAGATCAGGAAACCTTCGGCCTGTAACACCAGTCCATATATGATGAATCCAGATACCCGGAACCGGAGCCGCGCCATGCGCTACCTGCTTGTGATTGCTGCCGCCCTCAGCCTGGCAGCCTGCGCTTCATCCAAACGCATCATTGTTGATGACCAGGGCGTTGATCAGGCCGCCTACCAGCGCGACCTGGCGGATTGCGAGCGCATCGCTGCTCAAGTCTCTACCGGCGGTGACGCCGCCGAAGGGGCTGTGGGCGGTGCTATTGTTGGCGGCGCTCTGGGCGCGATCTTCGGAAATCGCAGCTCCGCCGCACGCGGCGCAGGCGGTGGCGCCGTGATTGGCGGCGCAAGCCGGGCCGGGGATGCGGAGCAGGAGAAGCGGCGGGTGATGCGGAATTGTATGACGGGGAGGGGGTATCGGGTTTTGAATTAGGTGGTGACTAAGCTGGAGTCAAACGCCGGTTCAGGCACTCGGCTTTTCAGCTTTGCTATGTGTGTTTGCCCACCTGGGGCAATGGACTTGCGGCATGCCAGTGCCGACAACGGCAGCCGGTTATCATTACTGCCTGCAGCTAGCAGCCGATGAGCGATAGGGTAATCCCCCCCTTTTTAACGGCACCCAGAAGTAGAATCAGGCCACCATGGCCAACTTCTGTTTGGGGGTAATGCCTCCCAAGGCCATATTCGGCCGTTCGTTGTTATAAGTCCAAAGCCATCGCGTGGCAAATTCCTGAACCTGTTCAATGGATCCGAACAGATACTGCGCCAGCCAGTCGTAGCGTACGGTCCGGTTGTAGCGCTCGATATAGGCGTTCTGCTGAGGCTTTCCCGGCTGGATGTATTCAAGCCGGATGCCGCGCTGCAGCGCCCAGGCCGACAAGGCGCCACTGATGTACTCCGGGCCGTTGTCGCAGCGCAGCGCCCGGGGCTGGCCCCGCCACTCGATGATCTGATCCAGTGCGCGGATCACCCGCTCCGAGGGCAAGGACAGGTCCACCTCAATGGCCAGGCCTTCGCGGTTGAAGTCATCCAGCACATTGAATAGGCGATAGCTGCGACCATCCTCAAGCTGGTCGTGCATGAAGTCCATCGACCAGCATTCGTTGATGGCCCTAGGCTCTGTCAGCGGCTCTGGCTTCTCCCGTACGATGCGCTTCTTCGGCTTGATACGCAGGTTCAGCTCCAGCTCCCGGTAGATGCGGTAGACCCGCTTGTGATTCCAGCCGTAACCCTTGACGTTGCGCAGGAACAGGAAGCACAGGCCGAATCCCCAGTTACGCTGATTAGCGGTCAGCCGAACCAGCCAGTCAGCGATCTCGGCGTTCTCGTCGCTCCGCAGTGGCTGGTATCGGTAGCAGGTCTCACTGATGCCGTAGGTTTCGCAGGCCAGCCGAATGCTAACGCCACGTTCGGTGACAGCCTCCCTCGCCAGCGTGCGTCGCAGGGAAGGCTTCACCACTTTTTCTCGAGGGCTTCCTTGCGCAGCTCGGACTTCAGCCTTTCCTCGGCATACATCTTCTTCAGGCGCCGGTTCTCATCCTCCAGCTCCTTCAGGCGTGCCATCAGGGAGGCGTCCATACCGCCGTACTTGGCGCGCCATTTGTAGAAGCTGGCGCTGCTCATGCCGTGCTCACGGCACAGCTCCGGCACCGGCACCCCGGACTCGGCTTGCTTGAGGATCGCCAGTATCTGGCTGTCCGAAAAACGTGACTTCTTCATGCAGAATCTCCTTCGTCATAGGTTACGAGAAAATTCTACTTTTGAGCACCCTTACTTTTCGGGGGGATTACCATTCGACATCACGGTATAGGCGAAGACATCCACGGCAAACACCTCCCCAAGCTCCGCCACGCGCTCCACCACCAACGCCTTGCGATGCGCCTAGGAATGGCCGCTGAAGTGGTCTTCACCACAGAGAAAGGCGCGCCGCACACAGCGGCTGATACAGTGATAGTACGGCGTCGCATCCAGCAACACCTGCTGGCTTCGTGCTCTGGGCATGACGGCCTCCTTGCTGTCATAACCAAGCCTAAACACCTTCCAGGGCGAGGTGCATCAGCCTAATGCCAGAAAGAATGTCAACCATTGGCTAAATGGTGGGTGTCTAGGCTTGTTGAAAGCATCAACCCCTTATTATATAGCTGCCCTCGGTGCTGCTGGTAGAATAACACTCTACACCTTCATTTTTTTACAGGTGACGTGCCAGAAAATAAAACAAAAAAAGAAGGAATGAAAGATATAAACAAAATACTGGAAAATGAATCAAGGTGCATTAGAGACCTAATAAAAAGTATGCCATAGTCACCTGGTATTACAAAGTACAAATAAACCAAAGATGAGAAAGAGCAAAAAAACGAGAAAAACAAGGAGTACCCAGAACGAGACAATTCCATGAGAAAATAGAATAATGCAGAGCATACCATCACGCACAGCATCACCCCCAACGGAGGCCACCCAAAAAGGTTCGGACTAAATGAATAATATGCAGACATCAACCTCTCAAAGACAAAGGCATACAAAAATGAAGCCGCAACATAAAAAACATTCCTAAGCACATGGCATTTCATATAAACAACACCAAAAAAATCAATTAATCTGGATAAGGACTGTCGCCACAGGGAGGGCATTCACACCTGCAAAAATCAGAGCATTCCATATCACATTTTATGCCTTTGCTGGCCACCTGACATGCGCGCTTTGCAGGATTGATCTGGATTGGTATCCCGAAAGGTTTTACTTCCTTTCCGGGGATGAGATTGCAAAGAGCACTACCACTCGACTCTGACTTCATGCAATTCTCCATACATGAACAATTATGAGTGGGTGGATAAACGGCATGATCCCAAGGCTTTGCTCTCATTCCATCATCATCGAACCTACTAATAGGATTACTCTCCGCGTATATGTAATAATTCACTCCGCCGCCAATACCAATTGGATCACTTTGCATATAACGCCCTAGACTACCGCTATACTCACGATGAAAATTATAAAGAAGCCCTTTCTCTTCGTCATAATATTGCCCCGGGAACCTGATAGGGTTGCTGACTTTCTCTATATAAATCTCCACCGATCCAAAAGCTTGCCAATATGCGCCCCAGATCACCTCTCCCCCTCTGCCGAAAAGCTTCAGTGGCTGGCCGATATGGCCTGCATAGTAATAACCGATACTATAATCCTCACCGTCCCGCCTGAACAAGGGATCTGTCATCCACATACTATTAGGCCAATATTGATATTCGGCAATCAGCGATCCATTATCATCGTATTCCGCCAATAGGCCGCTATCATCGTAGTGGAAGTAAATTGTTCCTTCTTGAGTAGTCTTACTTACTCGCCGACCGAACGGATCATAGCGGTAGCTTCCCAGTATCGCACCGCCCTCAATCCGAACCTGCCGCAGACGCTCGGCAAGATCATATTCGTATAGCGTAACCGTGCCATCCTGCTCGACTTTGCGCACGGTATGTCCGTTTGCATCGTACTCGAAGGTGGCTCCGGGCTTGCTGATCAATTGATGATTTTCATTATATTCCCAAGGCTCACCACCACCTTCTGTCAAGCGATTGGCCACACCATCATAGGTGTACGACTCGTTCTGCAACCCCATATCTTCTGCGAACCGGGCTTCAATCAAACGATATAGCTCGTCATAGGTGTACAGATGCTCCCCTGTTTCGGAATCGATACGGACAATGTGATTTTCACTATTGTACTGGTAGCTTCTGTAGGCACGCGGTGTGTCCGCTGCGTCCAGTAGTTCTGTTGTACCGGGACGCAGCAGGCCATCTACATCATGACGGATTCGCGTGCCGCCGGGATATACCGTTTCAATGGGAGTGCGCCATTGGTACTCCGTTACCGCTATAGTGCCTTCGCCGGGAATAGTCAGGCTCTGGAAGTCACCATCCGGAGTCCACGTGTAGGTATAGGTCACACCCTCCGGGTTCGTATAGGTGGCTTTACGGCCATCCTGATCATACGTATAGCTGTGCGTTTTGCTGAATGGACCGTAGTTGACGGTTACTTCCGTGACACGCCCCAGAAGATCATATGCATAGCTACCACTACTTACTGTACTGCCATCCTGCTGGTCGCTATAAGCCGTCAGTAGGCCCAGGGCGTTGTACTCGAAGGACGAGGTGCGCCCTGGTGTGTTCTGGTCTTTTGCTTGCGGGCTGGCGTAATAGTTGACTGCGATCAGTTGGCCAGCATCGTCATAGCTATAATGAGTGATCTGGCCCATGCCATTTATTTCACTCTTGCGCAAACCACCGGGGTAATAAGTATAGTCACGCGTTTCGCCTCCGGGGCGAGTTTCTCTTGATAAACGTCCATGAGCATCATAAGTAAAGGTGGTAGTGCTTCCTTCCGGATCAGTGACCGCGATCAGATTATCGCGCGCATCGAATTCAAGCCGTGTCATACCACCGATGGCATCGACCATACGTATCGGGCGCTGCAAGGCGTCGTAGGAGGTCACTGTCTCCAGGCCTTCAGCGTCCAGCTCCGTGACGGGGTTGCCCGCAGTATCGTAACCCACACGCCGAGTCTGGCTGATCTGCCCTATCTCGCTGGTGGTATCTATCCGTGTGATCCGGCCCATTTCGTCCAGCGTGAATGCTTCACTATAGGTTGGATAGTCGACGGCCGTCAGGCGCTCTCCGTCATAGTGATAACGAATACTGTTTCCCGAGGCATCCGTTTCCTGGGCCAGGCGCCCTTCTGCGTCATACTGCTGCTGTGTCATGGCGCCACTGGGAAGCCTCACGCCAAGCATGCGTCCGTTCTCGTCATACTCGAATACTGTCTTGTGACCCAACGCATCCGTAATGCTCAGTGGCCGCCCGGCGCCGTCGACCTCCCACTGGCTTGTTGCGCCATTGGGAAGAGTCATACCGGTCTTGTCACCCGCTGTGTTGTAGTGGTGTTCGGTGATACGGTCCAGTGGGTCTGTTTCACCCAATAATTTGCCTGCAGCATCATACTCATACCGGGATATCGGCCCGCGCGCGTCCACATACACCGACGGGTTACCCAACGCATCAAACCCACCGTGCTCGGGATGCACAAACGCAGTCACTTCATTATCCGGCGCCGTAATGCGAATGCGATTTCCGTGGTCGTCGTACTCATAGACGTACAGAGCATCCGGGGTGTCGCCGCTGCTGCGGTATAGCACAGACAACAATTGCCCATGACTGTCGCGGGTGTAGGTGGTCACTTGCTCATCCGAGGTGTCGGCAGCCAGCACCTGGCGCGTCAGGGCGCCATGCTCGTCGTATTCCCAGGTGCTGACGGTGCCATCCCAATCGGTATGGCGGGTGCGCTGGTGGTGTACCGGGTGCCATTGCGTATGTTGCTCTGCACCATCGCTGCTGCGGTGGCGGCGAATCACGTTGCGGCGTTCGTCAAACCAGGTAGTCAGGGTTTCACCATAACGATCTGTGCGTTCGGTGCGGGCCAGGTAGGCAGCCGGTTTGCCAGCGTCGCTGTTGCGAATATTGGCGGGGCGTTCGGCGCGGGTGGATTCATCGCCGTATAGCCCGGCCGGGGCGCCGCCTACGGCTACTTCTTCCCCGTCACTGAGAAAGCTGCGCACGGAGAATTCGGTTTCGCCGTTAACGATGCGTGCGGCGACCGCGCCCAGGGCGTTGTAGCGGGTTTCCACGGTGCGGCCATCCGGTTCGCGACGAATCTGAATAAAGGTATCGGCCTCGCCGGAGTTGCTGAAACGTGTGGCGTGGCCATCCGGGTTGACCAGGCGGGTCATCAGGCCCGCATCGTTTACTTCAATCGTGCTGGCGCGGCCTTCCGGGTCGGTCACGCTGGTGATATGTCCCTGGCTGTTATACGCGTAAAGCCAGTCGTGACCCAGCACGTCGTTCACGCGCACCAGGCGATGGTCTGAATCGTAGTGATAACTGACGCGTCGGCCGGTGTAATCCTCTACTGCCACGGGACGGTGATATACGTCGCTCACGCCTTCGCCCTGCTGGAAGGTCACGCTTTCGTATTCGAAGGTCAGGATCACTTTATCGAAGGTATCGCGTACCGCCACAAGGTTGCCGGCGCTGTCGTAATGCAGAGTGTTGCGGTTGCCATAACGGTCTGCAAACGCCTGGGTTTGACCATTCAGGTCGTAGTCCATGGTGTCGTGGTTGGGGCCGCGCCAACGCAGAAGGTCGCCCTCGCGGCGCAGGCTGTCGGCGTAGTTCACGCCGCTGCTGCCGGTGCCGGGGTTCTGGGTGCGGTAGAGCACCGGGTTGTCCTCGGTCACTGATCCGGGCAAGGGGTAATAACCGAAGCCTGCGCGGAACACGCCGTTGCGCAAGGTTGTAGCCAGGTCATCCACGATGCCCGGGCGGTGGAGCAATACGCTGCCGATCTGCACCTGGGCCTCATGGCTCTGGTCGGTGACCGGCGCCCAGCGGCGGTTGAATTCCCAGCGGCCACCAATCCAGGTGCGGCTGCTGTGGAGATAACCGCCCATCACCTTGACGCGAATATCCTGCGCTTCCATGCGCAGCAGGCCGTTGCGGGTCTCGCTGGCGACATCAAAGTCGTGCTCGATACCGGGCGCGGCGTAAAGCGGTGCCGCCACCAGCAGGCAGATGCTGCCGAGCCAGCCTTTCCATGATCCCTTCAATGTCATCCTGCGCATGATCCCTTCCCGTTTTTCTGTATTCGTTGTAATGCTCATCGTCTTGCCTCGCCCTCAGCAGCCATCAGGCGGGCCGCAGCCATCGCAACCGCAACCACCCGGGTTGGGCGGGGCACTGGGCGCCGGACGGCTGCCGACACCGCCCCCGCCGCTACCACCACCCCAACCGCCACCGGCACCCCCACCGATGCTGCCGCCAGAACAGCTGTTACGCTGCCGCCCGCTGATGCTGCTGGAAGCGCTCGTAGACACCCGCTCACCATTGGCGCACTCGTATTCACACGTCACCCGGGGGCGCAGCGGAGTGGGGTTACGGCAATTGCTGCCTGATGTGGAGACCTGCTGCGACATGAGTCCGTACAGTGCCATCTGACGACTGGCAGCCAGGCTGCGATCCTCCAGCAGCACCGAGGCGATCTCGTTGCTGGTCTGGCCAACATCCTGCAATGCGGTCACGCGATAGGGCATCACCACCACCTGCCCGGCTTCCAACTCGGCCGGGGGCGTCGTCATAAACTCCAGGCGATACCACTCGTTGCTCAGGTTCAGATCCGCCTGCACGTTCTCCGCGCGGATCAGGCCGTAGTTGGTCAAGCGGAGTTCGCCCTGGAACACATCGCCTTCCCGCATGGGCGGCAGCTGCACGCTGGCCGGTTCCATCACCACCACGGCGGCGGGCACATTGGTTTCAAACACGGCGCGCAGCACGATGTCGTACTGGTCCTGAAGGGTAATTTCCTCAACCGACCACTCGATGGTCACCAGCTGATTCAGCAGGAAGACGTCCTGATTGCCGGTGACGCCGGGGCGCACCCAGATATGCCCCGATCGAGCCTCACGATTTGGTGCGCTGGCGCGGTAGTAGTACTGCCCCACCGGCAGGTCATCGAATTCCGCCAGGCCGAAGCTGTCTGTGGTGGCCTGGTAGGTCTCGCTGAGCACATTGACGTTCTGCAAGCTGATGCGCGCGCCTTCCAGTCCGGGAATCGGATTGCCGTATTCATCCAGTGTGGCGGTGTAGATATCCGAGGCATGGAAAATAAAGCCGCCGGTATCCGCGTTGGTGACTACCACATAGACAGGAATATCGAACGGCGCCAGATTATCGCCGGTGATCCGCAGGCGGTATTCGTACTCGCCTTCACCCACCAGTTCGCCAGGGTTGGCCGACACGGTAATGCCCAGGCTGCTGCCCGCTTCCAGTGCGGCCGGCAAATGGGCCACTGCACTGATCCAGGCGGGCGCACTGCCGCTGCCAGAGGTGTTAACCAGGCTCACACGTGGATTGGCCAGCGCGCCGTGCCCCATGTTGGTCACCAGCATCTGTTCGCTGGTGTATTCCCCGGCGCGGGTGCCCAACTGCAAATAGGGCCGGCCTGCCCGCAGCGCCGGGGCCGAGGCGACAATCTGGTAACTCAGGTTGATGGACGACAAACGCTGGCCTGTATGGTCACGCAACACCAGCGGAATCTGGCCCTGAGCCCCCGGGCTGTCGCTCGCGGTAGCGTACAGGGTCCAGCGATGCCGCTCGCCCGGCGCCAGCGTGATCGGTTCACCCAGTTCCAGGCTGACGCCATCGGGAATGCCACTGCCGATCTGCCAGTGCAGGCCTTCCACGGTTTCGGTGCCGACGTTGCGCAACTCCACCGGAATGGCCTGCCGGTAGTCACGCGGCAGATTGCCTTGCAGGCGCGTGGGCTGCACGGCGATACCGCCCACCGTGAAGGTGTGCTCGCTGCTGCGCAGTGCGCTGCCGGGATAAATGGCCGATACCGTATAAACACCGGCATCCTGAAGCGTGGGCCGGAAACGATAGCTGAAGCGGCCCTGCGCATCCGTGGTGACGGTGCGCACACGTTCGAAGCCATTGTTGTCCAGCACCAGTTGCACGGGCACATCGGCCAGGGCCGCGCCTGAGTTTTCTGACCAGGCATCACCCTGAATCAGTACCTCGTTGTCTTCACCTTCCACCCAGGTCAGTGCGGTCGGGGTCAGGGTATCGATACGCGGCTGATACGGCAGATCCCGCGTCGACACCTGACGGGAGGCGCGCATGCCCGGTGCCATGACACTGACCAGGCCCTGATGACGATGCTCGGTGGCCGTAATATCCAGCACCACACGCACATCGTCCTGAGTAATAGCGGCGGTGCTGATTTCCAGCGCGGAGGACACGAACTCCTCACCGGGATAGACCCTCGCCACCGTCACGCCGTCGGTGCGTGTCACAACATTACCCGTGGCCAGATGCACAGGCTGGCGCATCAGCAGGCTGTCATCGTCTACGTCGCGCAGCTCGATAAAGGCGGTTTGCGAGGGGCGGCTGCCGTTGTGGCGTGCCGTTTCCACTTCCACCGGCAACGCGCCCGGGTTGCGCAGCACCAGCCGCAGTGTGCCCTGCGAGACCTTCTGCAGGCCCGCCACTTCGACATCCGCCTGGTAGCGGCGCGCCTCCACCGGCACATCGGCGGCAAACGGCATATGCAACCGGGTGCCGTCAGCCAGTGTTGCGGTGATCATCGCCTGCACAGTGGTGGTGCCCGGGGTCAGACCTTCGGCAGCGGCCAGTGGCAGGGCCAACTCTGCTGTATCGCCCGGCACCAGGGTGCTGACACGGTCTGTGGCCTCGGTGGCATCGTGCAGCCAGGCGGTCACCGCCGTCACCGGAGCAGGCCCACGATGGCTGACACGCAACGGCACACGGTTGTGAATGCGATCCCCCAGCGGCCCGGACATCTCGCCCAGGGTGATACGCAGATCCGGCACTTGCCACTCACGCGCGCGCAACACCTCTCCGTCTTGCGTACGCGCTTCGATACGGTAACGACGCCCCTGCGGATCAGGCTGATAGTCTTCGTCGGTTACGGTGTACTGGCCCTGCCCGGCCACCAGGCCTCCCGGCGGGGTCAGCGGCCGATCACTCGCGCCGGTCAACACATGGTAGCTGTGCACCGCTTCGCTATCGTGGCGCCAGTGCAACGTCAGACGATCACCGTCGCGATGTGCCTCCACGTCGGCCAGCGGCAATACGGCGTCGCTCACATGCACGGGCTCACTGAGCGGGGAGATATTGCCGGCCGCATCTTCCGCCGCCACCTGGTAGTAGCGGGTCAGTTCGCTGGGCTGCGGGTCCTGCCAGGTGGTGTCGGCCGGGGTGGCCACCAGCGCGTCTTCATCCGGCAGCGCCTCGCCTTGCAACGGCGTCGCCAGACGGTAGACGCGATAGGTCGCGACCGAAGCAGGCTCGGCATGCGTCCAGGTCAGTTCCACGCCGGTGTCCTGCACCGTAGCGTCCAGGCCTTCCGGCGCCTGCGGTGGTGTCGCATCGGCGTCCACCGACACTTCGTTACTGCGGCCACTTTCGGCTTCGTCATCCCCCACCTGACGCAAGGTCGCCACGGCGTAGATGTAAGTGCCTTCCTGCAAGCCGTCGCGGTCTGCGGCGGCAAAGCCATGCGCGCCGGTATCGCGCCAGGCCGCCGTGTCGGCGGGTAGATCCAGCACCGCCACCGCTGCCGACTCACCGGGCCCGCGCCGGAACACGCGCACGCCATGGTTTTCCCCATCCAGCGTCCAGGACAGGGCAATCTCGCCACCTGCCCGAGCATGGCCCACCAGATCGCGGGGGGCCTCGAAGGGCGGCAGATCACCCTGATAGACCTGGAAGGCATTGTGGGCCGTTATACGCTCGGAGCTGTTACCCAGCGCGTCTTCCGCCTGCCAGGTGAACGACAAGCGCTGCACCGCAGGATCGCCTGCACTGTCCAGCCCGGCCTCAGCGGGCAGGTCAAAGGTGCCGGACCAGTGGCGGCGGCCGGTGTGCGGATCAATTTCCGAGAGCAGCGACAGGCCCGACGCGTAACCGCTAACGGGCACATCATCAATATGCGGCACCAGCACCGGCTCACCCACCAGTTCAGCGTCCGCCGCTGCGGTGACCAGCACCCGATTCAGACCGCCGCTGTCGGACGGATTGTTGTCAATCGGGGAGCCCGGCATGACCTGCAAGGTATCCAGTGCCGGGCCATCCGTGTCGATCCACGGCGCGTTGTCGCTGTAGGTGAGCGCTGCACGGTTACCGATGACATCCACCGCCGTGCTGGACACCGTGACGCGACCGGATGGCGTATGCGGGTGCACGGTGATATGGCCGTGGTACCGTCGATCGTTTTGCGCATCACGTTGCAGCGTAACGGGAATGGGCACCAGACCTTCGATCAGCAGCGCGGTGTACGGCACCGCTCGCAACGGTTCGGAGAACAGCAAACTCACATCCAGTCGGCCAACACCAATGCGCTGTGTCTCCGGATCGTGCGCGCCTTGCGGCGTGTAGGTGACCGCCTCCAGCGTGGGCGGGGTGCCATCAGCCACCGCCTGAACCGGCGACGTGGGCGCGCTTTCAAGCCCGGTAATGCCGACCGCCGTCACCCGGTAGAAGTAGGTGTCATCAAACGGCGGGATATCGGCCAGCTCGTTGCGCGTAATGGGCTGCGCATTCACTTTTGTGGCCGCCTGCAAGGGCATGTCCGCCGTCATGGCGCGGTAGACATTGAAACCGGCAATGCTGTCGGTCTGGCCGATCCAGGCCAGATCCACCTGGCGGCCGGGGCGCGAGCGCGCGGTGAGACCGGAGGGTCGATCCGGCACCACGGAATCCAGCGTCACCACCACTACTTCCGAAGGCTCACCAAATTGCGTGCGGTTGGCATAACGCGAACGCACACTGATCTGGTTTTCGCCCTCCTGCAACAGGATCTCGCCCCGGTATTCACCGCGGCTGTCGAGCGGTTGCGCCGTAATCTGGTCAGCACCGTTCACCTGCACGGTGACGACCGTACCGGCCTCACCCGCCAACCGCAGTGCAATCTGCTCGTCTGCGGTCATCAGGCCATTGCTGGGCGCAGTAATCATGGCGGGCTCTGCCGGGTCCAGCAGAATACTCACTGGCCAGGTGTGCTCGCTCACATTGCCCAGCGTGTCCGTGGCACTGACACGCAGAAGCTGTTCGCCATCCTCGAAGTTCGGGGTCGACACACTGATACGGTACTCCGGCCCGCTGCGCGCGGTGCCCAGCGCCGTCTCCCCGAACCAGGCGGCGATACTCGCCACACCGGATTCATCTTGCGCGGTAAAGCGCAGCGTGCCGCGACGGGTGATGACCAACCCCGGCTGCAATGCCTCCGCATCAAAGAAGGCACTGGTGATTTCCGGCCCGTCTGTATCTTCTTCCGGCGTGACGGCGATGGAATTCACGACCGGATTGATGCCGCCCGACAGGTTCTCAGCCGCCACGGCCAGGTAGTAGGTGCGGTCATTCTGCAAACCCGTCACGGTGGCCTGAACGCGGTTTGCCGCCACCGTCAGCACCGGCGTGGCTTCGGCTATATCGGTGAAGGCCGCATCCGCCACATAAATGCGCTGGCGCGCCACCAGGTCACCGGGTTCAGTGGGCTGCCATTGCAGGATGGCCCGCGACATGCCCGGTACACCCTCGGTCAGCACGGGGTTGGCCAATAGCGTGACGCCCGGATTGGTGCGCGACGGTGAAGCGTTGCCATCATGATCCACAGCCGTGACCGCCACATCATGCCGTGTTGCCGCCGCAAGCCCGTCGATCAGCAGGGACGTTTCTGACGTTTCGGCATGCAGTTCGCCGCCCAGGTAAACCCGATAGTGTTTCAGGTCGCCATCTGTGTCTGCAGAGGGGGCCCAGCTGACCAGCAACGCGTCATGCCGACTTTCCACCTGCAACACGCCCGGCCGCTCCGGCGGACGAATATCCACCGGTGTGGCGCCCACCGACTGCACCTGCGAATCCAGGAAACCGTGGGTGTCCACCGCAACCACCGCGACAAATACCGGCAGGTTGCGCGGCAAACCGGTCAGGCGATACTCACGCGCGCCTGCTGGCAAGCTGGTCACATACTCAGCTTGTGCAATGTCCGTAAAACCTGCTGCGGCGCGATAGATACGGTACTGCACCACCGTGCTGCTCTGCCCGGCTTCGTCATAACCCGCCCAGGACAGCCCCACATCTGTGCCCCGCCCCTCGGGCTCAACACTGACCGCAACCGGCGCGGGAGGCTCATTGTCATAACGCACGGTGACCGTGACCGGTTCGCTGAGGTTGCCCGCCCGGTCCATGGCCCGGAATACCAGCTCGTTCGGGCCCGGCTCCAGATGCACAGTGTAAGACCACTGCTCCGACTCACCGTGGCCCACCACCGTTTCGGCGCCCGCGCCCATCACGATAGCGGCGTAGGCTTCGCGCGTTCCGGTAAGTTGCAGCGCTTCGTCCGTTACGGACACCGGCACCGGATCGATCACCGGCGGCGGTGGCGGTGTAGTGTCCAGCGTAAAGGCTGCGGACTGCACGGCACTCTGATTACCCGCAAGATCCTGCAACATCACCGAGATCGAGTATTCGCCCTGTGGCAGGGAAATGCCTGGCACAAACACCACACCGGCATCCGACACCGCAAGCTGGCCCTGCAACTGCACACCGTCGCGCATCAGACGCACCCAGGACTGACTCAGGCTCAGGCCGGCCCCGTCCTCGATCGCCAACACTTCGATATAGTCCGGCGCGATATTGATAAAGCCATCCGGCTGCACACCGATAATCTGCGGCGCGGTCGTGTCACGCAGGAACGCCAGCACCGTTGCAGGCGAAACATTGCCCGCCTGATCCACCGCCGTCAGGCTGAAAGAGTTCATGCCTTCGGTAAGCGGCAATTCCGTCTGCCAGCTACCGGAGGGCGATGTCGACACAGCCACCTCCCCCAGGAATACGGTGCTGTGCGCCTCCGCAGTGCCTTGCAGCGTCACGGCGGTTTGCGATGTGATATTGACCTGACCATCCACCTGCCATTGCGCTACCTGCGGCGCAGGCGGGGGTGTCGTCTTGATCTGCACGGTGGTCTGGAACACATCATCCGGCTGGCCAGGCTGACCATCACCGGACTGATCCATGCCGTGGCCGGATTCCGACAGCAAGCCGGGGCCTACGCTGAGCAGGTACTCGCCTTCGGCTGTCAAGGACGAGATCAAATGGAAGCGGTACCGCAGGGTGGACAACCGCTCTGCATGAGATAACGAGGCAACCCCATCAATACGAAGCTGACCCTGAGAAGCCGAGGTCAAATCCAGTGGCTTGTTGAAACGCACATCCAGATATGTCACGGGGCCCGCTGTTACCGGCGAACCTGCCACTCCAGTGACGTGAAGCAGCGATTGAGGGTCCTCAACATGGATAATTGCCTCCTCGATCTGCGAGGCCAACCAACCGGATCGGTACACACGAGCGCGCACCTGAAGCAGCTCATCCATGCCTATTTCGAACGGCTGTTGATATATCGATGATTCAGATGTGGGGTCACTGCCATCCAGGGTATAGCGGATAACCCCTTCACCCGAGGGTTCAGAAATCGAGAGCTGTTGCGGCGTGAAGTAGCGATCCGACGGCAGAGAAAAGACCGGGGATTCAGCAGTGCCCCAGGAAAAAAGCACATGGTCACTGATTCGGTTAGCCTGACCATCCGGGTTCTGAACGGGATGATAGGGGCCACTGGGGTGACCCCAATCAACGGTGCGGGCGTCAACCTGAGCGCTGGCTGATTCTGCATAGACACCACCACCATTGTTAGCTATCAAGCATTGATCAAGAGTTACCGGCGCCCCTGCATTATAAACGGCCCAAGTCTGAGCATGAGTTATCTCGCAGCCTTTAACCAGTGGCGAGGAGGAGCCTGACAACCACAAGCCATACCCCTGAGCAGTCGTATTGTTCGAGCCCTGCCCCGCATATCGAATACGCACATGCTCCAGCTCCGGGGACGCCGTTCTGATCCGCACCGCTCCCCGATGAGCAGTACTACCTGTTGAGGTTGCCTGCCCCCCCCCATACTCTACCGTCACATAACGTAACAACCCGGAGCTTCCATTATGGAAATCAATATGGCCCCAATCTCCTTGTTCCGGGACCTCTGAAGAAGAAGTAAAAACAACACGCCCTTCCTCATTTCCACCATCAGCAATCAGGCTGCCGTATACATCCAGATAGGTCCAGCGGTCATTTCCATAAACGGTGACGCCTGGACGAATCGACAATACTGCGGTTGCACGAATCACCATTCTTCCGGTCAGACTAACGTCTGAGTCCCAGGTAACCTCAGCGTCAATAGTGCCTTGTATTTCAAGTGCATCTCGCCGACCGTTGCCTGTGTAGGTATTCCCCAGGATCACCGGCGCATGGCTGGAAGAATAATTAACCCATCCAACGCTGGCCGAGTTGACAACCTCATTATCCCTGAACGTAAAACTGCCAGTGGATTCTGAATACAGCCCATAGGTTTGGGCGCCCTCGATAACACTATGCTGGATAATCGGCGCGCCGCTTCCTGACAACCACAATCCATACCCCTGAGCAGCGGTATTATTCGGACCCTGCCCCGCATATCGAATATGCACATGCTCCAGCTCCGGGGACGCTGTTCTGATCCGCACCGCCCCCCGATGAGCAGTGCTACCTGTTGAGGTTGCCTGCCCACCGCCATACTCTACCGTCACATAACGTAACAACCCAGAGCTGCCATTACGGAAATCAATGTACCCCCAATCTCCTCGTGAGGGAACTTCAAAAGAAGAGGTAAAAATAATACGCCCTTCCTCATCTTCCCCATCAGCAGTCAGGCTGCCGTATACATCCAGATAGGTCCAGTGGTCATTCCCGTATACGGTGACGCCTGGACGAATCGACAATGCTCCGGATGCACCAACGATAACCCTGCCGACGAGCCGGACATCCGAGTCCCAAACAACCTCCGCATCAATAGCGCCTTGCACCTCAAGCGCATCACGCCGACCGTTTCCAGCATAGGCATTACCCAGGATCATCGGCGCATGGCCGGAAGAATAATTAACCAACCCAACGCTGGCCGAGCTGATAACCTCATTATCCCTGAACGTAAAACTGCCAGTGGATTCTGAATACAGCCCATAGGTTTGGGCGCTCTCGATAACGCTATGCTGGATGATCGGCGCGCCGCTTCCTGACAACCACAATCCATACCCCTGAGCAGCTGTATTGTTCGAACCCTGCCCCGCATATCGAATATGCACATGCTCCAGCTCCGGGGAGGCCGTTCTGATACGCACCGCTCCCCGATGAGCAGTGCTACCGGTTGTGAGTGCCTGCCCACCGCCATACTCCACCGTCACATAACGCAACAACCCAGAGCTGCCATTATGGAAATCAATGTACCCCCAATCCCCTCGTGATGGCACCTCAGAAGAAGAGGTAAAAACGATACGCCCATCCTCATTTTCACCATCAGCAATGAGGCTGCCATATACATCCAGATAGGCCGAACGGTTATTCCCGTATACGGTGACGCCTGGACGAATCGACAACACTCCGGATGCACCAACAATAACCCTGCCGACGAGCCGGACATCCGAATTCCAGACAACCTCCGCATCAATAGTGCCTTGCACCTCAAGCGCATCACGCCGACCGTTGCCAGCGTAGGCATTTCCCAGAATCACCGGCGCATGGCTGGAAGAATAATTAACCAACCCAACGCTGGCCGAGTAGATAACCTCATTATCCCTGAACGTAAAACTGCCAGTGGATTCTGAATACAGCCCATAGGTTTGGGCGCTCTCGATAACGCTATGCTGGATGATCGGCGCGCCGCTTCCTGACAACCACAATCCATACCCCTGAGCAGCTGTATTGTTCGAACCCTGCCCCGCATATCGAATATGCACATGCTCCAGCTCCGGGGAGGCCGTTCTGATACGCACCGCTCCCTGATGAGCTGAGCTGCCTGTTGTGAGTGCCTGCCCGCCGCCATACTCCACCATCACATAACGTAACAGCCCGGAGCTACCATTCTGGAAATCAATATGCCCCCAATCTCCTCGTAACGGAATTTCGGAATCTGACGTAAAAACGATGCGACCAACGTCACTTTGTGCACTCGCCGTCAAGTTTCCACTTACACTCAAGTTCACGCTTCGTGCTGTCGACTGAATAATGCTACCCGCAGCAATATCCAGTGTGCTTTCGGCAGATACCGAAGCAGCAGAGACAAGCCGATACGGCAGAATATGCCCTATGCCCGACCTATCCCATTGAAGCGTATGGTCCGAAAGATTGCCGCCAAGGCCAGCCCTTGCCTGATAACCCAGCGCTTCACCCCAGATTCGCTGCCCGGATTCCTCACGATAAGGCTCAATCAGAAAATCTACGATCTCACCCTGCGTCGTGCTGAGAGTGGACTGGCCTGACCAGGTTCCGTCGATCCAGGTTTGGTAACTACCACCTTCTGCGCGATGCATCACTCGAACCCGGCTGTATCCGCTAGGCAGGGAGAAGCGCAGGGATATGCCCCCTGCCGTGGCGACGGTGTGCAGACCGGAGACCACAGCAGACGACGGAGAGACAGGAACGGCCAGGGTTTCCGTATGCTGATAACCATTGTCCCCGACAATACTCACAGAGATATCGTGAGCTTGCTCTTCGGCGACCAGCTCCATCCTGACGCGGCCATTGATAAGCCTGCCGCGCTGCTGGCCGTCCACGAAAACAGTGCCGTCGAATACCGGCATACCGTTTGCATCCACAATATCGCCATACAGGCGATAGGTGCCGCCCGGGCTGATATCGCTCTCCAGAATCGTCAACGGTAGTGCCTGCACATCACCCAGTACTCGGTGTTGCAATGGCAGCCCTTTTTCCGATTCCGCGCAGGCGTATTGCACCCCCAGCCGGTAACGCACGGCTTGAGGATCTTCCGCAAAAAGATGAAAGCCCCCGGCTAAACCTGTCTCCAACAGCGTCTCGTGCTGCTGTGGCGGCTCCTCAGGATCTGCTGCCGGAGTTTCATAAACAGCGTAAAGGGAGTACTGCGCACCGGGGTTGCGATCTTGCCAGACCACACGGGCGCCACCGGGCTGGTCGGTGTAGAGGACGCCGCCAGCAATCGGTCGGTAATCCGGGTCTTCCGCGCAATTGTCTGTCGCCCAGGCCTGCGGGCTCAGGCCGACCATCAGCGCGCACGCCGCACCCCACAAAACGTTATTGATCTTCTTCATCTTGTCTTTCATCCCCGATATCCCTCTCAGGAGAACCAGCGGCGGAAAAAGCCGCCGATGGCCTCAATGATTCCACCAATCACACCGATGATGCGGTCGATCAGCCCCGGCGGGTCTTCCGGTTCGGCGGGATCATCCGGGTCATCAGGATCGCCCGGCTCTTCGGGTTCACCTGGTTCCTCTGGATCCGTCGGCTCTTCATACCAATCACGCTCATGGCGGAAACGCACCAGTGCAGGAGCATGGATACCATCGTGGGAATACACGTAGAGATGTCGCCCGTCATTGGACGGTGCCATCAGACTGGCGTGGTGCATGCTGGTCAGCACTTCGCCTGCCGGATCGGCATCACCTTGTGCCAGGGAGTGGATGGCGTCCGCTATGCCGCGCCCGAGGTCGTACCCGTACACGGCCACTCCATTCACTCCGCAGGCGCCGTAGAACAGGCGTTGCCCCAACCCCAGAGCGAGGGCGGTTTCGCCACATTGTTCGTGGGATACTTTTTCTTCCAGCGACTGAAAACGCAGTGCCGAGGTATCCAGCACACGCATTCCCGCACTGGCCCGGTTCGCCGCAAGGGCGTAGTCGCCGCCCTCGTGGCCCACCAGAGCCGACGCTGCGGGCCATTCCTCTGCAGGCAGCACAAATTCAGCGTAATCCGCCAAGGTGCCGTCGTTGGCGTTGAAGGGCACAGCCCCGGTGCCCGATGCGCCTGACACCAGAAGCAGATCCGTCCCTGCAACCGGCAACACTGCGTTGATGCCAGACAACAGGGCCAGCCCGGTGTTCTGCTGGCTGCGTGTCTGGGCAAGGCGCAGATCGCCGTCGCTCAGGTCCAGAAGATAAATGGCTGATCTGTCACTGACCGGCAACCAGGCCCACTCGCCGGAGGCTGAGAGCGCCGGGCGCCCCAATGCACTGTCACCCGGTGCGTCGTGGAGGGTCAGCAACCGAATCAGTGTCACCGCCTCCAGCGCGGGATCGGCATCCAGCAACGCCACTTGGTAACCCGACTCGCTTCGACCGTTCACCAGCAAGCGATCATCTGGCAATGGGGTGATCCGGCCTTCCACAAACGGCAATGCGAGAGTGCCGATATCGGCGAGCTCGCCCGATGGCAGCGTTCGCGCCAGCACCGTCAGCACACCGTCGCCGGTAAGCCGAAACATACGCTCGCCCATGTCGTCCAGCACCATGTCTGTCCAGACTGGCGCTTCAAGGTCGAGTGGTTGCTGATCATCAACAAACAGGCGCGCCACTGTCAGCGGCGTGCTGTCCGGATCGTTCGGGTCACTGCCTGCCAGGTATTCTTCCAGCAGGGTAAAGCCGTCGCCGTCCAGGTCCTGCGCGCCCTCCACGGGATCGTAGGGGTCGCCACCGAGTTGTTCCTTCAACCAGTCCGGGATGCTCTCGCCGTCACCGTCTTCATCCACAGGCACCACTGACACCGACACCAGCATCTGGCTCTGGCCGTAAGCGTTGCTTGCGGTAAAGCTGAGTTGATAGTGCCCAGCCGCCGACAGTGGAACCGGCCAGTAGGCAATGCCCTGGGTGGCGTCGGTCATGTCCAGATAGGCCCCCTGTGGGCCAGCCTCCAGGGCCAGCGTGACCGGGGTGCCCGCCGGACCCTCGGCACGCACCAGAAACGCCAGCGTATCGCCCGCGTTCACCTGCCTGGCAGGCACCGGCTGGAACACCGGGGCATAGCCTTGCTGCTCGGCCTGGCCGACTGTCACTTGATAAAGCTCAGCGGGTTGCTGGGTGAAGATGTTGAGGAAGTAGTTGAAGCTGATCTTGTCGTCGTCGCGCTCCTGCGAAACCCAGACATTGGCGCGCGACAGGGCGCGCGCCTCACCGCCATGCAGCGCGTGGGCAGACAACACCTGCTGCCCCTGCAATGCGGGCATGTCGAGCTTGATATAGGTGGTTTCTCCTTGATTGACCGCGGCGGGCTCAACGGTGATCAGCGCGCCGCCTCCAGGTCGTGCTGCCGACGTATGGGTGGCTGACCGCCGCACCACGGGCTGGCAATGCTGGCACACGGGTAACGACTGCCCTGTTGCCTCGGACTCGAACAGCAGGAAGTCCTGCCCCTGCACTACCAGGAAATCGCGCACCTGATCGCGGCCCGGCAGGTCTGCCAGCACGTCCTTGACCAGAAAATGGGTGTTGATGCCGGAGATCAGGGAGGTCAGCGCGCCGCCAAGGTCCTCCGCATGGGTATAGGTCGCGCTGAAATCGGTGAATTGGCCCGACAGCGTGCTCTGCATGATCCAGCGGGCGACACGTGCCACCCCGGGCTCAAGATCACCCAGGTGGACGTTCAGCGAGGGCTCGGCCATCTGGTTGCCGACATAACTCCCGAGTATCTCGAAGGCCACCGCCAGCCCCTGCTCGTTCTCCACGATGCGCGGCTGCGACGAGGCAATACGGAAATCGCGGGCCGTGCCCTCACCATTGTTGATGGCGCGCAGGCCCAGGGTGTATGGCACCGGCGGCTCGATTTCAGGGGTAAAGGGGTCGTTGGCGATCACTTCGCGGGTCAGGAAGTAATCCAGCGCGATCTCGGGCATGGGCCGCACGATGATGGTGTCAGGCGCCACGCGCACGGTTTCCTGGTCGTTACCGAACCGATAGGCGACTTCTGCGCCCACGTAATACAGGGTGCCACTGGGCGACTCGGCAGCGCCCGGCGCCGGCACAATCAGCCACTCCAGCCGTGCGGTGCTGGCGGGTGCGATACTGCCGGTGCCGTCGGTAGCGGTGATACCGCTCGACTGATCCAGGGTGATGAAGAACAGGGCATCGGTGCTGCTGGTATTGGAGGTGGCCACCACCGGATTGCCGTCGGCGTCGGCAAAGTGCACGTCGATACGCACATCATCCAGCGAGAACTGGTCCAGCCCGTTATTGATGGCCATCCTGGCCATGAAGCCCTGGCGCTCGAAGGTGACTTCCTGCTCGATTTCGATCACCACGACGGCGCACAGCGGTTCCGAGGCGCGCGCAGCGGCCATCAACAGCAGTATCAGGCCTGCTGCCAGTAGTTTTGTTTTCAATGTCCCTTCCCCTGATTTTCCCCGATCGTTCCTGTTTTACCGGCGGCAGTAAGCCGTCCGACCCACCAGATCCCTCCTGACGGAATACCCCGCGTAATCCACCAGTTCGCTTATTGATCCATCCAGCACCACTATCCGGGCCTGAATATCCGTGCGCTCAACCAGCGCGATATCTTCCACCACCAGCATGCCGGGTAAGCCAGAAGGCAGCTGATCCATGTTTGAGTAAACGCTCCAGCCGTCCCGCAAGCGGCCAGGATCCAGGTGATCACCGGTAATGAGCGACACCAGACCAGCGTCTCGTAACAGCAGGCGTGCAGCCTCCGGTACGCCTAGCGTTGAGGTCACGGATGGCTCAGAAGATGATTCATCGATCTGCAGGTAAGTAGCGGTGAATCCGCTACGATAGAAGCGCTCGCACAATGCCCGGGCATGGCGAGCATCGCCGCCGTGAATAATCAGGAGAGGCTCTGTTGCCCAATGACGCTGTGAGAGGACTGCATGAAGAGGGAGTTGCTCGCCTGGCGCCATGGACTCACCACTGACGCCTTCCAGATAGACCTTGCGATACAACTGATAGTCGGCAGGAACGGCCTGCTCCAGCGAACCACAATCTGCAACCGACATGAAGCGTGGCTCGCTCCAGACCGCCTCCATTCCGGCAAGCAGGCCAATCGCCCAAAAAAGAAAAAACAATGACTTACGCACAATCCTTATGCCCTGATTCTTACAACTGGATTCTTATGGGGTTCCATCCTAGCGCATGATCATGGATAGCTCCATGATGTCATATTGATATCAATCCCGATTTCGGCGCAAATATACTGGAGCCAAATCCTGATATACCCATTTCTCAAAATCATAAAAAAGGCGCGCTAACAAGCGCGCCTTTTACTCTAGCAGATACCCGCGTGATTACGGACGGCAAGCAGCTGGCAGATATTTCGGATCGAGGCCATCACATTCCCAACGAGCAATCTGATTGTTCGCGGCGTTAGGAATAGCTTCCAGAGTCATGGTCTCACCAGCATGAACACCGGACTGAAACGCAACCGAAATTGTTCCAGGGCCAGTCAGGCTCGCGTTACCAGCGCCGAAATACTTACCTTCGAGGTCGGCCAATGCCTGATCAAGCGAAGCACTATCGCCAGCGTCCGGCAGCGCTGCTTCCTCAGCAATATACACACCAATATCAGCGCGAATGCCTGCCGTGGCGCTCAGAGCTTCGGAAGCCTGGGCACGACCAGTGTAATCCTGGTAAGCAGGCAGCGCGACGGCAGCCAGAATACCGATAATCGCCACCACGATCATCAGTTCGATAAGGGTAAAGCCCTTCTGTACCTGTTTCATAACAGCCTCTCCACAGTCTTTAAGATAAATTCTTATGCTCGTCCCCCGGATGGCACCCCCAGGTTGCGACGACCTGAACGTTGTAATGCATTTACCGGGCCAATTGCAACGAGGATCAGAAGGATTGCGTAGTAGTTGTGTTTCAAGCGCATCGCAAGCGGAGCTGCGCACTGGCTTTTCGACGCAGAGCGTCATTTGGTGCCTTTTTTTGTCACTCTGGCATGTCATTTATCGTCGCTCTTTTCTAACGAGAACGATCCGCACTTCAGAGTGATTGGTACTGCCAGCCCAGGCACACCCTCCAAACATTGTGACCCGCATCACACTGGACCCGACTACCTGGGGCGGGACGACGACTCAGCCTGATGCACGACCACCTCTAATACTTTATGTGTAGCCCGCTAATAGTGTATAAACAGAGAACCAAGGCTCTGCTGGCGCATGCGAGCCATTTAAAATCAATAAGATAGGCTGCACTCACCCATGTCCACTCCCCTTTCAGGGCTTGCGCGACGTCTGGTCCAGAATTCCATCCTGACCGAGGACAAGGCCAGGGAGGCCCTGTCAGGCGCCCGTCAGGAAAAAACCAGCCTCGTCAGCTACATCTCCCAGAAGGGGGTCGCGAAGGGCCATGACGTAGCCCTGTCGGTGGCTGAGGAATTTGGTGATCCGGTGCTGGATCTGTCGGCGTTCTCACCAGACCAGATGGCCCAAGGCCTTGTGGACCATCGCCTGATCTCCAAACATCGTGTCTTGCCGCTGTTCAAACGGGGCAGTCGGCTGTTCGTAGCCGCTTCTGACCCGACCAACCTCCAGGCCCTGGAGGATATCCGCTTCAACACCGGCATGAATATCGAGACCATCATTGTCGAAGACGACAAGCTGGGCCAATGGATTGATGCCGTGGTCAGCGAAGCGGAAGGCGGCGCCTTCAAGGATCTGGACGAAGACCTGGATGATATCGATATCTCGGGCGGCGAAGCGGTTGACGCCAGAAAGGAAGAAGAGAGCTCTGGCGCCGACGACGCTCCTATCGTGCGCTTCGTCAACAAGCTGTTGCTCGACGCGATCAAGATCGGCGCCTCGGATCTGCATTTCGAGCCTTATGAGAAGACCTACCGGGTGCGCTTTCGTCAGGACGGCATCCTGCGCGAGGTCTCAAAACCCCCGCCGGGCAGCGCTGGCAAGATCGCAGCCCGCCTCAAGGTGATGTCGCAGCTGGACATCTCGGAGCGGCGGGTGCCGCAAGACGGTCGCATGAAGCTCAAGGTCTCCAAGACCCGGGCCATCGATTTCCGGGTGAACACCTGCCCCACGCTTTTCGGTGAAAAGATCGTGCTGCGGATTCTCGATCCCGAAAGCGCCAAAATGGGTATCGACGCACTGGGTTACGAGGACTTCCAGAAGAAACTGTATATGGACGCCCTGGAGAAGCCGCAGGGCATGATTCTGGTGACCGGCCCCACGGGGTCAGGCAAGACGGTGTCCCTGTACACAGGGGTAAATATCCTGAACACACCTGAGCGGAACATTTCCACGGCAGAGGATCCGGTGGAGATCAACCTGGAAGGGGTCAATCAGGTCAACGTGAACACTAAGACCGGGATGGACTTCTCCGCCGCGCTGAAGGCCTTTCTGCGCCAGGACCCTGATGTCATCCTGGTCGGGGAGATCCGTGATCTGGAAACCGCCAGCATCGCGGTCAAGGCGGCGCAAACGGGGCACCTTGTGCTCTCGACCCTGCACACCAACAGTGCGCCGGAGACACTCACGCGTCTGCGCAATATGGGCATCCCTTCCTTTAACATTGCCACTTCTGTCATCCTGATCATTGCGCAACGTCTGGCCAGGCGACTGTGTGAGCACTGCAAGGAGGTGGTGGACGTACCCAGGCAGTCCCTGCTTGAGATGGGCTTCACGGAAGAGGACATCGCTTCCGGGTTTACTGTATACGGCCCTAAAGGGTGCGAAAAGTGCACCAATGGCTACAAGGGGCGCGTGGGGGTCTACGAAGTCGTCAAAATTACGGACGGCATCGCCAGAATCATCATGGAAGAAGGCAACTCCATCCAGATTGCCGATCAGTGTCGCAAGGAAGGCTTCAACGACCTCACCCGCTCTGGCCTGGTAAAGGTGATGCAGGGCCTTACCAGCCTTGAAGAAATCAACCGCGTCACATCCGGACACTGATTATGGCGAATGCAGCAGCAGTCAAGCAGCAGAAGAAAGTCCCTTTCACCTACGAGGGAGTGGATCGGCGCGGCGCCAAGATCAAGGGCGAGATGCTCTCACCCAACGCCGCATTGGCCCGGGCAGAGCTGCGCAA
This sequence comes from Isoalcanivorax indicus, assembly GCF_003259185.1. Classification (NCBI taxonomy): domain Bacteria; kingdom Pseudomonadati; phylum Pseudomonadota; class Gammaproteobacteria; order Oceanospirillales; family Alcanivoracaceae; genus Isoalcanivorax; species Isoalcanivorax indicus. Next base: position 2,400,696 of record NZ_QGMP01000001.1, read on the forward strand.
GCAGGGCATCAATGCATCCAAGATCCGCAAGAAAGCACAGATGTCGCTTTTCAGCGGCAAGAAGAAGATCAAGCCCGGAGATATCGCCATCTTTACGCGCCAGATGGCAACCATGATGAGAGCCGGGGTCCCTCTGGTTCAGTCCTTTGAAATCGTTGCCGACGGTCTGGACAACCCCACCATGAAAGAGCTGGTGCTGCAAATCAAGAATGATGTCGAAGGCGGTAACAACTTCGCCGGCGCACTCAGGCGGCACCCGAAGTATTTCGATGATCTTTACTGCAGTCTGGTAGAGGCCGGTGAACAATCTGGCGCGCTTGAAACGATGCTGGATCGCGTGGCGTTGTACAAGGAGAAGAGCGAGGCACTGAAGTCAAAGATCAAGAAGGCGATGAAGTATCCGGCAACCGTTCTGGTCGTGGCCGCCGTAGTGACTGCCATCCTGTTGATCAAGGTGGTACCCACCTTTCAGGAGCTTTTCGACAGTTTTGGCGCGGAACTGCCTGCCATGACTATGTTCGTTATCGGGCTGTCCGAGTCGTTGCAGGCTAATGGCTTCTTTATCCTGGTTGGCATCGCCGCTATCGTGGCAGCGTTTACTCAAGCGCGCCGGAGATCCAGGGCCTTTGCTGATGCGGTAGACAAGTACCTGCTCAAGCTGCCGATCGTGGGTGACATTATTTTCAAGGCTACCATTGCGCGCTTTTCACGCACCCTGTCCACCACCTTTGCTGCGGGCGTGCCTTTGATTGATGCACTTGAGGCCTGCGCTGGCGCCACCGGCAATGCGGTCTACCGCAAGGCCGTTTACGACATCAGGGACGACGTCTCCACCGGCCAGCAGCTGCAGTTTGCCATGCGATCGACCGGCGTTTTCCCCAGTATGGCATTGCAGATGACTGCCATCGGGGAAGAATCCGGTGCGCTGGACTCCATGCTGGCAAAAGTTGCCCAGTATTATGAAGATGAAGTCGATAACGCCGTGGACGGTCTGACCAGCATGATGGAGCCTTTGATCATGAGCTTCCTCGGCATCGTGGTCGGCGGCATGGTGGTGGCCATGTACCTGCCCATCTTCCAGATCGGTGCGGTGGTCTGATTTGTCATGACACTAACTCAACTGCTCCAATCCAGCCCGGCCGCTCTGGCCGGGTTTGTTTTTATCCTCGGCCTGCTGGTCGGCAGCTTCCTCAACGTGGTGATCTACCGCCTCCCGAAGATGATGGAGCGCGCCTGGCAAGCCGAGGCACGCTCCCTTCTGGAGCTGCCTGAGCAGCCTGAGCCGGCCCCCTTCAATCTGGTTCTGCCGCGCTCGGCCTGCCCGCACTGTGGCCACCAGATCCGCTGGTATGAAAATATCCCGCTGGTCAGTTGGCTGGTCTTGCGCGGCAAGTGCAGCCAGTGCGGCAAGGGCATCTCCGTGCGCTATCCGCTGGTGGAACTGGCCGCAGGCCTGCTGGGGCTGATGGCGGCGCTGCATTTTGGCTACGGCGCCTGGCTGGTGGCCGTACTGCTGGCCAGCTGGGTGCTGCTGGCGCTGGCGATGATCGATTTTGACACCACGCTGCTGCCAGACAGCCTGACCTATCCGCTGCTGTGGGGCGGGTTACTGGCCGCCTGGGCGGGTATTTCGCCGGTGTCACTGCATGATGCCGTGATTGGCGCTGCCGCCGGTTATCTGGCGCTGTGGAGCGTCTACTGGGCCTTCAAGCTGCTCACCGGCAAGGAAGGCATGGGTTATGGCGACTTCAAGCTGCTGGCAGCACTGGGGGCCTGGCTGGGCTGGCAGATGCTGCCGCTGGTGATCCTGCTGTCGTCCGTGGTCGGCGCGGTGGTCGGCGGCTTGCTGATGGCCACCGGGCTGGTGAAGCGGGATCAGGGCATTCCGTTTGGTCCTTATCTGGCGGGCGCGGGGCTGATTGCGCTGCTGTGGGGGCAGGCCATCGTGGATGGCTATCTCGGCATGATGCAGTTCTGAGCGGTGGAGACTGGCATGTTCGTAGTGGGGCTCACCGGTGGCATCGGCAGTGGCAAGACGGCGGCGTCGGATTATCTGGCGAGCCTGGGTATTACGGTGGTGGATGCCGACCTGGCGTCGCGGGTGATTGTCGAGCCGGGCCAGCCAGCGCTGGCGGCCATCGAGGCGCATTTCGGTGCCGAGGTGATCGCGGCGGACGGCACCCTGGACCGGCGCGCGCTGCGTGAGCGGGTGTTTGCCGACCCGGCGGAGCGCAAGGCGCTGGAAGGCATTACCCACCCGGCCATCGCGGCAGAAATTATGCGCCAGCTCCAGGCATCACGCTCGCCCTACACGCTGCTGGTGTCACCGCTGCTGCTGGAAACCAGTCAGCACCGCATGGCGCAGCGCATTCTGCTGATCGACGTGCCGGAGGCGGTGCAGGTAGCGCGCACCACATCGCGCGACGAGGTCCCTGCGGCCCAGGTGGAGGCGATCATGGCGGCGCAGATGCCGCGTGATGAGAAGCGCGCCCGCGCCGATGACATCGTGGTCAACGACGGCGACCTCTCGCACTTGCATGCGCAGCTGGATACACTGCACGCTCGATATCTGGAGATGGCCCGAACGCAGCGCAATGACTGATTCTTCCGAGACTCCCGCCAGCAATACCACCCGCGTTTACCCTTGCCCGCAGTGCAAGAAGTTGATCCAGTGGCGCAATGACAATCCGTGGCGGCCGTTCTGTTCAGAGCGGTGCAAGTTGATTGATCTGGGGGACTGGGCGTCGGAGCGGCATGCCATTCCGGGGGAGCCGGATTTGCTGGGGGACGAGTTCGGGGATGAGTTCGGGGATGAGTTTCCGGAGCGGTAGGCGCAAAGCCCCGCATTACCAGAAGGCGCGTGTACCGGCCACGCCCCGCGCGCCATGTTCGCGCGCCACGTCCAGATCCTGGGGCCCCACTCCACCCAGTGCATAGACGGCAAACGGCTGCCCCTCCGCCAGTGTTCTGAAGCGCTCCCAGCCCAGCCCGGCGGCGTCCGGATGTGTGGGCGTCGCTCGCACAGGCGACAGCATCACCAGATCCACCCCTGCCCGGCGTGCGCGCTCCAGCTCGGCCTCATCGTGGCAGGCCATGGAATACAGCAGGCTGTCCCCGCCCTCCTTGATCACTTGAGCAATCTGCGCGTCAGTCAGGCCGCTGCGCAGGTGTACGCCATCCGCCCCTGTCGCGCGTGCCAGGGCCGCATTGTCGGCCACCAGCACTCGGGCACCCGCCGCCTGCGCAACGCGCGCCAGAGACGCCAGCGTGGCTCTGTCGTGGTCGCCGCGCAGGTACACCAGCCTGCAACCCGCCGCGACAGCATCGGCCAGGCGCTTCTGCCAGTCGTCTGGCGGGGTGTAAGACATGGTTTCAGACAAGGTGTCGGGCAGTACGAGCAGTTGATCGGGCAGCCCCAGCGCGGTGACCACGGGCTGATTCGCTTCCGGGAACGGCAAGTCCGCCAGGGCATCCGCGGTGAACCAGTCCACCGGCTGGCCTTCGCGGCCATGAGGCTCCCCCTCGAAAGCCGTGACTTCGCGGAAGCACAGGCGCACGGACAGTTCGGGATAGGTGTGATCAATGGTCATGAAGGGGCGGCACTCGCGCACCGTCAGGCCAAGCTCTTCGTGCAGTTCACGGGCCAGGGCGGCGTCCAGGGCTTCGTCGGGTTCCACCTTGCCACCGGGAAATTCCCAGCAGCCGCCCTTGTGCTTGTGGGCGGGCCGCTGGCTCAGCAGGATACGGCCGTTGTCGGGGTGGCGGATGATGGCCGCCACCACGAGCAGCACGGACTCATGTCCGGTGCTCATGTTCTATATTCAGCATTAATCTTCACATAATCGTAGCTGAAGTCGCAGGTCCAGACGGTGGCGCTGCCGGGGGCGTCGCCCAGGCGGATGCGGATGCTGATATCGCTCTGCGCCATCACAGCGGCGCCGCGCGCTTCGGTGTAATCCGCCGCCACGCCGCCGCGGGACACGATTTGCACTTCGCCCAGCCAGATGTCCACGGCGTCCACGTCCAGCGCCGCAATCGGGGCGCGACCGACGGCGGCCAGAATACGGCCCCAGTTGGGATCGGACGCAAACAGCGCGGTCTTCACCAGCGGAGAATGCGCCACGGTTTCGGCCACCGCACGGGCATCGGCGTCCGAGGCGGCGCCGCTGACGTCGATTTCGACAAACTTGGTCGCCCCTTCGCCGTCACGCACGATGGCCTGGGCCAGTTCCACAAACACCTGTTCCAGGGCGTGGTACAGCGTGGCGGCCTCCGGGTGGTCGGCGTCCGCGATCTCGGCCATGTCCGCCTGGCCGGTGGATACCAGCATGCAGGCATCGTTGGTGGAGGTGTCGCCGTCCACGGTCACGCGATTGAACGATACGTCCGCCAGCGCTTTCACCCAATGCGTCAGCAATGTCTGGGCTATGGGGGCATCGGTGGCCACAAAACCGAGCATGGTCGCCATATTCGGCTTGATCATGCCCGCGCCCTTGGCGATACCGGTCACAGTGACTTCGGTGCCCGCCAGCTGTACGCGGCGGCTGGCCACCTTGGGCCGGGTGTCGGTGGTCATGATGCCTTCGGCGGCCTGACCCCAGGCATGTTCATCCAGGCTGTCCAGCGCCTGCGGTATGCCACGCTCGAACGGCGGCAAGGTGAACAGCTCGCCGATCACGCCGGTGGAAAACGGCAGCACTTCTTCGGCCTGGCAGCCCGCCTGCTGTGCCAGCAGATCACAGGTCGCCACAGCACGGCGATGGCCTTCGTCACCGGTGCCTGCGTTGGCATAACCCGTGTTGATCAGCAGGTAACGCGGTGACGCCTTGCCCAGATGGTCGCGCGCTATGCGCACCGGCGCCGCGCAAAAGCGGTTCAGGGTGAACACGCCTGCCGTGCGGCTGCCTTCCGCCAGTTCAAACACCACAATGTCACGACGGCCGGGCTTCTTGACGCCCGCCTGCACCGCCGCCAGGCGTACGCCCGGCACAGGAAACCACTGCTGCGTCTGCATGGGCGTCAGGCCTCGAGTTTGCCGTGGCAGTGTTTGTATTTCTTGCCGGAACCACACCAGCAGGGATCGTTGCGGCCCAGCTTGGGCCCTTCGCGCTTGAAGGGTTGTGCGGGCGCGGGCTGCCCCTGGCCGCCTTGCTGCCCGCCCACCTGCTCGCGCGGCACACCGCGACTGCCCATCTCTGGCGTCTGGGTGCGCATCTGCTCGGCCTGGCGGCGCGCTTCTTCCTCGCGCTGGCGCTCAAGGCGTTCCACCGCGTCGTCACGGCGCAACTCCAGCGTGCTCAGCACACGCACCAGTTCGTTCTGGATCTGGTTCATCATGGCCTGGAACAGCTCGAAGGCTTCGCGCTTGTATTCCTGCTTCGGGTTTTTCTGCGCGTAGCCACGCAAGTGAATGCCCTGGCGCAGGTGGTCCATGCTGGCCAGATGGTCTTTCCAGTGGCGATCCAGCACTTGCAGCATCAGGTGCTTCTCCACCCGGCGCAGGTCTACACCCAGCTCCGCCACTTCCCGCTCCTTGCGGGCATAGGCTTCTTCCAGCGCGGCGATCACTTTTTCCACCACGCCATCAATATGCAGGCTGGAATCCTGATCCAGCCACTGCTGCACCGGGGCACGCAGATGGAATTCGGTGTCCAGCGCCCTTTCCAGGCCCGGCACATCCCACTGGTCTTCAATGGAGCCGACCGGCATGAAGCTGTGCACCAGCTCGGTACCCACATCGCGACGAATACCACGCACACTTTCCGACAGGTCTTCAGACGCCAGAATCTGGTCGCGCTGGCTGTAGATCACGCGGCGCTGGTCGTTGGCCACGTCATCGTATTCCAGCAGGTTTTTCCGGATATCGAAGTTACGGCCTTCCACCTTGCGCTGGGCATTTTCGATCGCCTTGGTCACCCAGCGGTGCTCAATGGCCTCGCCCTTTTCCAGGCCCAGGCTGCGCATCAGGTTACGGATGCGATCCGAGGCGAAGATACGCATCAGATCATCTTCCATGGACAGGAAGAAGCGGGTGTCACCCGGGTCGCCCTGACGACCGGCGCGGCCACGCAGCTGGTTGTCGATACGACGGGATTCGTGCCGCTCGGTGCCGATGATGTGCAGGCCGCCGGCCTCCATCACTTTTTTCTGGTCCGCTTTCTGGCGATCGCGCACCGTCTGGATTTCTGCTTCGCTCGGGTCCACCAGCTCGGCAATCGCGGCATCGGGGTTACCCCCCAGCACGATGTCGGTACCCCGACCGGCCATGTTGGTGGCAATGGTCACCGCGCCGGGCCGACCGGCCTGGGCAATGATTTCGGCTTCCTTGCGGTGGAATTTGGCGTTCAGCACCTGATGCTTGATACCGGCCTTGTTGAGGCGCTGCGACAGATATTCCGAGGCGGCAATCGTCGCGGTACCTACCAATACCGGCGCGCCTTTTTCGACCGCCTCGCGCACCGCATTGATAATAGCGTCGTACTTGTCTTCCAGAGACAGGTACACCAGATCATCGGCATCCACCCGCACCATCGGCCGATGGGTGGGAATCACCACCACGTCGAGGCCATAGATCTGGCGGAATTCTGCGGCTTCGGTATCAGCCGTACCGGTCATGCCGGACAGCTTGGTATAGATACGGAAATAATTCTGGAATGTGGTCGATGCCAGCGTCTGGTTTTCCTGCTGGATCTGCAGCTGCTCCTTGGCTTCCACCGCCTGGTGAATGCCTTCGGACCAGCGCCGCCCCGGCATGGTCCGCCCGGTGTGCTCATCGACAATCACGATCTGGTCGTTCTGGACGATGTAGTCCTTGTCACGCTTGAACAGCACATGCGCTTTCAGGCCCGCATGCACATGATGCAGCAGACCCAGACTCTGGGCGGAATACAGGCTCTCGCCTTCTTCCAGCAGCTTCTCGTCGATCAGCAGCTTTTCCACCAGCTGGTGGCCGGCTTCCGTCAGCTCAACCTGACGGTTCTTTTCATCAATATTGTAGTCACCCTCGTACTCTTCCGAGGGTGGCTTCAATTTTGGAATCAGCAGGTTGATGCGGCGATACAGTTCAGAGCTGTCCGACGCCGGACCAGAAATAATCAGCGGCGTACGGGCTTCATCGATCAGAATCGAATCCACTTCATCGACGATGGCGTAGTTCAGACCGCGCTGCACCCGGTCTTCCAGACGGAAGGCCATGTTGTCGCGCAGGTAGTCGAAGCCGAATTCGTTGTTGGTGCCGTAGGTGATGTCCGCCTCGTAGGCGCCCTTCTTCTGCTCCGGCGGCTGCTGGGACAGGATGACGCCCACCTTCAGGCCCAGAAACTCGTACAGCGGCCGCATCCAGTTGGCATCACGCTCGGCCAGGTAGTCGTTCACCGTCACCACATGCACGCCGTCGCCGGACAGGGCATTCAGATAGGCAGGCAGGGTCGCCGTCAGGGTCTTGCCCTCACCGGTGCGCATCTCGGCAATCCGGCCTTCATGCAGGGCGATACCCCCCATCAACTGCACGTCGAAGTGGCGCATGCCCATCACCCGGGTGGCCGCCTCGCGGACCACCGCGAAGGCCTCCGGCAACAGCTCGTCCAGTGACTTGCCATCGGCGTAGGCCTGTCGCAGCTCGGTGGTGCGTGCCTTCAGGGTGTCGTCATCAAGCCCTTTCATTTCATCGCCGAGCTGATTGATCTCCGCGACGATCTTCTGCATGCGCTTGATTTCTCGGTCGTTCTTGCTACCGAAGATGTTCTTGACTAGAGATGAGAGCATGAAACTTCCGGTGTCGAGTCCAGTGGTTGACGATACGCGAGCGCCATTCTACCCGTTCGCAGGCGCGAAGGGCCATCCGGAACAGATGGGGGCAACCCGGTCGGGATCAAGCCCCGGCATCACTGCCGGGAGCGGGCCACATAGGGGGTGGGATCAACCTGGCGGCCATTGCGCAGCACTTCATAGTGCACATGCGGGCCGGTGGAGCGGCCAGTGGTGCCCACCAGGGCGATCACGTCGCCAGCGCGGACAATATCGCCCGCCTCGACGAGGATTTCCTTCATGTGCGCGTAACGTGTGGCCAGACCGTTGCCATGATTGATCTCCACCAGGTTGCCATAACCCCAGCGGGTACCGGCAAAGGTCACTACCCCGGCACCGGTGGCGATCACGTCAGACCCTTCCTTGGCGGCAAAATCTACACCACGGTGCATGCTCAGGCGACCGGAGAAGGGATCGGTGCGCTGACCGAAGCGTGATGACAGCCAGCCCCGGCGAATGGGACGGCCGGACAGCTCGGTCTTGGACGCCATGCGACGGTTGTCCATCAAACGCTCCAGAATCGAGAGCTGCTGCTCACGGCGATCCAGGGTCAGGGACAGGTCCGTCAGGGCGTCGGTAAAGGAGGGGGCGGTGTAGGCGATGGAGCGGTCATCCGGCAGTTCCGGCCCGCCGATCGCCATGGGCGCGCTGAAATCGAATTCGTCAGAAGGGATACCGGCCACGTCCACCAGCCGCTCGCCCAGCGCATCAAGGCGTACCAGGCGCGCCTGCATCTCGGCCAGACGGATAGTAAGCGCTCGCAATTCTTCGTCGGTGCGGGCATTCACCTGATCCAGGACCTGGCGCTGTTCGTCCAGCTGCCCCTGCCAGCGGGCGGTCATGCGTTGATCCAGCACCGGATCGCCCCAGTGATACATGGCGTAGTAGGCGCCCGCACCCACCAGGGCAGGCAACAACACCAGACAACCCAGCAGCACCGCCGGCAGGAAGCGCGGCAGGCGCAGGGTGCGTGACTGGTGGCCACGACCATTGAGGACTATGATATTCATGAATACGGCTTCCCAGTTTATTAATATTCAATGACTTACAAGCCGTTCTTGCCGCAAAGCCTTTGAAGCGAGTCGTTATACTAGGAAAATATCATGGCTAAGGCAATTGGCCCACAATCCATCAGCCTATTATTGCAGGGCCAGACCAATCTGAAGCCTCTGAGCCAGCGTGCACGCCAGTGGCAACAGGGTGATGAGGGGCCGCGCCCGGTCACCAGCCAGCGCCTGCCCCCCGCCATGGCCTCCAGAGTGCAGCTGCTGCGGGACGGCGATACCCTGCTGCTGCTGGCCGAGAACAACGCCGTGGCCCAGCTACTGCGCTTCCACGGCCCGTCACTGGCGGCGGAACAGGGCCTGAAGGACTGGAAGGTGCGGGTCAGCCGCTTGCCAGCGGCGATCAGCACTGGCCCCAGCGAAAGCCGCCTGACGCCCCCTGTGCTGGCCAGCAACGCCCCCGCCTGCCTGCATGAAGCCGCCGACGCCATTGATGACCCGGACCTGAAGGCCGCCTTGCGCCGTCTGGCCGACGCCGGCCAGCTCTGAATCCTCAGAAAAGCGAAAGGCCCGGCGGGAGACCGGGCCTTTCTGTTCGACAACGTACTGGTGCTTTTATTGCTACTCGGCAGCGAGCACCGGCTTCATATAGGAAATCGGCGCCGTCGCCTCATCCTCGAAGGTCACCACTTCCCAGGCATCCTCTTCCTGGAGCAGTTTGCGCAACAGCTGGTTATTCAGTGCATGGCCGGACTTGTGGCCGATGAACTCGCCGATCAGGCTGTGACCCAGCATATACAGGTCACCGATGGCATCGAGCATCTTGTGTTTGACGAACTCGTCTTCGTAGCGCAGCCCGTCCTCATTGAGGATACGGTGATCGTCCACCACAATGGCGTTGTCCACACTGCCACCCAGTGCCAGGTTCTGTGAGCGCAGATACTCGATATCGCGCATGAACCCGAAGGTGCGAGCCCGCGCCACTTCCTTCACAAATGATGTGGAGGAAAAGTCGATGCTCGCCGTCTGGTTGCGATTGGCAAAGACCGGATGGTCAAACTCGATACTGAAGGTCACCTTGAAGCCGTTGAACGGTACGAAGACAGCAGACTTGTCGCCTTCTTCCAGCCGCACCTCGCGTTTGATGCGGATGAATTTCTTCGCTGCCGCCTGCTCCTCGATACCTGCTGATTGCAGCAGGAACACGAAGGGCCCGGCACTGCCGTCCATGATCGGCACTTCCGGCGCCGACAACTCCACATAGGCGTTATCGATGCCCAGCCCGGCCATCGCCGAAAGCAGGTGCTCCACGGTACCGACTTTCACACCGTCCTGAACCAGCGTGGAAGACAGCGTCGTTTCGCCCACCTTCTCCGCTTCGGCCCGGATTTCCACCACCGGATCCAGGTCCACACGGCGGAACACGATACCGGTATCAACAGGGGCTGGCCGTACGGTCAGGTAGACCTTGTCGCCGGTGTGCAATCCGATGCCGGTGGCGCGGATTACATTCTTGAGCGTGCGCTGTCTGATCATCAATCCTGTCGCTCATTTACTGAACACGTAAGCAGGGGGCGGATGCTAGCATGACCCGCAGTGCCTGCACCATTGGCCTTCGCGCCGCCTGTCGGCCCTCAGACCCCGCCCGGAGGGGCATCCCGGGGCATGACCCTGCCATGCCCGCCGGAAACCGACCGGTAACGGTGTCCGCGTGGGCCGGTCAGTCGGCCTGGCGGCGCAGGAAGGTCGGGATATCAATGAAATCCAGATCTTCCGAGGCGTTCACGGCAGCCTGCGCATTGCGGCGCGTCTCGTTCTGCGGCCGTTTGCGACCAAAGGCAGGACGGTCCAGCTCGTCATAGTCCAGACGGCCGTCAGCCCGTACCGGAGTTTGATTGCCCCGCACGACCTTAAGTTCCTGTGCCGCACCACCCAGGCCGGTCGCCACCACGGTCACGGTGAGTTCATCACCCATGTCCGGATCAATGGCGGTACCGATGATCACGTTGGCATCGTCAGAGGCCAGTTCCTGAATCGTGTCACCGACTGCGGTGAATTCCTGCAGCGAGATGGATTCACTGGCGGTGATATTGATCAGGATGCCGCGTGCACCGTGCAGATCCACGTCTTCCAGCAGCGGGCTGGAAATCGCCGCCGTGGCCGCCGCTTCTGCCCGGCCTTCGCCGATGGCGCTGCCGGTACCCATCATGGCCATGCCCATTTCGCTCATCACGGTACGCACGTCCGCAAAGTCGACGTTGATCATGCCCGGTTTGACGATCAGATCGGCAATCCCTTTCACCGCGCCCAGCAGTACATCGTTGGCCGCCTTGAAGGCATCCAGCAGGCTCGTGGAGCCGCCCAGGACCGATTGCAGTTTCTCGTTCGGAATGGTGATCAGGGAATCCACATGCTCACGCAATGCTTCGATACCCTGCTCCGCCACTTTCATGCGCTTGCGGCCTTCGAACGGGAACGGCTTGGTGACGACCGCCACGGTCAGAATGCCCAGTTCGCGCGCCACTTCGGCCACGATCGGTGCCGCACCGGTGCCGGTACCGCCGCCCATGCCTGCGGTGACGAACACCATGTCAGCGCCTTCCAGCAACTCGGCCAGCCGCTCGCGATCTTCGATCGCGGACTGCCGCCCGACATCCGGGTTGGCGCCTGCACCCAGGCCCTTGGTGACCTGATTGCCCAGTTGAATCACCGTGCGTGCTGTCGCATTGCGCAGTGCCTGGGCGTCGGTGTTGGCGCAGATGAACTCCACACCATCAACATTCGAGCGCACCATGTGATCCACAGCGTTACCGCCGCCACCACCTACGCCCACCACTTTGATTACCGCGCCATGCGGTACGCTGTCTTCCAGTTTGAATTGCATGATCAATCTCCCGATTGTGCTTCCCTGTGTTGTCGAACGTTCCGGTGTCGTCGCCACGCCACCGTAAACCCTGTCAGAAATTGCCCTTGAACCAGCGCCGGAAGCGCTCGATCCAGTCCACGCTGCCGCCACCGGCTTCGTGCCGGGCGGAGCGCCCTTCCTGTTCCATACGCTGCGCATACAGCAGCAGCCCCACGCCGGTGGAATAAATCGGGTTGCGCACCACGTCGGTCAGCCCCGCCACGCCCTGGGGCAGGCCCAGCCGCACCGGCATATGGAAAATCTCTTCCGCCAGATCCACTGCGCCCTCGATCTTCGATGAACCGCCGGTCAGCACGATGCCACCGGGAATCAGGTCCTCGAAGCCGCTGCGGCGCAGCTCGGCCTGAATCAGCGTGAACAGCTCGTCGTAGCGCGGCTCCACCACCTCGGCCAGATTCTGGCGGCTGAGGGTACGCGGCGGGCGATCACCCACCGACGGCACCTTGATGGTTTCGTCAGCCCCGGCCAGCTGGGTCAGCGCGCAGGCATACTTGATCTTGATTTCATCGGCATGTTGCTTCGGTGTGCGCAGCGCCATGGCGATGTCGTTGGTGACCTGATCGCCGGCAATGGGAATGTTCGCCGTATGCCGGATGGCGCCTTCGGTGAAGATCGCGATATCGGTGGTGCCACCGCCGATGTCCACCATGCATACGCCCAGCTCGCGCTCGTCTTCGGTGAGCACGGCATAGCTGGAGGCCAGTTGCTCCAGAATGATGTCGTCCACTTCCAGGCCACAACGGCGCACGCACTTTTCGATGTTCTGCGCCGCATTGACGGCGCACGTCACCAGATGCACCTTGGCTTCCAGGCGCACGCCGCTCATGCCGACCGGCTCGCGCACGCCTTCCTGGTTGTCCACCACGTATTCCTGTGGCAGCACGTGCAGGGTCTTCTGATCCGCCGGAATCGCCACCGCCTGGGCCGCGTCAATCACCCGGTCGATATCGGCATGCAACACTTCGCGGTCACGAATGGCGACAATGCCGTGGCTGTTCAGGCTGCGCACATGGCTGCCGGCAATGCCGACATATACCGAGTGAATCTGGCAACCGGCCATCAACTCCGCCTCTTCCACCGCGCGCTGGATGGAGCGCACCGTGGCCTCGATATCCACCACCACGCCTTTCTTCATGCCGCGCGATGGCTGCGAGCCGATGCCGATCACGTCCATGGTGCCGTCCACGTTTACCTGACCGACAATCGCCACCACTTTCGAGGTGCCGATATCGAGGCCAACGATCATCCGGTCCTGTGCTGAATTCGCCATGGCTTCAGACTCTCTTGTCGCTACGCAGGTTGTTACTGTTTCGGGCTTCATCCGCCCAGGTCACCGCCATGCCATTGGCATAGCGCAGATCCACGCGGGCCAGCTGACGTTCCTCGTCGCTGAGCACGCGTTGATACAGCTGCACAAAACGGCGCAGCTTGGTGGCATATTGCTCGCGATCCACCAGCAGCAGCATGCCGTCTTCTAGTTCCACTTCTGCACCCAACCGGGCATCCACGCGCATGTGGCGAATGTTCATGTCCACCTGCGCCAGAATGCGGCTCATGCTGTGGTAATAACTCATCACATCCTCCAGCCGCGCGGCCGGGCCATTAAGACGCGGCAGGGCTTCGATGTTGTACTTGGCCAGCGCGTGAAAGGTTTCACCGCTGCTGGCCACCAGCACTTCGTCATTCCAGATCGCCACCGGCACCCGCTCGGTGACTTTCAATATCAGTTGATCCGGCCACTGGCGTCGCACTTCTGCATCGTCCACCCAGGCCAGGGCGCTCACTTCCTGATGCAACGCCTGCAACGGCACCGAGAAAAAGTTCTCGTCGCGCACCAGCGCCGCCAGGGCCAGCTGCACTTCCTGTTGCCGACGTTCGTCCTGCACGCCTTCTACCCGCACCTGCTCCAGCGGATACTGATCCAGCATGCGCGGCAGGTAGATCAGGCCGGTCATCACCGCCAGCAAGGCCACACTGGCCAGCAGCCAGGGCAGTGCCCGTGTCACCCGCACCGCCAGTGGCACCGTGGGTGCCTTGCGCTCACGCCGCGCCTTCGGGGCGGGTTTGCGCACCGCGCCCTGAACGCGCTCACGCCGGGCCACGGGCGTCCTCTCCATCCTGGGCAGCACCCGGCAATCCGGCCATCAGCAGAATGCGCGCCACCAGTTCATCAAACGCCATGCCTGCTGCCTTGGCGGCCATCGGTACCAGCGAGTGATCGGTCATGCCGGGCACGGTGTTGATTTCCAGCAACTGGAACTGGCCCTGGGCATCCTGCATCACATCCACCCGCCCCCAACCACTGGCTCCCACGGTGCGGAAGGCCCGCAGTGCCAGCGCCCGCAAACGGGTTTCTTCTGTCTCATCCAGACCACAGGGGCACAGGTAGCGTGTGGTATTGCTGCGATACTTGGCTTCGAAATCATAAAAACTGTTCGGCGTCTCCAGGCGAATGGCAGGCAAGGCCTCATCACCCAGGATCGCCACGGTAAATTCCGGCCCCTGCACCCATTGCTCCACCAGCACCTCGGCGTCATAGCGGCGCGCTTCGGTCACGGCTGCGGCCAACTCGGCACTGGTGTTCACCTTGCGCATACCGATGGATGACCCTTCACGAGCCGGTTTCACCATCAACGGGAAACCCAGTGCCAGTTCGTCTTGCCCGGCCACATAAAAACCCGGCGTCGGCAGACCGGCGCCAGCCCACAACAGCTTGGTGCGCACCTTGTCCATGCCAATGCCCGACGCCATCACACCGCTGCCGGTGTAGGGCACTTCAAGATGTTCCAGCACACCCTGGATAACGCCGTCTTCACCGCCGCGACCGTGCAGCGCAATAAAGACACGCTCAAAACCGGCCAGGGTATCCACAGACACTTCCGCCGGATCCACCAGCTCGGCAATCACGCCGAAACCGCGCAGCGCAGCATGGACGGCGCGACCGCTTTTCAGCGAGATCTCGCGTTCCGCCGAGCGCCCGCCCGCCAGCACGGCAACCCGGCCGACACGGGCCAGCGCCTTTTTCAACTGGTTACGGTCCACACTCATATCGCTCACGTTCTGACTCCTGCACTGGCCAACTGCCGGGCAATGGCACCGACATTACCGGCACCCTGAGTGACCAGCAGATCACCATCGCGCAACAGTTTCTCCAGAATGCCCGGCAACTTGTCCGGGTCTTCCACAAACACCGGCTCCACTTGACCACGCTGGCGGATACTGCGGCACAACGCGCGGGCATCGGCACCGGGAATCGGTTCTTCCCCTGCGGCGTAGACATCCAGCATCAGCAGTACATCCACACCGGACAGGGTTTCCACAAAATCTTCATAGAGATCACGGGTCCGCGTGTAACGATGCGGCTGGAACAACATCACCAGACGCTTTTCCGGCCAGCCTTCGCGAATTGCATCAATCGTGACTTTCACTTCGCGCGGGTGATGGCCATAGTCATCCACCAGCATCGCGGTGCCATCCGGGCAGGTGTAATCACCCAGCACATCGAAACGGCGGCCCACGCCCGTAAACTGCTCGAGCCCACGCACGATGGCGTCATCACTGGCGCCCTCGTCCGCCGCCACCGCGATGGCGGCCAGGGCGTTCTGCACGTTATGACGGCCTGGCAGATTCAGGCGGATATCCAGATCGCGCGAGCCCTGACGCAGCACCCGGAAATGCGTGGTCATGCCCGTCTGGCTGATCACCTGGGCGCGGATATCGGCATCAATGCTGAAGCCGTAGCGGATCACCTGACGGTTCACGCGCGGCAGCAGTTTGCGCACCACCGGATCATCCACACACATCACCGCGATGCCGTAGAAAGGCAGGTTGTGCAGGAACTCCACAAAGGTGTTTTCCAGTCGGGAAAAATCACCGCCATAGGTGTGCATGTGATCGGCATCGATATTGGTGACCACCGCCACCATCGGTTGCAGATGCAGGAAGGAAGCGTCTGACTCGTCCGCTTCAGCCACCAGAAAGCGGCTCTGCCCAAGGCGTGCATTGGTGCCCGCGCTGTTCAGACGGCCACCGATCACAAAGGTCGGATCCATACCGGCCTCGGCCATCATCGCGGCGATCATCGAGGTGGTCGTGGTCTTGCCATGGGTGCCGGCCACAGCGATGCCGTGACGGAAGCGCATCAGCTCCGCCAGCATCTCGGCACGCGGCACCACCGGCACCCGCGCATTGTGGGCGGCCACAACTTCTTCGTTATCCGTGCTGACCGCCGTGGAGGTCACCACCACGTCCACGTTGGCGACATTGGCAGCCCGATGACCGATATCCACCCGCACGCCCAGTTCACGCAGACGCGCCACCACAGGCGACTCACGCAGGTCCGATCCACTGACCTCGTAACCCTGGTTCTGCAGCACTTCGGCAATACCGCACATGCCTGCACCGCCGATGCCAACAAAATGAATCCGGCGAATACGGCGCATTTCCGGCACGGCGTGCTGTGTCATCGCTGTTGTGTTGCGGGATGTCTCAGCCACGCAGCACCTCCTCACAAATATCGGCCACATGCGTGGCGCTGTCGGTATGGGCCAGGGCGCGCGCCTGCACGGCCATCGTCGCCAGGCGAGCCCGGTCAATGGCCCCTTCGGCCATGACGGGGCGCAGACGTTCCGCCAGGGCGGCGGCATTGAGCTGCTGTTGCTCCAGCACCAGCGCAGCGCCCTGCCCGGCCAGCCATTCGGCGTTATGCCGCTGGTGATCGTCCACAGCCGTCGGCAGAGGCACGAACAGGGCAGCCACCCCGGCAGCCGCGACTTCCGCCACCGTCAGGGCGCCAGCCCGGCAGATCACCAGATCCGCCCAGGCATAGGCCGCAGCCATGTCATCAATAAACTCGTCCACCGCGGCTTCCAGTGCGGCGGAGGCGTAAGCGCCAGCGGCTTCGTCGCGGCGACCGCGCCCGGCCTGATGGCGTATCACCGCCGGCTGCGCCTGCAGCAACCGCGCCAGCGCCGCTGGCAAGGCTCTGTTCAGGGCAAGCGCCCCCTGGCTGCCGCCCAGCACCAGGATGCGCAAGGCACCATCCCGTTCGGCGTAACGCTGTGCCGGATCAGGCAAGCTCACGATCACGTTGCGTACCGGATTACCCACCGCCCGCGCGCGCCCGCCGAAGGCGCCGGAAAAACCTTCCAGTGTCTGGTTCGCCAACCGGGCCAGCACCCGGTTGGTCAGGCCCGGAATGGCATTCTGTTCGTGCACCACCAACGGCACGCCCGAGAGCCGCGCCGCCAGACCGCCCGGGCCGCTGGCAAAACCACCGAAGCCCACGGCCAGCACGGCCGACGTGCCGCGCAGGACACGCCGGGCCGCCAGCACCGCGCGCAACAGCAGGAAGGGCGCCTGCAGCTTCCGCCACACTCCGCCGCCACGTACGCCGCGCACCTTCAAGGCGTGCAACGGATAACCCGCTGCGGGGACAAGACGGTTCTCGATACCGCCCTGCGCACCCAGCCAGGCAATGTCATAGCCGCGTTCGCGCAGGACATCGGCCACGGCCAGCGCCGGAAATACATGTCCGCCGGTCCCGCCGGCCATCATCAGGACAGTGCCGCTCATGTGCGCACCCTCCCGCGTTCCCGCTCTTCGTATCCTTTCAACTCGGTACCAGCACGCAGCACCAGCGCAATCATCACTGCCGAAATCAGCAGGCTGCTGCCGCCATAGCTCACGAAAGGCAAGGTCAGCCCCTTGGTGGGCAACAGGCCCATGTTCACGCCCAGATTGATCAGCACCTGAGTGCTGAACACCAGCGCAATGCCGTACACCAGCTGCGCATGGAACTGCCAGCCACGGGCTTCCAGGCGACCACCGAGCAGGAAAATGCGCGCAATCAGCAGGGCGAAAGCGGCAATCATCAACAGGTTACCCAGCAGGCCCAGCTCTTCGGCCAGCACGGCATAAACGAAATCGGTATGCGCTTCCGGCAGGTAGAACAGCTTCTGCACACTGTTGCCCAGGCCCACGCCCATCCAGTGGCCACGCCCGAACGCGATCAGGCTCTGGGTCAACTGATAGCCGCTACCAAACTGATCGGCCCAGGGGTCCATGAAGGACATCAACCGGGCCACACGGTACGGCTGGGCAAAGGCGACCAGCGCAGCAAGGCCGCTGAGCAACAGCGCCAGCAACAGGAAACGCCGGGTCGGCACGCCGCCGAGAAAGAGCATGCCCATCGCCGCCACACCCATCACCACCACGGCCCCGAAATCCGGTTGCATCAGCAGCAATACCGCCAGCATGCCGAGCACCCCCAGCGGAATCAGGAACGCCTGCCAGGTGGTTTCCAGTGCCTGCTTGCGCACCGCGATATACCCGGCCAGGTACATGACAAAACCGAGTTTGGCGATTTCCGAAGGCTGCACCGTGAAGCCCGCCAGGTTGAGCCAGCGCAGCGAGCCATTGACCTCACGGCCCAGACCGGGAATGAACAGCATCAGCAACACGGCGATGGACGCCGGCAACGCCAGCACCCGCAGTTTTTCCAGCCAGGCCATCGACACCAGCATGTACACCGCAGCGCCCAGCGCCAGACCCATGCCCAGATAGACGCCGTGACGCAACGCGTAATAGAAAGGCTGGCCAAGCCGCAGCTCCGCGATCTGCAACGACGCTGACGCCACCATGACCAGACCGAGCAGCGACAGCCCCAGGGCGGCGCTCAGCAGTGGCAGGTCGATGCGTTGCAGCGACGGACGCAGCATGGTCAGGGCAGGCATCATGATTCACCTCCCCGCTGATCCAGCGCCCGCACCTGGTGCATGAATTCATCACCACGGGCCACGTAGCCGCTGAACATGTCGAAGCTGGCACAGGCAGGCGACAGCAATACGGCATCACCGGGCTGAGCCATCGCCGCAGCACGCTGCACTGCCGCCTGCATGTCCGTCACCCGCTCGCAGGGCACGCGACTCAGTGCCACCGCCAGCCGCTCGGCATCCTGGCCCAGCAACAGAGCGGCGCGCACATGCTGCTGCGCGGGCACGGCCAGAGGTGAGAAATCCTGGCCCTTGCCCTGGCCGCCCGCGATCAGAATGATCTTGCCGTCGATGGCCGGCCCGGTGCCCGCCAGAGCCGCCAGGGTGGCCCCCACGTTGGTGCCTTTCGAATCGTTGAACCACTGCACCCCGTGGCGCTCCGCCACCAGTTGGCAACGATGCGGCAAACCGGGGAAACGCGCCGCAGCGGCCAGCGCCTGTTCACGCGGCAAGCCCAACGCTTCCGCCATGGCCAGCGCCGCCAGCACATTGAGCACGTTATGGTGGCCACGCATGGCCAGTTGCGATGTGGGCAACAGGTCCTCGCCACGGCATTGCAGTACCTGCCGCGCGCTGTCCAGCCGGTAGTCCGCCTGGGCATGCTGACCGAAAGTAATTTCACGCGGCACCTGGCGCTGCGGCCGGGTCACCTCGTCGTCACGGTTCCACACTGCGACTTCACAACCGTCATAGATGCGCTGCTTGGCGGCGATGTAATCGGCCAGGCTGTGATAACGGTCCATATGATCTTCGGACACATTGAGAATGACAGCGGCCTGGGCATCGAGGCTGTACGTGGTTTCCAGCTGGAAACTGGACAGCTCCAGCACGTAAAGCTGCGCGTCCGCTTCCAGCAACTCCAGCGCCGGGGTGCCCAGGTTGCCACCGATCAGCGATTGCCGCCCTGCCGCCAGCGCCATCTCACCCAGCAGGGTGGTCACCGTGCTCTTGGCGTTGGAGCCGGTAATCGCCGCCACCGGCACACTGGCGGCGCGGGCGAACAGTTCGATATCACCAATCACTTCCTTGCCGCTGGCCACATGGCGCGCAATCTCCGGCGTCGAGACTGCAATGCCCGGACTGACGATCAGACGGCGGGCATCACGCAGCCACTCCTCGCGGTAGCCCCCCAGGTGCAGCGGCACGTCCGCAAAACGCGCACGCCAGGCATCCAGCCCCGGCGGCTGGGCACGCGTATCCAGCGCACGCACCGGCATCCCGCGTTCTGCCAGATAGCGAACACAGGATTGTCCGGTGATGCCCAGACCGATGACCAGATCGAACGCGTCGTTACTCATCGCCTCGCCTTAACGGATTTTCAGGGTCGCCAGACCCACCAGTACAAGAATCACGGTAATCACCCAGAACCGGACAATGATCTTGGGCTCCGGCCAACCCTTGAGCTCGAAATGATGATGAATTGGTGCCATGCGGAAGATGCGCCGCCCGGTGAGCTTGAACGAGGCCACCTGCAACATCACCGACACGGTTTCCATCACGAACACACCGCCCATGATGAACAGCACGATTTCCTGCCGAACGATGACCGCCATGACACCCAGCACGGCGCCGAGCGCCAGTGCGCCGACATCGCCCATGAACACCTGGGCGGGATAGGCGTTGAACCACAGGAAGCCGAGCCCGGCACCGCAGATCGCAGCACAGATCACCACCAGTTCACCGCTACCGGCCACAAAGGGGATATGCAGGTAGTTGGCAAATTGCGCGTGACCGCTGAGGTAAGCGAACACGCCCAGCGCCCCGGCCACCAGCACCGTCGGCATGATCGCCAACCCGTCCAGGCCATCCGTCAGGTTGACCGCATTGCTGGTGCCGTTGATGACGAAATAGGTCAGCACCAGATAGAACAGCCCGAGGTTGATGGCGACATCCTTGAAGAACGGCACGATCAGTTGCGTTTCCACCGGTGACTGCGCGGTAAAATACAAGGCACAGGCCGCCGCAATGGCACCGATCGACTGCCAGAAATATTTCCAGCGTCCGGGCAGGCCGCGCGGATTCTTTTCCACCACCTTGCGCCAGTCATCCACCCAGCCCACCGCGCCGAATACAAACAGCACACCCAGCGTGATCCAGACGAAGCGATTGGTCAGATCCGCCCACAGCAAGGTCGCCAGCACAATCGCCACCAGAATCAGCGCACCGCCCATGGTGGGCGTGCCCGCCTTGCTCAGATGGCTCTTCGGGCCATCGTCACGAATCGCCTGGCCCACCTGATACTGGCGCAGCTTGCGAATCATCGTCGGCCCGACCATGAAGCACACGATCAGCGCCGTCAGCACGCTGAGAATCGCGCGCAGTGTCTGGTATTGCACCACCAGAAAACCCGGGTGTACCTGCCCCAGTCGTTCAGCCAGCCATAACAGCATCAGTGAGCCCCCCCCATTGCACGTCCCCCGTCCCGCAGCGATGCCACCACGGCATCCATGCCAGCACTGCGCGAGCCTTTGACGAGCACGGTACCGCCCTCATCCAGTATCGACTGCGCTTCCCGCGCCGCCGCATCGTGTGTGTCGACCTGCTGCGCGCCAACACCGAATGCCGCCACGGTGTGCGCCGTCAGCGCGCCGTAGCAAACCAGTTTTTCTATGCCGGCTTCGCGGGCGGCCTGGCCCAGCGAGGCATGGATGTCTGCGGCCTGAGGACCGAGTTCCGCCAGCGCACCCAGCACCAGCATGCGGGGCCCAGGCGATGCCGCCAGCAGTTCGATCGCCACACGCACCGACCCGGGGTTGGCGTTGTAGCTGTCATCGATCAACAAGCCGTTGCCGCAGGCCATCCGGTTGACCCGCCCGGGCACCGGCTTGAGCAGTGCCAGACGCTGGATGGCCACGGCCAGCGAGACGCCACTGGCCAGTGCCGCCGCCAGCGCCTGCAAGGCATTACTGACCTGATGCCGCCCCGGCAGTGGCACCAGCACCGGCCACTGTTCGCCGGCGTGGCTCAGCGTGAAGCGAACCTGGTCCGCCCCCGCCTGAATATCGGTGGCCAGCAGATCAGCGCCTTCCACCTGGCCAGTCCGCAGCAACTGCAACCCGGCCTGCCGGGCCTGCGCCGCAAAGAAATCAGCAAAGCTGTCATCCAGATTGATGATGGCGGTGCCGCCCCGGGCCATGCCGGCAAACAGTTCCGCCTTCGCCTCGGCAATGCCCTGGAGCGTGCCGAAGCCTTCCAGGTGCGCGCCAGTCACATTGGTAATCAGGCCGACCTGTGCCTTCACCAGCTGGCTGGTCCAGGCAATTTCGCCCGGCGCATTGGCACCGAGTTCGAATACGCCATAACGATGCTGGTCATCAATCGACAACAATGTCAGCGGCACACCAATGTCGTTGTTCAGATTGCCGCGTGTGGCCAGCGTCTGTTCGCCCAGCATTACGGCAATCATTTCCTTGACGGTGGTCTTGCCCGCGTTACCGGTCACGGCCACCCGGCGCAGGGCAAAACGATCAGCCCAGCCGGCGGCCAGTTCACCCAGCGCGCGGCGGCTGTCGGTCACCTGCACGTAATCGGCAAACGCCGTGGTCGGACGTTCCACCACAGCGGCCAGCGCACCGGCAAGACGCGCTTGCTCCAGATAATCGTGGGCATCGAAACGCTCGCCGCGCAGGGCCACAAACAGATCGCCCTCCTGCAGGTTGCGGGTGTCCGTACTCACCCGGGTTACCGGGCGGTCTGCACCCACCCGGTGTCCCCGGGTCAGGGTAGCGATATCACTGAGCATGAAAGGCGCGCTCATGGGGCCGTCCTCGCGGTCAGGGCCGTGCGCGCCAGCGCACGGTCATCCAGGGGATAGCGCTGACCGCGAATCTCCTGATACGTTTCATGCCCCTTGCCCGCGATCAATACGAGATCGCCGATATCGGCGGCGTTGATCGCCGCCGTGATGGCCTCGCGCCGATCACTGATGACCCACGCCTGGTCGGCCGCAGCCAGCCCCGCACGCATTTCCGCCAGAATTGCCTCGGGTTCTTCAAAACGCGGGTTGTCGCTGGTCAGTACCACCTGGTCCGCCAGCGCCTCTGCCACCGCAGCCATCTGCGGTCGCTTGCCACGGTCACGGTCGCCACCGCAACCGATCACGCAGAACAGACGGCCTGCAGGGAAATGCACCCGGGCGGCCTGCAAGGCTTTTTCCAGACCGTCCGGCGTGTGCGCGTAATCCACCAGCACGCGCGGAGCCTGCATCGAGCCCACCGGCATCGGGTCGGCCTGCACCGGCTCCATGCGGCCCGGCACCGGCGTCACCGCATTCATCCCTGCGCTGATCTGCGCTGCATCCAGACCCAGCGCATGCAGCACACCCGCCACCGCCATCAGATTGTCGCGATTGAACGCGCCGTACAGCGGCCGGGCCACTTCCACACGCTCGCCCGCCACCTGCAGGCTCAACCGCATGCCGGCTTCATCCGCATCGAAGGCGCTGCACTGGACGGTGGCGTCGGCGGCCTGGCCGCAGGTCACGGCATTGACCTGCGCGGGCAGCAGCGCCAGCATGCGCCGGCCCGCCGCGTCATCGATATTGATCACGGCGTGGCGCAAGGATGGCAGGGCAAACAGCTTGGCCTTGGCATCGAAATAAGCCGCTTCACTCCCGTGGTAATCCAGATGGTCGCGGCTCAGGTTGGTAAACACCGCCACCGCCACCGGCGTGCCGTTCAGGCGCCCCTGATCCAGCGCGTGCGAAGACACTTCCATGACCAGTTGCTGTGCGCCGGCATCGCGGCAACGCGCCAATGCTGCCTGCAGGCTGACGGGGTCCGGGGTGGTGTGGCCCAGATCTTCACTGATATCGGCAAAGCGCACGCCCAGGGTGCCGATCAGCGCGCAGGGCAAGCCCGCAGCGTTCAGGGCATCGGCGAGGAACCAGGTGGTGCTGGTCTTGCCGTTGGTGCCGGTCACGCCGGTAATCGACAATGCCTGGCCGGGCTCACCGTGCAGGCGCGCGGCGATCACACCCAGATGCTGGCGCAGCGCAGGCACGCCGATCACCGGCACACCGGCTTCCTCGCCCAGATCCGCGTCGTCGTGCTCCGCCAGCACCAGTGCCGCTCCGGCAGCAATGGCATCGCGAATGAACGTGCGCCCATCGCGGGCATGACCGGCCAGCGCCACGAAAGTGTCGCCGCGCTGTACCCGGCGGCTGTCCAGACACAGCGCATTAACCGGCAACGCTGCCAGCGGGGTGGGCAGCGTGCGTTCGGGGAGCAGTTGTTGCAGAGGCAGGCTCATATGCGGCCCTCCTCTTTGCCGACACCGGCGTAGATCGCCGGTGGCGGTGACGTGTCCGGTGGCTCGATATCCAGCGTGCGCAATACGCCGGCCATGATGTTGGAAAAGACCGGCGCCGCCACCAGGCCGCCGAAGTAATCCCGGCCACGGGGGTCGTCCACAATCACCACGGTCACGATGCGCGGATCTTCTGCCGGTGCGACACCGGCAAACAACGCGACATAACGATCATCGGCGTAACCACTGGGCAACAGCTTGTGCACGGTGCCGGTCTTGCCGGCCACCCGATAGCCGGGCACCTTGGCACGTCGCGCTGTGCCCTCTTCCGACACCACGGTTTCCAGCATGTCGACAATGGCGCGGGCGTAGACCGGGCTGATCACCTGCTCGGCAAAGCGGTTTTCTGCCTCGGCATAATCCGCATTGACCCGCTCCAGCGAGACCGGCAACCGGCGCCCGTCGTTGGCCAGTACGGCGTAGGCACGGGCCAGCTGCAGCGCGGTAACCGACACACCATAGCCGTAAGACAGCGATGCCTTTTCGATATCCCGCCAGCGATGACGGATCGGCAGCATGCCCGCGCTCTCACCGGGGAAACGCACGCCGGAGTGAATACCCAGACCCACCCGCTCCAGGAAACCGGGCAGCGCCTGGTCATCCATGTCCAGCGCCAGCTTGGTGGTACCCACGTTGGAGGATTTGGTCAGCACGGTGGCCACGTCGATCACACCGTAGTTGCGATGATCGCGAATCGTCTTGTTGGCCACACGCATGGTGCCGGGGCGGGTATCGATCTGCGTCGCCGGGGTGACCAGGCCACTTTCCAGGGCCGCCGCCACAGTGAAGGGCTTGACGGTGGAACCCGGCTCGAACACATCCGTGACCGCACGGTTACGCAACGCCGCCGTGTTGACGCCGCTGCGATTGTTCGGGTTGTAGGAGGGCTGATTGACCATCGCCAGCACTTCGCCGGTGCGCGCATCCAGCACCACGGCGCTGCCGGCGGCCGCGCGATGGCGATTCACCGCCGACAACAACTCGCGGTACGCCAGGTATTGCAGGCGCAGATCAATGCTCAGGTAAACGTCTTCACCGGAGTGCGGCTCGTCCAGCACTTCGATGTCCTGAATCACACGACCGTGCAGATCACGCACGACTTTCTTGCGCCCCGGTGTGGCGCGCAAGCGGCTCTCCATCGCCAGCTCGATCCCTTCCTGGCCCACTTCATCAATGTTGGTGAAGCCGACAAGATGGCTGGTCACTTCACCGGCCGGATAGTAACGGCGGTACTCGGTCAGCGGATAAATTCCCGGCACCTGCAAGGCCAGCACCTGCTCCGCCTGCTCGGGCGCCAGGTGCCGGGCCAGATAAATGAATTCACGGTGGGCATTGGCTTCCACGCGGCTCGCCAGCATGCTCATGTCGAGCACCGGATTGCCCCGCAGACGGCTCCAGGTTTCGCGTGCAGCCAACACTTCACGCGGATTCGCCCACAGGGTCGTCACCGGTGTGCTCACGGCCAACGGCCGCCCTTCCCGATCACGAATGACACCACGATGCGCCACCAGCGGTTCGATCCGCAGATTGCGCAGGTCGCCCTGGCGCTGCAGGAATTCGTGCTGCCCCACTTGCAGATCCATGGCCCGCCAGCCGAGCAGCAGCGCGCACAGGCCCAACCCCGTCAGGACGACATGAAGTCGCCGGGGGCTGTAGCTCTGCTGTGCCTGCTGAGGCTTGCGCCGTGCTGTCATGGCCGGATTACCACCCGTTGATTGCCGGTCGGTTGCATCATGTTCAACTCCTCACGCGCCAGGCGTTCCACCCGCGCGTAGGAGCCCCAGGTACTCTGTTCCAGGAGCAATTGCCCCCATTCCGTCTGCAGGCGGTACTGCTCGCGCTGCAGTTGTTGCGACTGGGCAGTGAGCTTGCGTGCTTCGTGCACGCTGTAGCTCACTCCCAGGGCCGAGACCACCAGCGCCGCCGTCAATGCCAGATTCAGCAGCACGGTGCCGGGCCGGACGGGCGCGCTCACGCCGCCACCTTTTCTGCCGCGCGCAATACCGCACTGCGGGCACGGGCGTTAACCGCCACTTCCTGTTCACTGGCCAGGCGCGCCTTGCCAAGCAGATGCATGCGTGCCGGCGGCGCCTCCACCGGCAAACCGCGCGGCTGCGGCGTGCGACCTGCGGCATCGCGCATGAACAGCTTCACCAGGCGGTCTTCCAGCGAGTGGAAACTGATCACCGCCAGCCGACCACCCGGCGCCAGGCATTCAAGCGCCTGATCAAGCACCGCTTCCAACGCCGCGAGTTCCTGATTGATATGAATGCGAATCGCCTGGAAGCTGCGCGTAGCCGGGTGTTTGCCCGGTTGGCCGCGGCCCAGTACCGATTCGATCAATGCCGCCAGTTGTCGCGTCGTGGTAATCGGCTGCGCCGAACGTGTTTCGCAGATACGGCGAGCGATGGCGCGTGAACGCCGCTCTTCGCCGTAGCGGTACAGCACATTGGCGATGTCTTCCTGCTCGGCGCGCGCCAGCCAGGCGGCGGCACTTTCGCCAGAGGTGGGGTCCATGCGCATGTCCAGCGGGCCATCGCGCATGAAGCTGAAGCCCCGCGCGGGGTCATCCAGTTGCGGCGACGAGACACCCAGGTCCAGCAGCACGCCGTCCAGGGGACGCCCGATACGCGCCACCACTTCGGCCAGGCAATCGAAGCGCCCGGCATGCATGCTGAAGCGCGCATCCTCTGCGGCCAGCGCCTCGCCCGCCGCCACCGCCAGCGGGTCGCGGTCGATGCCCGCCAGATGCCCGTCGGCAGAGAGCCGGGCCAGCAGGGCGCGGCTGTGTCCGCCGCGACCGAAGGTGCCATCGACATAAAAGCCGTTGGTTCGCGTGGGCAACAACTCCAGCACCTCCTCCAGCATGACCGGCTGGTGTACGTACTGCTCGGCGTGCGTCATGGCGTGGCCTCGATGTGTCTCAAAATGCCAGCTTCTGAACGCTTTCCGGCATGGCCGCATGATCCAGCTGGCCATACTTGTCCTGTTCGGCCTGCCAGGCCGACTCGCTCCAGACTTCGAAGCGATGAATCTGGCCCACCAGCATGGCGCGCTTCTCCAGCCCGACCAGCTCGCGCAATTCCACCGGAATCAGATAACGGCCGTTGCCGTCCATCTCCAGCTCCACGGCCTGGCCGAGGAAACGGCGCTTGAGGTAACGCACGGCGGGGTCGGCATCACTGAGGCTGGCCACCTGGCGGGCAATATCGTTCCACTGCTGTTCGGGGTAGAGGGACAGACAGTTGTCGTAGGGGTGATGCGTGAGCACAGCCCGACCGCCGGCGGCATCCTGCAATGCATCCCGGTGTCTTGTCGGTATGGCCAGACGCCCTTTGGCGTCCAGGTTAAGGGCACTGCGCCCGCTGAACACGATGACTTACCCCGCTGTCGGTTCCATCCACGTTTACCCCCCTGCAACGGGGGCTAAAACCCACTAATTCCCACATTTCTCCACATTGCGACACTCTATGGCCACGGCAATTTCAAAGTCAAGCGGGCGTGAGTGTGGGAATGTAAAAGAAAGCGTTTACGAATCAGTCGGTTAGATGATTATTGCCATGGGTGGGGGGATGTGGGAGCGGGAATGCCCGAACGTTATCAGCGAGGTGGCGTCAGCTTGTGAGAAGTTACATTAACTTTTAGATCAATTGGGAATATAGGGGCGCCAAAATGATGTCATGGTGACATATCAGACCCGCTGGCGGACGGCAGTCCCACAGGGGGGCGCTGCCGCCAGCAGGCGAACAGAAGAAGGTGGATCAACCGATAAGCCGGGTTCTGTCGTGGACAGTCATTCATCTGGGACCGACGTCGCCGTCGGCCTCTAGCGACCTACCCGGTTCCAGCGCGGGCCACGCCATGGGAACCCTATTTGGTCTTGCTCCGAGTGGGGTTTACCCTGCCACGTCTGTTGCCAGACGCGCGGTGCGCTCTTACCGCACCTTTTCACCCTTACCTGTGCACCGTTTCCGAAGAAGCGGGCCATCGGCGGTATCTTCTCTGCGGCACTTTCCGTAGCCGTACCGTCGCCAGTACGGCCCCCAGGCGTTACCTGGCACCCTGCCCTGTGGAGCCCGGACTTTCCTCCAGCAATACGAGATTGCCAGCGACTGTCTGGTTGATCCGGGGCGGAGTGTAGCGGCGCCCGGGCAGATGGACCAGCAAAATAGCCTAGGGGCCGGACAGGGTCTCGAGCCAGGCGTAGAGCTCCTGGCGTTTGCGGCCGGTGACGGCGGCCAGCACCTTGGCCGCGCGCGAAGCAGGCAGTTCGGCCAGCAGGGCGCGGGCCAGCGGCAACAGCTCGGCGTCCTCGGCGGACTGGGTATCGGCACCGGAGAGCACCAGCACGATCTCGCCGCGTTGCTGGTCGCTGTCGGCCGCCACCCAGTCACGCAAGGCCGCCACCGTATCGCGGCGCACGGTTTCAAAGTGCTTGGTCAGTTCCCGGCACAGGGTGATTTCGCGCTCACCCGCCCCGGCCGCCAGCAGCGCATCCAGCACGGCCAGCAATCGATGGGGCGCCTCGAACAGCACCGAGGTGGCGGTATTGCCCAGCACCCTTTCCAGCGCCTGAACGCGGGGCGCCCCCTTGCTGGGCAGAAATCCCTCGAAAACAAAACGGTCTGTCGGCAGGCCAGCCACCGCCAGCGCCGCCAGCACCGCGCTGGCGCCGGGAATCGGCACCACCGGCACCCCGGCCTCCTGGCAGGCCCGCACCAGGCGGTAGCCCGGATCGCTGACCAGCGGGGTCCCCGCATCGGAAATCAGCGCCACCGATTCGCCCTGCTGCAAGCGCGCCACCAGCTGCGGGCTGCGCGCCGCTTCGTTATGGTCATGGCAGCTCACCAGCCGGGTGCGGATGCCCAGTGCATCCAGCAACTGGCCGCTACGCCGGGTATCCTCGGCCGCCACGGTGTCCACCTCGCCCAGTACGCGCAAGGCGCGGCGAGTGATGTCTTCAAGGTGACCGATGGGCGTACTGACAATGTATAAAGTCCCGCTCATTCGGGAACCTCTGCAGATGGACGATGGACGTAGTGTGGAGAGGCCCTACAATAGTCGCTTCGTTCCAACAATTCGACCGCGGGTGATCATGAACCGTTTGCGTGTAGTTTCCCTGAGCCTGTTGATGCTGTGCTGCATCAGTGCCTGCACCACCACCCCGACCCAGCCGGTGGACCCTGCCGCAGACGCCACCGCACCGCAGAAGCTGGATGACGCCCTGAGCACGCTGAACGACCTGCGCATGCCCGCCCGCGCCAGCCAGGGCCTGTCCTGGGCCCGCAGCTATCTGGCCATGGGGCGGCCCCAGGATGCCGAAGTGCTGCTGGCGCAGTTCGATCCTCGCCGACTCGACGGCGACCAGCGACTGGAATGGATCATGCTCAGCGCCCGTCTGAAGCTCGCGCGCCAGGATGGCGAGGGGGCACTGGCACTGCTGGAGGACGAGCGTCTGGAGGTCGCGCGGCTGCAGAACGAGGCGCCGCTGGCACTGCAGAATCGCATGCAGCTGCTGCGCGCCGACGCTCTGGCCATCGCCGGCGATCTGCGCGCCAGCCTGCGCGAGCGGGTAGCCGTGGACGGCCTGCTGGAAGACGACGACCGCGCCTACAATCACCAGATGATCTGGGCATTGCTGATGCACATGCCACAGAACGACCTGCAAACGCTCACCCAGGAGAGCCGGGACACCCTGCTCGGCTGGGCGGAACTGGCTCGCGTCTACCGCGATCCTCTGGCTGATCTCGACAGTCAGGTAAGCCGCCTGGACGCCTGGGCGCGCAACTGGTTCGATCACCCCGCCGCCCGCGACATGCCGCCCATGGTACGCGCCCTGCAACAGGCGGTCAGCGAGCGGCCGCGCCGGGTCGTCGCGCTGCTGCCCCACAGCGGCCCCATGTCCGAGGCTGGCCAGGCGTTGCGCGACGGCATGCTGGCGGCTTATTACAGCGCCCTGGAACAGGGCCACCCGGTACCGGCCATTACCTTTATCGACAGCCAGAGCGCCGACATCGGCACCCTCTACAATCAGGCACTGGTCGAGGGCGCCGACTTCATCATCGGCCCACTGGAACGGGACAAGGTCGAGCAGCTCGTCGGCGCCTCGGGCCTGCCGATCAACACCCTGGTACTGAACTATGCTGACGAACCGCCACGCTCGGACAAGATCTTCCAGTTCGGGCTGGCCCCGGAAGATGAAGCCCGCCAGGTAGCAAGACAGGCCTGGGAGGAAGGCGCACGATTGGCCGGAGTGCTGTATCCACGCACCGACTGGGGTCAGCGTGTCGCCGCCGCCTTCAGCAGCGAATGGACCGCCCTGGGCGGCCTGATCAGCACCGAAACCACCTACGGCGATGATGCCAGTGGTGCGGTACGCGACATGCTGGCGCTGGGCCAGAGCGAGGCCCGCGCCCGCGCCCTGCGACGCCACGCGCCCGGCAGCCTGGAATTCGAACCGCGCCGACGCCAGGATCTCGACTTTCTGTTCATGGCTGCCAACCCGGCCCAGGGTCGCCAGCTGAAACCGGCCCTGAACTTCCATTACGCCGGCGACCTGCCGGTGTACAGCATCTCCAACATCTACGGCGGCCAGCCGGAACCGGATCGCGATCACGACCTCAATGGCATCCGTTTCGTCGATGTGCCCTGGTTGCTGGATCGTGACTCCACCCTGCATCAGGCCACAGCCTCCGTCTGGCCCCAGGGCCACGGGCGCTACGAACGGCTGTTTGCCATGGGCGTGGACGCCTATCGGCTGCAGGCACGTCTGGCGCTGCTGCAATCGGTGCCGGAAAGCAGCCTGCCCGGTGCCTCCGGCGCCCTGCGCCTGGGCGAGGACAATCGCCTGATACGCGAACTGGACTGGGCCTGGTTCCGGCGCGGCGTGCCGCAGCGTGCTCCGGTGGTGCAATCAGGAAACACCCATCGCTGACACAGGATCGTCATCATGTACCGGGTAAGGAAACCCTTCAGTCGGCGTGGCCAGGGTCACGCCGCCGAACATCAGGCAGAGGCCTGGCTGCAACAGCAGGGCTTGCGCACCGTGACGCGCAATTTCCATTGTCGCCAGGGCGAGATCGATCTGGTGATGCGTCACCAGGAGATGCTGGTGTTCGTGGAGGTTCGCTTGCGCGCCTCGGAACAGTACGGCGGCGCGCTGGCGTCGGTAACGCACCCTAAACAGCAGCGCCTGATACGTGCGGCGCGTTATTATCTGGCTCGCTATCCGGCCTGCCAGCAACTACCCTGCCGTTTCGATGTGCTGGGCATGGCGCCGGACGACGACGGTTACCGTTATGACTGGGTGCCCAATGCTTTTTATGCCGACTAGCAAGAGACGAGTATCGCCATGAGTGTCGACCGGGTGCGTCAGCTTTTTGTGGACAGCATCGAAACCAAGGTGAAGGCCGCCGAGGTGCTGCCGGATGTATTGATGATTGCAGGCCAACGCATGGTCGAGTGCCTGCTCGGCGGCGGCAAGATTCTGGCTTGCGGCAACGGCAGCAGCGGCAGCCAGGCGCAGCATTTTGCCAGCGCCCTGCTGAATCGCTTCGAACGCGAGCGCCCCGCCCTGCCTGCGCTGGCGATCGGTCCCGATGCCGTGACACTCAGCGCCATTGCCAACGACTATGCCTACAACGAAATCTTTTCCAAACAGATCCGTGCGCTGGGCAACAGCGGCGACCTGCTGCTGGCCATCTCGCCGCTGGGGCAATGTGGCAATATCATCCAGGCGGTGCAGGCCGCCCATGACCGGGACATGCAGGTCATTGCCCTGACCGGATACGAAGGCGGCGACCTGGCCAACCTGTACAGCGCCGGCGACGTGGAAATCCGCGTACCGTCCGCCGTCGAAGCACGCATACATGAAGTTCATCTGCTGGTCATTCAGACGCTGTGTGATGTCATCGACCAGCAACTTTTTGGAGGGGAATGATGTTGAGTCCGGCCTGGCTGCGCACCCTGTGCACAGTGCTCATGATCGGCCTGCTGCCGCTGGCGACCACCGGCTGTGTACGCATGGTCGCCACCTTTTCTGATGAACCCGTGGATCAGAACCACGGCAAGCGCACCGCCGGTTCACGGCTGGAAGATCGCAATAT
This sequence comes from Isoalcanivorax indicus, assembly GCF_003259185.1. Classification (NCBI taxonomy): domain Bacteria; kingdom Pseudomonadati; phylum Pseudomonadota; class Gammaproteobacteria; order Oceanospirillales; family Alcanivoracaceae; genus Isoalcanivorax; species Isoalcanivorax indicus. The sequence continues at coordinate 2,432,617 of NZ_QGMP01000001.1, forward strand.
CGTGCGCAAGGCACGCATCAACCTGTACCGCGCCGACGAGCGCTTTCGCCAGGCGCCAATGAAGGTGGTCAGCTTCAACGGCAATCTGCTGTTGGTGGGCCAGGTGCAGGACGCCCAGCTCAAGGCGCGCGCCAGCGATATCGCGGGCCGGGTCCGGCATGTGCGCAACGTGCACAACGAATTGCAGGTGGGGGGCGGGCGCAGCTTCTGGGCGCGCACCAATGACACCTGGATCACCACACGCACCAAAAGCCGCATGCTGGTGGACGGTGACGCACAGGGACGCCGTACCCGGGTGGTAACGGCCAATGGCGTGGTCTATCTGATGGGCCTGCTGACACGCGCCGAAGCGGACGCCGCCGTTGAGCAGGCACAGAAGGTGTACGGCGTGCAGAAGATCGTCAAGATCATCGAATATATCGACTGACCCGGGCAGCTATTTCACCACCTTCAGGGCCGGACGGCGGCCCCCGTTATCGTCGGGGCTGTCGTCCGAGGGCTCGGGCGGCTCCGGGGGCGCCACAGGTTCAAACGCCATCCCCTCACCGTTTTCGCGCGCGAACACCGCCAGCACCGCATTCACCGGCACAACAATATTCATCGCCCGCCCGCTGAAGCGGGCAGAAAAGACAACCTCATCGTTACCCGCCATGAAGCCCTGCACCGCCCCGGGCGCCACATTCAGAATGATCTGCCCTTCGTTGACATGCTCCCGGGGTACCTGGACCCCGGGGTAGCCTGCATCGACCAGCAGATGCGTGGTGAGCCCGTTATCACAGATCCACTCATGCACAGCGCGGATCAGATAGGGGCGGTTAGGCGTCATCGTCATCAGAGCGGATTGCGGATTTCGCGTTCCTGCTCTGACAGGCTGGCCTGGAAGCTGTCACGGCTGAAGATGCGCTCGGCATAATCCAGCAGCGGCTTGCAGGGTTTGCCCGTCAGCTCCACGCCCAGATGATTCAGGCGCCACAGGATCGGGGCAATGGTGCAATCCACCAGCGTGAACTCTTCATTCATGAAGAAGGGCTTCTCGGTAAACACCGGCGCAATGCTGGTCAGCCCTTCACGCAGCGCCTTGCGGCGCTTGTTCAGCTCGGCTTCCTTCTCTGCACCCGCCATCAGCGCATCCACATGACCACACCAGTCACGCTCGATACGGTGGATCAGCAAGCGACTGTGGGCGCGCGCCACCGGGTACACCGGCAACAGCGGCGGATGCGGAAAGCGCTCGTCCAGATATTCCATGATGACGTTTGACTGATACAGCGTCAGTTCACGGTCCACCAGGGTCGGCACTTCGTTGTAGGGATTCAGCGAGGCCAGATCTTCGGGCTTGTCGTTGTCATCAACATCAACGATGTCGACGGTGACCCCTTTCTCGGCCAGCACGATACGCACCCGGTGGCTGTAGTGATCCCGGGGGTTGGAAAAGAAAGTCATCGAGGAACGCTTGGTCACAACGCCCATGGCTATGTGGTCTCCCGCGGTTTATCAATCGTCAATGCTACAGACAGAAACAGGGCAGCCGGTCAACGGCTACCCTGTCAGAGGCCGGAAAGGCGCTGTTGTCAGTGCACGTCTTTCCAGTATTCCTTCTTCAGCAAATAGGCCGGGATCCACAACAGGAACAGGAACACCAGCACATATACCCCGATACGCTCGGCATCGACGCGCACCGGCTCGCCGATATAGGCGAGGAAATTGGTCAGATCGAGCATGGCACGGCGGAAATCTTCCTCGCCAAGCTCTTCTTCCATGGCGGCCATCACATGCGGCATGCCCACGTTCTCGAACACGCGGTTGTTAAAGCCGTAAGGCTGGTCCGCATCTTCATAGAAATTGATCAGGTAAGAGTACACCCAATCGGCCGTGCGCAGGCGGGCCACGTTGGTCAGATCCGGCGGCGGCGCACCAAACCAGGCGGCGGCCTCGTCTTTCGGCATGGCAATCTGCATGGTGTCGCCAATCTGGTCCGTGGTGAAGTTCAGGTGCTCCAGCACCAGCTCTTCGGGGATATCCAGACCAGAAGCCAAACGGCTGTAGCGCTCGTACTGCAGGGAATGACAGCCCATGCAGTAGTTCACGAACAACTGCGCACCACGCTGCATGGACGCCTTGTCTTTCAGGTTCACCGGCGCAGATTCAACGTGTTCGTTGTAACCGCCGGCCGCCAGGCCAAGGGCCGGGAGACAGCTGAGTAGCAGAACAGCAAGCTTTTTCATCAGTGGCCTCCGGTCACACGCTCGGGCACCGGCTTGGATTTCTCGAAGCGATGGCCGAACGGCAGCACAAACAGGAAGTAGAAGAAGTAGTAGAAGGTACCCAGACCCGCCAGATGCGTGTAGGTCACGTCAGCCTCCGTAAACGGAATGGTGAACGCCACCTGATCCGGCTGAGTACCGAAGTAACCCAGCACCACGAAGACAAAGGCGAACAGCATCAGCGTCACTTTGCTGAACATACCCTTGTAACGGATCGACTTGACCGGGTGACGATCCAGCCACGGCACCACGAACAGGATGGCAATGGCACCGCCCATCACGATCAGACCCCAGGACTTGGCGTCCAGCAGGAAGCTGAAGGTCGTGGCACGCAACATGGCGTAGTAGGGGCCGTAGTACCAGACCGGCGCAATGTGGTCCGGCGTGGCCAGCGGGTTGGCCGGCTCGAAGTTCGGGCGCTCGATGAAGTAGCCGCCACCTTCCGGGAAGAAGAACACCACCACGGCGAAGACCATCAGGAAAATCACGATGCCAGCCAGGTCCTTCACGGTGTAGTAGGGGTGGAACGGAATGCCGTCTTTCGGAATGCCGTTTTCGTCCTTGTTCTTCTTGATTTCAACGCCGTCCGGGTTGTTGGAGCCGACTTCGTGCAGCGCCAGGATGTGCAGTACCACCAGCGCCACCAGCACCAGCGGAATCGCAACAACGTGCAGGGCGAAGAACTTGTTCACGGTGGCATCGGACAACAGATAGTCACCACGCACCCAGGTGGTCAACGCTTCGCCGATGGCCGCCGACTGCTGCGCATCCACGAACGGGATCACCTGGAACGGAATCGCTTCCGCCAGGGAGATGATCACCTGCGCCCCCCAGTAGGACATGTTGCCCCAGGGCAGCACGTAACCCAGGAAGCCTTCCGCCATCAGCGCCAGGTAGATCATCATGCCGAAGATCCACACCAGCTCGCGGGGCGGCTTGTAAGAGCCGTACAGCAAACCGCGGAACATGTGCAGATAGACCACGGCGAAGAAAGCCGAGGCACCTACCGCGTGCATGTAGCGGATCAGCCAGCCGAACTGCACATCACGCATGATGTATTCCACCGATGCGAACGCATCGGTGGGCGAGTAGAACATGGTCAGCCAGATACCGGTGAGCAGCTGGTTGACCAGCACCACCAGGGAGAAGACCCCGAAGTAGTACCAGAAGTTGAAGTTCTTCGGCGCGTAGTATTCGGACATGTGCTTCTTGAAAGCATCCACGACCGGCAGGCGCGCATCCACCCAGTTAACGAGACCCTTGGCAATAGACATCAGGCGGTCTCCCCTTCTTCAGAACCCACGATGATGACATCGTCATCCAGATAGGAGTGCGGCGGCACCACCAGGTTGGTGGGGGCCGGCACACCACGATACACGCGACCGGCGAAGTCGAACGTGGAGTTGTGGCACGGGCAGAAGAAGCCGCCAAACTCCAGCTGAACAGTCGGCCGGGGGTTGTAGGTGGGCGAACAGCCCAGGTGGGTACAGGTCCCGATCAACACCAGCACTTCCGGCTTGATGGAACGGTATTCGTTGCGGGCATAGGCCGGCTGCTGGGTATCCACACTGGATTCCGGGTCTCGCAGGGCACCGCCGGAGGCCAGTTCTTTCAGGCCATCCAGCATTTCCGGCGTGCGGCGAACCACCCACACCGGTTGACCCCGCCATTCACGCACGACGCGCTGACCGGCTTCAAGTTTGCTGATATCCACGGTTACCGGTGCGCCTGCGGCTTCTGCGCGGGCACTGGGCTGCCATGACTTAACGAAGGGCACTGCCAGCCCCACCGCACCTACGGCGCCGACGGCGGACGTCAGGCCAATCAGAAAGGTGCGCCGGCTGGTGTTTACGCCGTCTTTACTCATCGAGATGATCTCCCCTGGAGGCTGCTCCCCATCCCGGGCTCGGGTTGGAACGGTCAATGTGAGGACAAACCCCCACAAACCGGGCGGAATAAGGCGCGGCAAATGGTAAAGAAAAAGCCCTTAGCTGACAACCGGATTTACCGCGGTCGGCCAGCCAAACTACTGATTCAGACGCAAAAAAGCCCAGCCATACTGACTGGGCTTTTGCATGATCGACGATCCAGCGTGAAATTAACGCTTGGAGAACTGCGGACGCTTGCGCGCCTTGTGCAGGCCGATCTTCTTACGCTCGACTTCACGCGCATCGCGGGTCACATAACCGGCGCGGCGCAGTGCAGAACGCAGGGTATCGTCGTAATCCATCAGGGCGCGGGTGATACCGTGACGGATAGCACCGGCCTGGCCGGTGGTGCCGCCGCCGGCCACGGTGACGTAAACGTCAAAGCGCTCGGTGGATTCGGTCAGTTCCAGCGGCTGACGCACGACCATGCGTGCAGTTTCACGGCCAAAGTACTCGTCCAGCGGACGGCCATTGACGGTGATCTTGCCACTGCCGGGGCGCAGGAACACGCGCGCGGCGGAGGTCTTGCGACGGCCAGTGCCGTAATTCGAAGCTGCGGTTGCCATCTGCTACCCCTTAGATTTCCAGTGCCTGCGGCTGCTGAGCGGTGTGCGGATGCTCAGCGCCAGCGTAGACCTTGAGTTTGCCCAGCATGGCGCGACCCAGCGGGTTACGCGGCATCATGCCTTTCACCGCCAGCTCGAGCACCTGTTCGGGTTTCTTCGCGATCAGGGTTTCGAAGTTGGCTTCCTTGATACCGCCCGGGAAGCCGCTGTGACGGTAGTACATCTTGTCGCTGGCTTTCTTGCCGGTCACGTGAATCTTTTCGGCATTGACCACAACAATGTAGTCGCCGGTATCAACGTGCGGCGTGTATTCCGGCTTGTGCTTGCCGCGCAGACGCGTGGCGATTTCGCTGGCCAAACGACCCAGCGTCTTGCCGGAGGCGTCTACCACATACCAGTCGCGCTTGACGCTGTCCGGTTTGGCGCTGAAGGTTTTCATGAATTCTGCCCCAAATTCAGGAATTTACGGGTAATTGGACCCTTCGCTGATGACCCATCACGGACCACGGCGAATAAGAGAGCGCGGATTGTACCCAAGGGGGTGCATCAAGACAAGCAGCAAACGTCAGGTCCGGTAGCCACAATGAAACCCGAACGGCACATGATGCCTCAGGGGGACCGCCGCCACCTCGCCCAACTCACCGCTGCGCGCGTCCAGCAACAGCACTTCACTGCGGTGCTGGCGGGCATCATACACCATTGCGCACAGATAGCCTGCCCCCTCGGCATCCCCTTCCGGCACAAACATGGCCTCGGACACGAACCGGCCCGGCCCCAGATCATGCAGCACCACCTCGCCGGTCTCGGTGTCCAGGCGCTGCACGGCGTTGAAGAAGCCCGCCGTGCCGTTGTCGGCCATCGCAGCCGTATAGAGGAAGCGGCTGGGCTGCCCGGTGCGGCGCAGGTCGAACTGGGGGAACTCGCAGCCCGCCAGGCTCGGCAGTGGCGCGGCGGCCACCGCGCCCGTGCGCAGGTTGAAGCGATACTGCCAGGGCACCCCGCCCTGCGCATCACTGCGGCCGAACACATCACGCAACTGGGCGGCCACGCTGTAATCCTCGAAGCGCACCAGGTCCACCACCAGCTCGTCCCCCTGCTCCCGGCAGTTGCCGTAGTGGAACACCACAAACGGGTCCAGCTCGAAGACATGCGCCACCGTCAGCGTCTCCAGCGACACCAGATACGCCTTCATGCCCCACTCCGGGCGATAGACAACGCTCTCATCGAACGCCTTGCGCCCCAGAACAAAAGGCCAGACGCTGTCCATCCCCAGCGGCGGCACCAGCAGCACCATGTAACGCGACGACAGCCCCGCGCCATGCACGAAGGCCAGCCTGTCGATCGCAAAATGCCGCTTGCGGGTCAGCCGCCCGGCCGGATTGATTTCATACAGGTTGATGCGCGGCCCGCCCGGCCCCAGGGTCACGCCGTGGTTATAGTAGTAGCCGGTCTGCGGGTGCGTATTGCCATGGGCACTGAACGGGTCCGCCATGCCCAGCGCGCCGTCGAAGTTGTGCTCGCCCAGCGTCTCCAGAGTGTCCGGGTCCAGTGCCCAGGGCCTGCCGCCCTCCCAGAGGGCCAGCAGCTTGCCGGCATGGCAGGAGATCGCCGTGTTGGCCGCATTGGCCGGTGGACGACCGATATTGCGCAGCATGCCACCAGGCGCGTTATGCCCGAAGCTGCGGCAGACAATCCGGCCTGCGGCCGTCTCCTTGCAGTACTTCGGCGTGCGCACATAGCGATTGCGATACCAGGCGCCCGCCTCCGTGAAGGTCAGCGCATGCATCATGCCGTCGCCATCAAACCAGTGGCCGAAAGTGTCGTGGCCAATGCGGTTGCGGCCCGGCCCGATGCGCAGGAAGGTGCCGCGCACCGACTCGGGAACGCGCCCGCGCATGGCGCTGGCGGGCACCGTGTAGCTGTGCTCTTCATGCAGCGCCTCGAACCCGCCCACATGAGCCAGATCGCCCTCACCCTGCATCACGCCGTCGTCCATGTCTCGCTCCTGTCACGCCACCTGCAACCGCTATCTGCAACCACCGCAGAACCTGCGAGTTCCGGTATAGACCATTCACGCCGGGCACGCAATGCCAGCCTGTGCGCTGCGGTCATGCAGCGGCCACCGGCAGTGCTATCATCTGGCCCCTGAGCCTCTACACCGAATTCGACAGGAGCACACCATGGAATACCGCCGCCTCGGCCGCACCGATCTGAACGTCAGCGCCCTGTGCCTGGGCACCATGACCTGGGGCAAACAGAACACCGCCGAGGAAGGCTTCGCGCAAATGGACCTGGCCGTGGAACACGGCATCAACTTCTTCGACACCGCCGAGATGTACGCCGTGCCGACCTCCGCCGAGACCGCTGGCAAGACCGAAGAGATCATCGGCCAGTGGTTCGCCCGCAGCGGCCGCCGCCAGGACATCATTCTGGCCACCAAGGCCGCAGGCCCCGGCGACTGGATCAAGCATATTCGTGGCGGCCCGCGCCTCAACCGCGAACATCTGGAGCAGGCCGTGGAGGGCAGCCTGCGCCGCCTGCAGACCGATGTGATCGACCTGTACCAGCTGCACTGGCCCGAACGCAGCACCAACTTCTTCGGCCGCCTGGGCTACAAGCACCGCCAGGACGACGCCGCCGTGCCGATTGAAGAGACCATCGAAGCGCTGGACGGCCTGGTCAAAGCCGGCAAGATCCGCCACTACGGCCTGTCCAACGAGACCGCCTGGGGCACCATGAAGTACGTGATGGAGGCCGAACGCCTGGGCGCGCCCCGCCCGGTGTCGATCCAGAACCCCTATTCCCTGCTCAACCGCAGCTTCGAAGTCGGCCTGGCCGAAGTGGCCCACCGCGAGGACATCGGCCTGCTGGCCTATTCCCCGCTGGCCTTCGGCATGCTCTCCGGCAAATACCGTCACAATACCTGGCCGGAGGCGGCCCGCCTGACCCTGTTCAAGCAGTTCTCGCGCTACACCAACCCGCAGGCCGAGGCCGCCACGGAGAAATACTGCCAACTGGCCGAGGCCCACAACCTGAGCCCCGCGCAGCTGGCCCTGCAATACGTCACCACACGCCCCTTCGTCACCAGCAACATCATTGGCGCCACCAGCCTGGCGCAACTGGAGGAGAACCTGCGCAGCATCGAGGTGCCGCTGGACAAGGAGCTGGAGAAGGCGCTGGATGCGATTCACGCCGAGCACCCGTATCCGTCCCCCTGAGGTCGCCGTGCGCACCCTGCTGTGCTGGGCACTGGTCCTGGCGCTATTGCCCCTGCTGGCGCTGCTATTACCCCTGCTGGCGCTACAGGGCCGCCACACCCGTCGCACGGCCCTGCGTCTGCCGGAAGCCGAAGGACCCTCCTGCGGCCAGTTGCACCCGCCAGACGGGGCCGTGGGGCCGCCGCTGCACCTGCTGATCATCGGGGAATCCCCCGTCGCCGGTGTTGGCGTGACCCACCACACCGACGGCGCGGGGCCCGGCATGGCCCGCCCCCTGGCCGCCCTGAGCGGGCGCAGCGTGCACTGGCAATGCCATGGCCACAACGGCCTGCGGCTGGCAGGCCTGCTGGCGCGCCCCCTGCCCGATGCCCCGCCCCGAGCCGATCTGGTGCTGGTCATGATGGGCGTCAACGACACCACCGGCCTGACACGCTTGCGCCGCTGGCGCCATCAGCTCCATCAACTGGTGGACACCCTGCAACAACGACAGCCCGGCGCCCGCATCGCCTTCGCCCCGGTACCGCCCATGCACCGCTTTACCGCCCTGCCCCAGCCGTTGCGCGCCGTCATCGGCCTGCGCGCCCGGCAGCTGGACCGGGTCTTGCGCCAGGTGAGCGCCCGCCGACACTGCCCGGTGCTGGATTATGGCGACCCGAGCGATCCCGCCCTGCTGGCGGAAGACGGCTATCACCCCTCCGCAGCAGGCTTTGCCGCCATGGGAGAGCGCCTGGCCCGACAGGCGATTGAGAAACTTCCTGATCTGCGTCAGTCTGAGGGGGAAGGAGGCATGCCAGAGTAAGTGGGCAAGACCAGCCCCGGCACCGCCGTTTCGTCATCCCCCACAGGAGGCGCCCCATGGACAAGACCTGGATCGTTGTCGCTGAAAGCTCCCGCGCTCGTATTTTTTTCGCCCCCAATCGTGTACAGCCCCCGCAGGAAATCGAAAGCTTCGCCTTCCCCGAAAGCCGCCTCAGAGACCAGGACATCTACAGCGACCGACCCGGACGCACCTTTGAAAGCGCCAACGACAGCCGCAGCGCCATGGAGCCACCGGATGTGCGCGACCAGCAACACCACACCTTTGCCCGCACCATCAGCGAGGCCCTGGAAAAAGGCCGCGTCAAAGGCAAGTTCGACAAGCTGGTGATCATCTCACCGCCCGCCTTCCTCGGCGCCCTGCGCCATATGCTGAACGACAATCTGAGCAAGATGGTGGACAAGACCATCCAGAAGAATCTGGCCGGGGAGGATGAGGAGACGATCAGGCGGTATGTGTTTGATTGAGGCGCAAAGCCTGGATCAAGTGGACATGAACCGCACCTTGAAATAACATCTGGACGTTAACCACATTAATAGGGCGGGCTAGTGTCCAGGACCACCACATGCGGCAGAGCGAGGCCATCAAAAGACTCACAGACTGGGACCGTCGCGGGAGATACGTCTTTGCCGCAGCGGATATGGCGAAGGTGTTTGCTGAGGACTCGCCCAGAGGCCGGGAAGCCACCCTGACCCGCCTGGTTCGCGAGGGCCTTCTCGAACGGCCCTCCAAAGGCGTGTACCTCTACGCCCTCTCGCGCCACAAGGGCCCGGATACGCTTGAACTGATTGCCAGAACCCTGCGACGCGGCGCCTACAATTACATCAGCCTGGAATCAGCCCTGTCGGAGTACGGCGTGATTTCCCAGATCCCGGTGGGCCGCCTCACCGTCATCACCACCGGCCGCAAGGGTGAATACTCAACGCCCTACGGGGTCCTTGAATTCACTCATACGCAGCGCTCTGTTTCGGATATCTTGCGCTCCACGCTTGACCGAGACCGGCCCTTGAAGATTGCAACAGTGCAAGCGGCGTTAAGAGATTTGAGGCGCGTGGGCAGGAATATGCATCTGGTGGATGAGGAGGTGGTCTATGAGCAAGCGTGATAATCAGGATTTCCAATACCTGGTTGCTCAAGCCATGGAGAACCCGGGCCTGGCCAACATGCGGCCGGTGGTAGAGAAAGAGCTTCTGCATTACGACATCCTGTTTGCGCTCGATCGCCACCAGCTTCTTGATGACATCGTCTTCCAGGGCGGCACGTCCCTCAGACTGTGCTACAACGGCAACCGCTTCAGCGAAGATCTCGACTTTGCCGGAGGCGCGGATTTTTCATCGCGCCAGCTCAAGGATATGAAAGCGTGTATCGAAGACCACCTGGGCCAGCGCTATGGGCTTGAGGTCACCGTCAAGGAGCCCGCATCACTCAGAGCAGAGACCGCCCGTAACGGCATTAATGTCGACAAATGGCAGATCAGAATCGTGACGTCCCCGGAGCAGCCGGACCTGCCCAAACAGCGGATAAAGCTGGAAGTAGCGAGCATCCCGGCACACACACGAGAAGCCCGCCCACTGTCACGGAACTATGCCTTTCTTCCAGACGGCTATAACGATGTGTTGATCATGGTAGAGACAAAAGCCGAGATCATGGCCGACAAGCTGGTCTCCCTGCCCGTTGGCTCAGACCCGGAGAAACGGGTGCGGCATCGCGACATATGGGATCTGGCCTGGCTTCACAGGCAAGGCACCCGGATGGATGTGGATATGGTACGGAGGAAAATCGATGATTACCTTGTTTCAGATTATGATGACAAGGTCGTCCGAATGATAGAGTGGCTTCCAGACATCATCAGCGGGCGTGCCTTCCTGGATGAAATGAAGCGATTTGTTCCTAAAGACGTATATGAGCGGACCCTGGGTCAGGATAAGTTTTCTACATTTTTGCTGACCAACATTCGGGAGCAGCTGATTGATGTGAGGAACTCATTGCAAGGAACTCGCACTGAGGCACCTCTATTCAAGATGTAATAAACTTGATTAGTACCTGAAAATAGTAATGGGATATTCGGCCAACATTGAGGATACTCTACATACTGGCACGCACAGGGAAGCACTATCACTTGACTGACTGCATACTGATCCATCCGCGCGCCTATTCCGGTTTCCCGCCAGCCAAAATTTCGATAAGCTCCTAGCAGGGGCGCCGTACAGTTATTGACACGTTCCGATTCCCCATTCCCCACCATCGGAAAGTTCGATAAGCTCCTTTACGGTGGAACACCTCGGTCAGTAACAGTTCCGATTCCCCACCATCGGAAAGTTCGATAAGCTCAGGTTTTAGTACCACCTCATTATGGCTGGAGTTCCGATTCCCCACCATCGGAAAGTTCGATAAGCTCAATCCCCGGTTAGGTGAAGCGCAAGCGCTAGTTCCGATTCCCCACCATCGGAAAGTTCGATAAGCTCGCTTTTCTTTTTATATCAGTTAGTTGCATAGTTCCGATTCCCCACCATCGGAAAGTTCGATAAGCTCCCGGCGGTAAGCAGGTGCAGCGGCCCGATCGTTCCGATTCCCCACCATCGGAAAGTTCGATAAGCTCCGTTCTGCGCGCGACTACAATCCCCTGGAGGTTCCGATTCCCCACCATCGGAAAGTTCGATAAGCTCAAGAAAGCCCGCGCAGCCCTCGCCAAAGCAGTTCCGATTCCCCACCATCGGAAAGTTCGATAAGCTCGTGACGGGCTGCGGCGCCGACACCACGGCGGTTCCGATTCCCCACCATCGGAAAGTTCGATAAGCTCCGTTCTGCGCGCGACTACAATCCCCTGGAGGTTCCGATTCCCCACCATCGGAAAGTTCGATAAGCTCAAGAAAGCCCGCGCAGCCCTCGCCAAAGCAGTTCCGATTCCCCACCATCGGAAAGTTCGATAAGCTCTCTTGTTCTTCGTCGGCTTTGTTGCCTATGGTTCCGATTCCCCACCATCGGAAAGTTCGATAAGCTCCGTGGGGAACGCAATACATCGGGTGGGCCTGTTCCGATTCCCCACCATCGGAAAGTTCGATAAGCTCCCCGGCGTCTGCCGCCTGCCCTGCCGCCTCGTTCCGATTCCCCACCATCGGAAAGTTCGATAAGCTCGGCAGCTCGCGCACCGCGACCGAGAGGAGTGTTCCGATTCCCCACCATCGGAAAGTTCGATAAGCTCGCCCTCCCCCTCGGCCCGCAAGGGTGGCCGGTTCCGATTCCCCACCATCGGAAAGTTCGATAAGCTCAGTGTCTCCAGGGTAATGGCCGCCTCAGTGGTTCCGATTCCCCACCATCGGAAAGTTCGATAAGCTCGACCGGATCAACGCAAAGCGGATATATGTCGTTCCGATTCCCCACCATCGGAAAGTTCGATAAGCTCGTTTGACCTTCATCCCCTGCACCAGACCTTGTTCCGATTCCCCACCATCGGAAAGTTCGATAAGCTCCGCTCCGCGCGCGACTACAATCCCTTGGAAGTTCCGATTCCCCACCATCGGAAAGTTCGATAAGCTCCGAGTTTGTGCCAACGCTGCCTGAGTTCTTGTTCCGATTCCCCACCATCGGAAAGTTCGATAAGCTCCATAATTACACGGTCATGAGGATAAACTTCGTTCCGATTCCCCACCATCGGAAAGTTCGATAAGCTCTGCCGGGCAAAGCTACGGCGGGAACCACGGGTTCCGATTCCCCACCATCGGAAAGTTCGATAAGCTCGTCGGGGCGGTCTCCCAGGTAATTTTCTGGGTTCCGATTCCCCACCATCGGAAAGTTCGATAAGCTCCGCTCTGCGCGCGACTACAACCCGTTGGAGGTTCCGATTCCCCACCATCGGAAAGTTCGATAAGCTCCTTTTTCATATCGGCCATGGCGCGCTGGTAGTTCCGATTCCCCACCATCGGAAAGTTCGATAAGCTCCGCGAGGTGTCGAACCCCCTTGAGGCGATCGTTCCGATTCCCCACCATCGGAAAGTTCGATAAGCTCGGAATTCATGGTGAGCAGGGAGGCAAGAACGTTCCGATTCCCCACCATCGGAAAGTTCGATAAGCTCCACCGCACCAGGTGAATACGCAATCCAGGAGTTCCGATTCCCCACCATCGGAAAGTTCGATAAGCTCGAGAATAAAACAATCCCATAACTGCCCTTAGTTCCGATTCCCCACCATCGGAAAGTTCGATAAGCTCGAGGCGGCGCTGGACGCCATCGACGATCTGGTTCCGATTCCCCACCATCGGAAAGTTCGATAAGCTCGGCGCAGCAGTCCATCCAGCAGGTCGGCCTGTTCCGATTCCCCACCATCGGAAAGTTCGATAAGCTCCTGGAACACTTCGAGGGCTGCGTGTACGTCGTTCCGATTCCCCACCATCGGAAAGTTCGATAAGCTCCCATTCTTCACGAGCGTGACCGGCTTCGCCGTTCCGATTCCCCACCATCGGAAAGTTCGATAAGCTCCTTTGCGGCACACCCACAAGATGCGCTCCGGTTCCGATTCCCCACCATCGGAAAGTTCGATAAGCTCCGCCAACGGTGGCAGGGTCTGGGCCGAGGTGTTCCGATTCCCCACCATCGGAAAGTTCGATAAGCTCCTACGAACAGTGGTCCCCCGTCGATATGCCGTTCCGATTCCCCACCATCGGAAAGTTCGATAAGCTCCTGCATATGTGCAACGTGGATCATTTCATAGTTCCGATTCCCCACCATCGGAAAGTTCGATAAGCTCCCTGCCGGTGAAAATGCGCGTCATCATACCGTTCCGATTCCCCACCATCGGAAAGTTCGATAAGCTCAAACAAGTGGTCCATGTGATGTTTTTCTCGGTTCCGATTCCCCACCATCGGAAAGTTCGATAAGCTCGTTGATGCGACCATTTTGGTTCCTTGGTTGGTTCCGATTCCCCACCATCGGAAAGTTCGATAAGCTCTTCGGCCCTTGCACCTTGATGTTGGACAGCGTTCCGATTCCCCACCATCGGAAAGTTCGATAAGCTCGCTTCATCTGGCAAGCCGTCAAACGGCAAAGTTCCGATTCCCCACCATCGGAAAGTTCGATAAGCTCCACGGCGCAAGCTCATGCGGTGAGACGCCGGTTCCGATTCCCCACCATCGGAAAGTTCGATAAGCTCCGGGCGAGTTGACGCGCCAGTAAGGGCATGGTTCCGATTCCCCACCATCGGAAAGTTCGATAAGCTCACCTATGATGGCCGTTACATCGACCCGCAGGTTCCGATTCCCCACCATCGGAAAGTTCGATAAGCTCCTGCTCAAGGACGGCATGCTGCTGCGGCCTGTTCCGATTCCCCACCATCGGAAAGTTCGATAAGCTCCACCTGATGCGCGTCGCGGCCGTCGTGTGGGTTCCGATTCCCCACCATCGGAAAGTTCGATAAGCTCTGAATCAACCTAACCCTTTGTCAGGGTTAGGTTTTTCTTCTATATCAGCATGATCTGGTCTGGCGCATCAGGTCTTTGCTGTTTAGGGCGCGGGCCAAGAAACTCGCGGGTCATGGCGTATTGCTTGTCTGTCATGAGCATAAAAGCAACCTTGGCATCGCTCGGAATCTGGTGTTTCAGACGCTGGATCATGGCCTCAGCGGCGGCCATCGTGGGAAAGTGACGAACATAAAGAGAGTATTGCACCTGTATAAACGCGTTCTTTAACAGACGCTTACGGAATACAGTGTACTCATGCCGAGCTTCCGGCGTGGTCATGGGGCAGTCATAAACAGCAATTAACCACATGACTCTCCATCCGTTGATTGCCATGGCCTATTGCGGGCGCTCAGGCAGCAGCAACTTTCGGCGGCGCCCCACCCCTCCCGCCTCCAGAATCCGGAGGTAGCTCGCGATGGTTTTTCGTATCGCAGCTGGTAGGCGAAAATCCTGATCGCCAAGGCGCACATTCTGCTCAAATAAACCGGAGATAATCTGCCTGCGGTGTTCCGAGGAAAACTTCTCCCCCTTATGAGGCGGGCGCGATACCACCAAGCGCTCCACTAGAAACCGATACGGCTCTAAAAAATCATCAGCCAGATTGAAAGGGTTCTCGGTACTTCTGTGCCCCACACCCAACTCAGGGCGCAACGCCGCCTGGGCTAACTCTCGCGTGATCAATGAGCGCAACAGGGAGTACCCGAAATTAAGGTGGATATTAATCATGTCCTTAGCATCGCGTTTTTTACGCTTGAACGGTTGATCGAAGAGACTATCCCAGTACAGCCTGGCGCCCTGTCCCTCAAGGTGCCCCGCATCCCCCGGTTCAACCAAACCAGCCAAGCGAGCCAGCCTGGCAGCCGGCGCCCTTCCATAAGCCTCAAGCACCCAAGACTGACTACGCAATCTGGCAGAAACCAGTTGCTGCCAAACCAGTGCGTGCAGCTTACTCCTATCCAGCTCAATCTGCTGTCGCAAGCGAACAGTCGCGTGAGGACGGCCAAAGGTCGGTAGCATCATGCCAGATGGTTGATGCTGGTCATCCACAACTAAAATAGCCGCACCAGATTCCGTCAACCTTCGTAACACATGCACAGACAACTGCACCGTATGATGGTGGAGACAAAGTACAGCAATATCGGAAGGACGTATCCGAATGGGCTCTTCGCCGGCCCGACTAATCTTCAAGCACTCAAGGTGAATATTGAGCGCACATGGATTCTCGATCAGAAGGACATGATGCTCGGACATACTGCGCACCTACACCGGCCTGAAATTCAGAAGCCCCTTTCCTGAAACTTTTTTTAGCCCCCACTTGCTGTCAAGATCACGCACTGGTCGCGTTTCGGTCACCGGTGCCATAACCAACATACCACCACCTTGCGCTTTAATCTGATGAATGACATAGCGCATACCGCTATTTTTATTCTCAACTGTGTCACTCTTATAGAAACGAACAACTCCTTCCTTAGTGTCATGAAGTTTTATCTTGCAGCCTTCACGGGGCCTAACGAGGTTAGGGTTTCCAACCAAGCCCCCTGCCTCAACATGCAACTCCATATAAGCGTAACCATCATTCAAAAGATACTTATAATGTAGTCCCTGTCTACTATTATGCTCAATTCGAACATGATCTGACGCTTTGGAAGCGTAACAGCGGACTTTCCTGAGAATATTGCCCTGGAACTCAATCGGCTCCCGCAGCGCCTGCTGCGGTGTCATTCCGGAGTTAACACGCCTTTCAAATACACTCCGGACATGAAGGCGGACACCCTCGCCTACGATGTCATCTATATTTTTCCTAACCTTATCGGCACTCCACTTATCTGGTGCCAGCGAAGTCAAAGGTTCTCGCTTGACCAGCCACTCTTCTGGCTCTCCGGTCGCCGGATTCATGCGTTTCTCCAAGCCATACGCAGTGTCTTGAAAGAAGCGACCATCCGGATATCGATCCGGCTTGTGGCTAATGCGGCACTCTCGCACCGCTGCAAGCGCCACATCACGAATATTAGGCACAGGGACAGGCAGCTCAACCCTCACGTTTATACTCCCATTCTTGCGCTCTTCCTCCGCAATTCTCCAGGCATTGGCATAGCGCTGATACAGGCTTCGGGACGTCAATGCAATCACAATGGCATCTATCAAGTGGTGTCGATGATCAATTCTCTTGTCCGGGCGACGATCCGTGCGTGTTTCTCTGGTAACAGGGTGCCCCTCCCATTGAGGGCGAAACCTATTAAATTCCTCATGGGAAATGAGCTCACCGCTTTCATCAACCAGCGGCAGCCCGGTTTCTAAGCGAACTTGGGGAATAACAGTGTCCAACCCCCATCGACGACGCAGATTGGCCGTAAGAGAGCCGCGCGAAACATAAACATCGCTACCCAGCGTGGACAACCACTGGGTGGCAACTTTAGCCAGCCAGGAGCTTTCATGAAGCTGCCGGTCCGAGAACTCAGCAATTGACTTATCAGTAAGAACCTCGCCTTCGAAGTCTTTCATCACAAGAAGATTTGCCTTGCGATATGACTTCTTCTTGCGCAACGCTTCTGCACGAGCCTCGATAATCTGCCAACGCTTGTCATCCCTTTCACCGAATGCCTGCCAAGGGGTGCGATTACCTTTCTCGTCATTGCAGTCGCGGTGCGCCAGAACAATCTCAGAGCGTTTGTAACCGACCTGCGTCAATGATCTAGGGAGAATATGCTCAAAGTTTGTATGCGCACCGCTTAACGCATCACTTATTCCCAGGCTACTTTCGCAATAGGGGCATTGATGGTTTTGCTCTTCCCACAATTGATAGCGCTTAATAAGCGTAGGAGTGGGCGACTTTCCCGCCTGAGCAATTCTTTTAGCTGCCTCCTTCCTCTCATTGGAAAATCGCTTGCTTTTCCTTTCCATATCATTACGACGAGTTACTCCGCCTTTCATTTCCCGGGCAAGCTCAACCACTATCTGAGCTGGAGTGCCTCCATTGGCGTCAATAGCGTTGTTGATGATTACCCTCAGTTGCCGCAAGGCCACGTCAACAACTTCATTGCCGGTTGACGAGGGCAAGCCTAACCGGCCTACAGCCTCCTCGGCATCTTCGCTCAGATGATCTGGATAGCACTCCCTGATAGCAGCATCCTCATCAACACGAGGAATATTCGGCATTTCCTCCCAACTTGGATATTTAAGCCATTTTGTAATCCTAACCAAGGCTTTCACCGAATAACTTGCTCGGCCTGCATCAAAGCCCATCTTGCTCATGCGATCGAACTTGTCATTCGCCCTGAGCTTATCAATAAAGGATACAAATCCCCGGGAGAAATTTCTTGGCTTGCCCGATTTACCTCTGAAACGCGAAGGCCAATCATCAACATCCAACTGCTCTGGTGAACCCAGACCTGAAAGGAAATTAATCACCTGAATCTGGGTAACTTCATCGAGGCCCAGCCAATCCCCCTCCAGCCCAAGTTTACGCCATGCATGTAACGTCGTATTACCTGTTAAGCTATCACGCCCTCCAAGCACTGCGCGATCCATATTCAACCCTTTCCCTGAAGGCCCTGAGCAACCGGACTTCTCCAGTGCTTTATAAATCGCCTTGAAAGATGCCTCTCTCTGCTTTCCCAGAATAGCACGAACAACCTCTTTCTGTTCCTCAGAAAGGGTTTCAGAATTTTTCCCCATCCCCCAACGCAAATCGGCGAGTTGCTTCTCTATCCTGAAATCCTGAGCGGCCATTTGAGCCCTTGGCGCTCTTGGCAAATGAACCTCCAGGGAACATTTACCCACTTTATCTTCGAAAGATTTTAGAGGACGCTGATAGAATATTGCCGCAAAAAGGCTATCCCGAACCCCCTCTTTTTTTAGAGCTGGATGAAATTCCTTCTGTACATTCCATATCTGATGGAACTCTGCCTCAAGGGACTCACGCAAAGCGTACATATTGGGCAACTGATGCCGCCCGTCCTCGCGTACTGGAAGGCCAAGGTATTCCCGAAACGCAGGATACTTAGGAGCAATATAATCATTATTAGCTGCAACTTTCAGACGAGCAGGCAAACCATACTGAACACGTGCATACAGATATTCACCAACCGTGACACTCTGAACATCTTTCTTTCTCGCCAACGCATCCATTTCTTCAGTCAGCACAGACGAACCACTCGCGACCACACCAGCATCCCCAGTTTTACTGGCCACCTTCAGAGTCCCTGCATAGCCCCGCTTCTTTGCCATGCGCATCAACACAGCGAACAGTTCGTTCAACTCAATACGTTCTCGGGCGGCTTTTGCCCGAAGGAAAGGAACATCATTGGAAAAAGAGGACGTGTCTGTTTGAACAGGATCGATACCGATAAGCCTTGCAGTGTGAGCGACCCGGCGTAAGCGAGAAGCTCGCCGATCAATCTGGCGACGCTGCTGACGTGCCAATCTTCGATCTGCTTTCTTGGGCTTTAACTGCCCCTTATCGTTTATCAGCGGTTCGGAGAAAAGCCGCTCGTGAAACCAGATCAGCTTCTCTGGCTCGCCTTGCTCATCCATAGAGAAGGCAGCACAACCAATGGACGCAGTTCCAAGATCAAGTCCTAGTCTATAACGCATATTCGTTCCCCATTATCCGTAACCCGTAATCTGATCTCACCTTGTTGACACGAGCGCCCTCAGCGCGCTAGCCTTTGCAATGTATCGAACTTTCCGATGGTGGGGACCTTCGGTAACAAGATGAGAGCTTCGGCTCGACATCACCGATACTGGATAGCCCCTTCGGGGGCTTTCTTTTTTCTTGCCCACCATCCTCTCCCTTAATCCCACTGTTCCACATTCTCAAGCCTAGCAAGCTACGCTGCGCCAGAATGGCACTACCCTTTTGTACAGTGCCCCTGCAATTAACCATACCGCTTCACCGCCTCGCGCAACCTTGCAGCCACCGCCTCTCTCAGCTCCTCCGGCTCCAACACCTCCACATCAGCCCCGTGTCGCAAGATCTCCTTGATCAGCTCTGTCGGATTCGCGTAGGGCACCGTCAGGTGGTAGTGCTCCCCACGCCACTCCCCCTGCTGGTCCGGATGCCAGTGCTCATCCGCCACCCACTGGGCCGCACTGGCATTGAAGCGCAAGTGAGCGTAATCGCGGGCCGGACCCAGAAAGATCCCGAAGCTGCCCTCGGTATCCAGCTCCAGTTCCCCATTTGAAAGCTGCCGGGCGGGCCTCTCCTGCGCCACCGGTTGCTCGATCTTGTCCAGGGAGAACAGCCGCAGGGCATCGGCCCGGTGGCACCAGCCCAGCAGGTACCAGTTATCACGGTAATGCAGCAGCCGCTGGGGGCTAACCTGGCGCGTTTTGCGTTCGGCCTTGCTGCGCGCCTGATACTCGAAGCCCAGTTGCCACCCCGCCATCAAGGCATCCGCCACCACCTGGAATGTAGCGCTGTGGACGCTGCGGTAGAGGACTGGCTGGACTTTCACGCGGGTGCTGATGTCGGTGTCCCCCCGCCCGCCCGCTTTCAGCAGTTCGCGGATGCGGTCTTTCAGGGGCTTCATCAGGTCTTCAATGGCGTCGAACTGCAGGCCTTCGAGCATTTGCTGGCAAACCAGCAGAGCATGGAGCTCGGCAGCGGTGAACCACAGGCCGGGGAGCTCAAAGGCGTCAGCCTCGGGGTCGTAGTAATAGCCGTTCAGTTGCTGGTTGTACTTGATAGGCGCCCGGAAGTGGTCACGCAGGTAGCGGATGTCCTTCCTGGCTGCTCCCTCGGTGACTTCCATGGCCTCCACCATGCGCCGAAGCGGCACTGGATGGCGGGCGTCACGCAGGGTTTCGTGGATAAGGTAAAGGCGCTCCAGCCGGTTCACGTGGCATCCCTTCTTGTTGTCGGTCGTGTTACTCGGTCTAACCCCCATATGGATTCAAGCAGATATCGTGATGCGTGTCACACCCTCACCACCTAAATATTTGCATATGACGCCACAATAAATTTATATAAATTTGCGTAAAAAGCATGTTCAGGCCTGTGATATCGACGATGTCGTGGATATGGAGCAAGTACGCAGTTGGCTTCATGAAGTTAGGGTGTATCTGGGAAGGAGAGTCTGGCGCGGGCGTTGGATTGGCTGGAGGTATGAAAAAGGCGGCCATGTGGCCGCCTTTGTCGTTCTGGAACAAGCGTTACATCAGTCCGCCAGAATCTGCTTGGCGATGATGGTCTTCATGATTTCGTTGGTACCGCCGTAGATACGCTGTACGCGGGAGTCGGCGAACATGCGGGCGATCGGGTATTCCCACATGTAGCCGTAGCCGCCGTGCAGCTGCAGGCACTCGTCGATCACTTCGCACTGCAGGTCGGTGATGTAGTACTTGGATGCCGCCGCGGTGGGGATATCCAGTTCCTTCTTGAGGTGCAGTTCCAGACAGCGGTCCACATAAGCGCGGCCCACTTCCAGTTTGGTGTGCAGCTCTGCCAGCTTGAACTGGGTGTTCTGGAATTCAGCGATGCTCTTGCCGAAGGCCTTGCGGTCTTTCACGTAGCGCACGGTCTGCTCGAAGGCACTCTCGGCCATGGCCAGGCCGTTGATGGCGATGCCCAGACGTTCCTGCGGCAGCTCTTGCATCAGGTAGATAAAGCCCATGCCTTCCTGGCCCAGCAGGGCCTCTTTCGGCAGGCGCACGTCCTGGAAGAACAGCTCGGAGGTGTCCTGGGCTTTCATGCCCACTTTCTTCAGGTTCTTGCCTTTTTCGAAGCCGGGGGTGCCGGCGTCCAGCAGAAACAGGCTGATGCCCTTGGCGCCCTTGGTCGGATCGGTCTTGGCCACCACGATCACCAGATCGGCATTCTGGCCGTTGGTGATAAACGTCTTGGAGCCGTTGAGGATATAGCCGTCGCCGTCCTTGACGGCGGTGGTCTTGATGCCCTGCAGGTCGGACCCGGCAGCCGGTTCGGACATGGCGATGGCGCCAATGATGTCGCCGGACACCATCTTCGGCAGGTACTTCTGCTTCTGCTCTTCGCTGCCGTAATGCTCGATGTAGGGCGCCACGATCTCCGTGTGCAGGCCCCAGCCGATGCCGGTCAGGCCGGCGCGGGAAATTTCTTCACTGACCACCACGCTGTAAAGAAAATCAGCGCCCAGGCCGCCGTATTCTTCAGACACCATCGGGCACAGGAAGCCCTGCTCGCCCGCCTTGCGCCACAGCTCTTTCGGCACCTGGCCGGTGTGCTCCCATTCTTCGTGGTGCGGCGCAGCTTCGTTCTCCAGAAACTTGCGCACGGTGTCGCGGAAGGTGTCGTGATCAGACGAAAACAGGGTACGGGGTATCATGTTTGCTCTCCTGTGAGGCGTTTGCACCAGACGCTCAGGCCTTGTGCTCGCGTGCCAGATAGTCATGTGACTGCATTTCCAGCAGTCGGCTGCGGGTGCGATCGAACTCGAAGTCCAGGCGACCGCCGATGTAAAGCTCGCTGATCGGGGTTTCGGCCGTGATGATCAGCTTCACGCCCCGGTCATAGAACTCATCCACCAGATTGATAAAGCGGCGGGCCCGGTCATCCGAAGCCGCCCCCATACGTTCCACATTGCCCAGCAATACCGTGTGAAATTCCCGCGCCAGCTCGATGTAATCGTTCTGGCTGCGCGGGCCATCGCACAAGGCACGAAAGTCGAACCAGACTACATCATCGCTGACCTTGCGCGCGCGAATCGGTCGCCCTTCCACGTCCAGATCCACATTTTCACGATGGTTGGCGTGTTCCGTTTCCAGGGTTGCAAACCGCTCGGCCAGAAACGCCTCGGCCTCGTCGCCCAGCGGGCAATGATACAACTCGGCCTGCTCCAGCAAACGCAGGCGGTAATCCGTGCCGCCGTCCACGTTCAACACATCGGTGTGGTTGTTGAGCAGGGCAATAGCGGGCAGGAACCGGGCACGTTGCAAACCGTCGCGATAGAGACCGTCAGGTTCGATGTTCGATGTCGCCACCAGCGTCACGCCCTCGGCGATCAGCGTATCCAGCAACGTCGCCAGAATCATGGCGTCGGTGATGTCGGTGACGAAGAACTCGTCGAAACATAACACCCGGGTGCTGTGGGCAAAATCACGGGCGATGGCCACCAGTGGATTTTTCTGTCCTTGACGGGCGCGCATCTCGTGGTGCACGTGCTGCATGAAGCGGTGGAAGTGCATGCGCCGCTTCTCGGTGAAGGGCAGGGATTCGAAGAAGACATCCATCAGGTAGGTCTTGCCGCGCCCGACGCCGCCCCACATGTACAGCCCCTTCACGGGGGCCGGGCGGCGGCGGAACAGGCGCGATCGGGAAGGCGACCGTGACACCAGCTGATGATACAGAGCATCCAGCCGCTCCACCGCACGCGCCTGCGCGGCGTCGCGGAAAAACTCCGGACGCGTCAGGTCGCGCTGGTAGTGCTCAAGTGGTGTCATGGCCCCGTTCGCCCCCGGCGCGGAAGTGCCCGCGCATCACTATACCGATCAGGGCGGCCAATGTAGCGCCGGTGGCCCGCCGTGGCAATCAGCCGTCACCGGCAGCCGCGCCCTTAGGCAGCCGGCTGCGCGCCACCTCGGCCAGCTGCACCAGGCGCCCGTGATAGAAATGCCCGGCATCGGGAAAGCGGATCAGGTCCGGCGCCAGCGGGGTCTCTTCGGTCCAGCGGAACACCTGTTCCGCTGGCACCACCTCGTCATCCTCGCTCATCACCACAGTCACCGGGCAGCCGCTGTGCTCGATACTGGCGAAGTCATAGTTGTGCACCGGCGGCGCCACCAGGAACAGATGGCTGGCGTTACGGTTGTTATCCGCCAGGATCCGGGCACCGCGCGCCGCCACATAGCTGCCGAACGAGAAGCCGGCCAGCCACAGCGGCAGATCCGGCCAGCGATGCCGCAGCCAGGCCTCGGCCGCCAGCAGGTCTTCGGCCTCACCCAGGCCGTCGCTGTAGGCCCCCTGGCTCTGGCCCACACCGCGAAAATTGAAGCGCAGCGCGGCGCCGCCGGCATCCCGGCAGGTGCGGGTCAGGGTGGTCACCACCTTGTTCTGCATGGTGCCGCCGAACAGCGGGTGTGGATGACACACCAGGGCGCAGAAGCGCGGTGTCTCGTCGCCCTGCTCGTAGACGGCTTCCAGCTGGCCAGCGGGCCCTTCCAGCATGAATCGTTCGGTCGTTCCTGTGGCCATGAGGGGCCTCCGTGATGGTATGACCGTAATGGTATGCCACGAATTCTAACAATTCGCTGCCCTCACTGCTTGGCGAGGCCGGAACAGCTATGCTGCAATAGATGCCGTTATCCTGCGAGGAGTGAATCATGGAAAACCTGTCTGCAGTGCTGCTGACATTCGCCGCCGGCCTGCTGGTCGGGGCCGCCGGGGCCTTTCTGCTGTTGCCCGCCCGCCGTCAGCGCAAGCAACTGGAGCAGGAGCGTGACGAGGCGCTGGCCACCCTCACCCGGCACCGTGAAGAGGTCGACAACCATTTCCTGCGCACGGCCGATCTGGTGAACCAGCTCACCGGCGCCTACCGCTCGGTGCATGAGCACCTGTCCGAGGGCGCGCGCACCCTGTGCAGCGAACAGGGTCGGCGCCTGGCCATGGCCAAGTCGCTGGACAGCCTGCCGGGTTATCCGGGCGATCAGGGCGGCGACAAGGTACCGCTGTCCCAGCCGCTGGATTATGCGCCAGCGGCGCAGGGCACGCTGTCCGAGGATTTCGGCCTGCGGATCAAGGCAGACGGCCCCTTCTCTCCCCTGGATGACTTTGCCCGGCCGCGCGAGCCAGAGCTCGACGATGTGGTGGCGCCGCCCCGCGACTATGCCGAGGGCTGTGAGGATCAGGGCTGCTCTACCGCCGACGACAAGCGCTAGACAGGATTGTCGATATCGATAAAGACGTGCTCGATACCGTATTCAGCCGCCAGCCATTCCCCCACGGCCTGCACGCCGTAGCGCTCGGTGGCGTGGTGGCCGGCGGCGAAGTAGTGGATGCCGGTTTCCCGGGCAAAATGCACCGTCGGTTCTGAGATCTCGCCGCTGAGGTAGGCATCCACCCCCAGCGCCTGGGCCTGCTCGATAAAACCCTGGGCGGCGCCCGTGCACCAGGCCAGGGTTTCGATCTCGTCTTCTGCCTCGCCGATATGCAGCGCCTCGCGGCCGACGGCGTCTTCCACCAGCCGGGCAAACTCCAGCGCGCTCATGGGTTCGGGCAACCGCCCGATCAGGCCGATCCCGTCATCACGCAGGGCGCCCGTCACCTCTACCCCCAGGCGGCGGCCCAGCTCGGCGTTGTTGCCCAACTCCGGGTGGGCATCCAGCGGCAGGTGATAGGCAAACAGGTTCAGATCATGTCGCAGCAGCGTCTGCAGGCGCTGCTTTTTCATGCCCCGCACGGCCGGTTCTTCGTTTTTCCAGAAGTAGCCATGGTGTACCAGTACGGCATCGGCTTCTTCGATCAGAGCGGCATCCAGCAGCGCCTGGCAGGCCGTTACGCCGGTCACCAGGCGGCGGATCTGTTCGCGCCCCTCTACCTGCAGGCCATTCGGACAGTAGTCACGAAACGCCTGGGGCGTCAGCAGCTCGTCCAGAATACGAAGCATGTCGTCACGTTTGAGCATCAGTTCCTCTCCGGGTGGCGTCCTCTGGTACAGCACTCTCTGGTACACTCCGGGCCAGTGTACTCGAGTCGCGGGACGACATTGTAATGAAGCTGCTGAGATTTCTGGCCGGCCCGGCGCTGACGGGCGTGATTGTCGGCCTTGCCGTGCTCTGGTGGCACCAGAGCGGCCCCGGCGCCAATGGCAACCGGCAGGTGGTCAGCACCGGCCAGCTGGCCACCTCCTACGCCGATGCGGTGAACCATGCCGCCCCGGCGGTCGCCAATATCTACACCACGCAGGTGGTCACCCGCGGCGAAACCCCGGACGATCCCCTGTTCCAGCGTTTCATGGAAGAGCCTCGCCGCGAGCGCATTCTGGCCAGCCTGGGTTCGGCGGTGATCGTCTCGCAGGAAGGCTACATGCTGACCAGTTATCACGTCATCCGCGACGCGGACGAGGTGCTGGTGGCGCTGCATGACGGCCGCGAGGCAGCGGCGCGCATCGTCGGTATCGATCCGGAAACCGATCTGGCGCTGCTGCAGATCCCGCTGGATAACCTGCCGGTGGTGCGCCTGGGCGACAAGGCCCCCAGTGTCGGCGATGTGGTGCTGGCCATCGGCAACCCGCTCGGCGTCGGCCAGACGGTCTCCATGGGTATTGTCAGCGCCACCGGGCGCAATCTCGGTATCGCCACGTTCGAGAATTTCATCCAGACCGATGCGGCCATCAACCGCGGCAACTCCGGCGGTGCGCTGATCGACACCCAGGGCAACCTGATCGGCATCAACACGGCCATCCTGTCCGCCGGTGGCAGTTGGGAAGGCATCGGCTTTGCCTCACCGGCTTCCACGGCGCGCAAGGTGATGACCGACTTGATCGAACACGGTCGCGTGATCCGGGGCTGGCTGGGGGTAACGGTGCAGGACATTACGCCGAACCTGGCGGCCTCGTTCGGACTCGACGAAGCCCGTGGCGGGCTGGTATCGGAAGTGGTGCGCAACGGCCCCGCGCACCAGGGCGGGCTGCGTCCCGGCGATGTGCTGGCCGGCATCAACGGCCGTGGCGTGCGCGACGGCTTCGAGGCCATGAACATCATTGCCGGCACTGCGCCGGACACTGAAATCGAACTGAACGTGATTCGCAATCGTGAACCACTGACACTGCAAGTGGTTATCGGCACCCGGCCGCCCGCCCAGAATGATCGCGAGCGCCGCCACTGAGGGCGGCGCGGCACCTTACAGCAGGCTGTCCAGCGCGCTGAGCAGCGCCTGATTCTGCTCCGGGGTGCCAATCGTGATACGCAGGAACGGCGAGATCCGCTCTGGCCGCTGAAAATGCCGCACGATCACGCCGTGCTCGCGCAGACCGGCCGCCAGCGCCTCACCAGCATGGCCCGGGTGGCGGGCAAAGACGAAATTGGCGGCCGACGGCAGTACCTCGAACCCACGAGCCGCCAGGGCCGCTGTCAGGGCCTCCCGCTCCGCCACAATGGCGTCCACGCACTCCGAAAACCATGCTTCATCGTCCATGGCTGCGACACCGGCAACGATGGCGAGCCGATCCAGCGGGTAGGAATTGAAGCTGTTCTTGATCCGCTCCAGGCCGTCGATCAAGGGCGCCTGGCCCACGGCAAAGCCGATCCGCAGACCGGCCAGCGAGCGGGATTTGGAAAACGTCTGGGTGACCAGCAGGTTCGGATAACGGCTCACCAGAGCGACGGCGGATTCGCCACCGAAGTCCACGTAGGCCTCGTCCACCACCACCAGTGATGCCGTGTTGCGTTGCAGCAGCGCCTCGATGTCCGCCAGGGGTAACAGGCGTCCGGTGGGCGCATTCGGGTTGGGAAAAATGATGCCGCCGTTGTCCGGCGGATAATCGGCCAGCCGGATACCGAAGTCGTCATCCAGCGGTGGGGTACGGTAGTCGATGCCGTACAGGCCGCAATACACCTTGTAGAAGCTGTAGGTGATGTCCGGAAACAGGATCGGCTTGTCCTGGCGGAAAAAGCCCATGAACAGATGCGCCAGCACTTCATCAGAGCCGTTGCCGACAAACACCTGATCGGCCTGCACCGCATAACGGCGCGCAATGGCCGCTTTCAGGGCCGAGGCGTCGGGGTCCGGATACAGACGCAAATCATCGCCGCTGGCCGCCGCAATGGCCGCCAGCGCCTTCGGCGAGGGGCCAAAGGGATTCTCGTTGGTGTTGAGCTTGACCAGCCGCGCCATCTTCGGCTGCTCGCCGGGCACGTAGGGCTCCAGGTCGTGAACGAAGCGGCTCCAGTAGCGGCTCATGGGTCAGTCCTTGTCCGCGCGACGCATTTCCGCGCTGCGCGCGTGGGCGGTAAGCCCCTCGCTGCGTGCGAGCGGCCCGGCGATGTACGACAAGCGGTCGGCACCCTGCGGGGAACAACCGATCAGTGAACTGCGCTTCTGGAAGTCATAGACCCCCAGCGGCGAGGAAAAGCGTGCCGTGGCCGACGTCGGCAGCACGTGATTGGGCCCGGCACAGTAGTCGCCCAGCGCTTCCGGCGTGTGACGGCCCAGGAAGATCGCTCCGGCATGGCGAATACGCCGAGCCATGGCAAGCGGCTCCTGCACCGACAACTCCAGGTGCTCGGAAGCAATCCGGTTGGCCAGGTCCACGGCCTCGTCCAGATCACGGCACTGGATCAGCGCGCCCCGATCCGCCATGGCGGTGCGGATAATGGTCTCGCGCTCCAGGGTGACCGCCAGCGCTTCCATGCTGTCCGCCACCCGGTCGAGAAACGCCGCGTCCGGTGACACCAGAATGGCCTGGGCTTCCTCGTCATGCTCGGCCTGGGAAAACAGGTCCATGGCGATCCAGTCGGGGTCGGTCTTGCCGTCACAGATCACCAGGATTTCAGACGGACCGGCAATCATGTCGATACCGACCTTGCCGAACACCTGGCGCTTGGCTTCCGCCACATAGATGTTGCCCGGGCCAACGACCTTGTCCACGGCGGGAATACCGGCCGTGCCCCAGGCCAGTGCCGCCACCGCCTGCGCGCCACCGATGGTGAACAGCCTGTCCACACCCGCAATGGCGGCGGCGGCCAGCACCGTATCGTTGAGCACACCACCCGGGCTGGGCGACATCATGATGATTTCACCGACCCCCGCGACCCGCGCCGGAATCGCGTTCATCAGCACCGAGCTCGGGTAAGCGGCCTTGCCGCCGGGCACGTAGATGCCTGCCCGGTCCAGTGCCGTGATCTGCTGGCCCAGCAAGGTGCCGTCGGCATCCTGATAGTCCCAGGACTCCTGGCGCTGGCGCGTGTGGTAGTCACGCACGCGCTCGGCCGCCGCTTCCAGCGCCTCGCGCTGTGCGGCAGGAATACGCGCCAGGGCGGCATCGAGCTGCTCGCGGGTCAGTTCCAGTTCGCTGATATCCGCCACATCGCGCTGGTCGAAGCGGTTGGTGTACTCCACCACCGCCGCATCACCGCGCTGGCGCACCTGGGCAATGATATCGCGCACACGCTGGGCCACTTCGGCATCACGCTCTTCGCTCCACGCCGTCAGCGCCGCCAGCCGGGTGTCGAAATCAGCGTCTGCAGTATTCAGCCGGTTGGTCTTCATGTCGGGTTACCCGCGGTTGGCCGCCACAGCCGTGGCCAGTTGATCAATGATGGCCTGGATATCGGCATGCCGGGTCTTCATGCTGGCCTGGTTGACGATCAGGCGGCTGGACACGTCGGCAATCACTTCCGTCGGCTCCAGGCCATTGGCACGCAGGGTATTGCCGGTATCCACGATATCCACGATGCGGTCCGCCAGCCCGACAATGGGCGCCAGCTCCATGGCGCCGTACAGCTTGATCACATCAGCCTGGCGACCCTGGCTGGCGAAATACTGCCGGGCGACATTGACGAACTTGGTGGCCACGCGCAGCCGCCCGCTTACCGGGGGCGCATCACGCAGCGCCGCCACCATCAGCTTGCAGCGGGCAATTTCCAGATCCAGCGGCTCGAAGATGCCCGCCGCGCCATGCTCCATCAGCACGTCCTTGCCTGCCACGCCAATGTCCGCCGCGCCGTATTGCACATAAGGCGGGACATCCGTGGCACGCAGGATGACAATGCGCACGTCGTCGCGGCTGGTCTCGAAGATCAGCTTGCGCGACTTGTCCGGATCCTCCAGCAGACGGATACCTGCCACCGCCAGCAGCGGCAGGGTGTCCTTGAGAATCCGGCCCTTGGACAGGGCGATGGTCAGTGGCCGATCAGTTGCCATGCGTTCCTCGATGCGTCAACCAGGCACCCGGCGAATGGTGGCGCCGAGCATCTGCAGTTTTTCTTCAATACATTCGTAGCCGCGATCAATGTGATAGATACGGTCCACTGTGGTGTCGCCGGACGCCACCAGCGCCGCAATCACCAGCGACGCCGAGGCGCGCAGATCCGTGGCCATGACCGGCGCACCGGTAAGCTGCGGCACACCGCGAATGATGGCGGTGTTGCCCTCGACCTGGATATCTGCACCCATGCGGTTCATTTCCTGCACGTGCATGAAGCGGTTCTCGAACACCGTCTCGACAATGGTGCCGGTGCCTTCCGCCACCGTATTCAGCGCCGCAAACTGCGCCTGCATGTCGGTGGGCATGGCCGGATAAGGCGCCGTACGCAGGGACACCGATTTCGGCCGACGGCCTTCCATGTCCAGCGTGATCCAGTCTTCGCCTACCTCGATTTTCGCCCCCGCCTCGGTCAGCTTCTGCAGCACCGCATCCAGTAACTTGGGCGCCGTGTCGCGCACGCGGATACGGCCGCCCGTGGCCGCCGCCGCAATCAGGAAGGTGCCGG
Organism: Isoalcanivorax indicus; assembly: GCF_003259185.1. Classification (NCBI taxonomy): domain Bacteria; kingdom Pseudomonadati; phylum Pseudomonadota; class Gammaproteobacteria; order Oceanospirillales; family Alcanivoracaceae; genus Isoalcanivorax; species Isoalcanivorax indicus. The sequence continues at coordinate 2,462,267 of NZ_QGMP01000001.1, forward strand.
TCTCGATGCGATCCGGAATCACATTGTGGTGGCAACCATGCAGTCGTTCCACACCCTCGATGGTAATGGTGTCGGTACCGGCACCCTGAATACGCGCGCCCATCTTGGTCAGGCAATCCGCCAGATCCACCACTTCCGGTTCGCGGGCCGCATTCTCGATCACCGTGATGCCATCGGCCAGGGTGGCGGCCATCAACAGGTTCTCGGTACCGGTCACCGTCACGGTGTCCATCACCAGGCGCGCGCCGCGCAACCGGCCATCCACCGTGGCGTGCACATAGCCGTTGATCACTTCGATCTTGGCACCCATGGCCTCAAGGCCACGCAAATGCAGATCCACCGGGCGGCTGCCGATGGCACAGCCCCCCGGCAGCGAGACAATCGCCTTGCCGAAGTGCGCCACCAGCGGCCCCAGTACCAGAATCGAGGCGCGCATCGTCTTGACCAGTTCATAGGGCGCCTGGAAGTCGGAGATCGTCGAGGCGTCCACCTCCACGTTCATGCGGTCATCGATCACCAGACGCACGCCCATGCGGCCGAGCAGTTCGATCAGGGTGGTGACATCCTGCAGGTGCGGCAGGTTACCCACGGTCACCGGCTCATCTGCCAGCAAGGTGGCAGCGATAATCGGCAGCGACGAATTCTTGGAGCCGGAAATGCGGATGTCGCCGTCGAGCCGCTTGCCGCCGGTGATGATCAATTTGTCCATGAGGGTGTGTCCTGGTCGGGATAGTCGGTCAGTGGGGCGTCGCGCGGCTTACATGAGCCCGCGACGCTGGGCCTGCTCCCACTCGGCGGGGGTCAGTGCCTGGATGTTCACGGCGTGAATGCTGCCATCGGCGATCTGGGCATTGATGCAGCCGTAGACCAGCTGCTGCTTCTTCACCGGGCTGAGGCCCTCGAAGGCGGGCGCAATCACCAGCAGGTCGAACTTGCCACCATCGCCCTGCACCCGGGCCTCGGCACCGTCGATGCCTGCTTCCAGTAGCGCCTTGATCTGTTCGGGATTCATGCCCTCTCCTGTGCCCTGTGCGGTCAGCCTGTACGGTTAGCTACTCGCGGGCACGGCACACAGCACACCGGCCCGCATATCGGGCCGGCTATCATAGAGGGTTGACGGCTTTTTTTCATCCGTCGGCTCAGTTGCTGGTGGTATTGATCTCGTCGGGGTCCAGTTCCACCGTCCAGCCGGCAATCACCTTGTCGATGTCGCCCTGATGCTGACGCACCGCCTGGTCGAACTGCATGCGGTAGACACGGCCCAGGTTGAGGCCGTTGACGATCACGTTATCGACCTTCCACTGCTCGCCATCCAGAAACAGGGTGTAGGCAATGGGCATCGGCCGACCGCTCTCGGTGCCGAATTCCATCTGCACGCGGGCTCGATTGTCGCGTACGTCACCATCCTGAAGCGGCAACACGCGGATCGGCTGGCCTTCGTACATGGTCACGCCTGCTGCATAGGTCTGCACCAGGCTGGAACGGAAACGCTCCATGAAACGACGGCGCTGTTCACCGCTGGCGTTCTGGAAATGGTCCCCCATCACCAGACGGGTGATGCGACGGAAATCCACCAGATCATCCAGCTCTTCGTTGACCACGCGCCGGGCGTAAGACGGCTCACTCTTCAGGCGCTCGCGATCTGCGTCGATCCGCTGCGTCATGCGTTCAACTGCCTCACGGATCACATCGTCCGGCGACGGCGCGGCCTGGGCTGTAGCCACCATGGCCAGCATCAGCGTGCAGACCAGCGTGGCCTGGCGCCACAGTGCGGTAATCGGGTTACTTTGCATTCCATCTCTCCTGGCGTTCTGGACCTGCTGACAGGCTGAACCCTGGTTAACAGGCAAACCTATCTAAGCGAGCCATTGGACCCTTGTCCAGCCTGATCGTTGCACGGCGGGCTTGCCGACATGCAGCCACTGCCTATCTAATGGCGCCTTTCGTTACCTGTTGGAACAGCGTCACCGTCGGAGGTTCCATGCTCACAGCCCTGTCAGCCTGCGTTGTCGGCCTTGCCCTGCTGGTATGGAGTGCCGACCGCTTTGTGGCGGGCGCTGCCGGTCTGGCCCTGCGCCTGGGCATGACCCCCATGACCATCGGCCTGACGCTGGTCGCTTTCGGCACCTCGGCACCGGAAATCCTGGTCTCGGCCACTGCCGCGCTGACCGGCAGCAGCGATCTGGCTATCGGCAATGCGCTCGGCTCCAACATTGCCAACATCGGCATGGTGCTGGCGCTGACCCTGCTCGCTCGCCCCATTCTGATTACCGCCGACACCCGTCATCAGGATCTGCCGGTCTACCTGCTGGTGGCCCTGCTGGCCGGGCTGTTCCTGCTCGACGGGCACCTGTCACGCCAGGACGGCATCCTGCTGCTGGCGGCCATGGCGCTGATCGGCACCCTGATGTGGACCTTCCGCAAGGCGCGCCCCGAGGCCGCCGAGGTCGAGGTGCCCGAGCACGGCAGCACAGCGGCCCGTGACTGGCTGCTGTTCATCAGCGGCCTGGTGGTCTTGCTGGGGAGCGCGCGCATGCTGGTCTGGGGGGCCGTGGAACTGGCCCTCGGGCTGGGCGTCAGCGAAACCGTGATCGGTCTCACTCTGGTGGCCGCGGGCACCAGCCTGCCGGAGCTGGCCGCTTCGGTGGCCGCTGCCCTGCGCGGCCATGCCGATCTGGCCATCGGCAATATCGTCGGCTCCAACGTCATGAACCTGCTGGCGGTGTTGCCGGTACCGGCCCTGCTGGCACCGGGCGTGATCGATCCGGCCTTGCTGGTGCGTGATTACCCGGCCATGCTCGCGCTGTCGGTGCTGCTGCTGGTCCTGGTGCTGGCCGCCGGACGCGCCACACTCGGGCGGCTGGCAGGGCTGCTGTTGCTGAGTGGCTATGTGGCCTACCTCGCCCTGTTGGCGGCACAGAGCCTGTAACCTCGGCCTGTCACCCGCCAACCTGTAACCCAGGGTCGCCGCTGGAGCGGGACGCCCTGTATAATGCGCGCTGACCCGCTGGAGCAAGCATGAGCAACCGTTTTCAGGACACCGCCCGCCGCGTTTTGCGCCTTGAAGCGGACGCGGTGGCCGAACTCATCGAAGCCCTGGACGACACCTTCGACCAGGCCTGCGCACTGATGCTGGCCTGCCGCGGCCGAGTGATCGTCACCGGCATGGGCAAGTCCGGACACATTGGCGACAAGATCGCCGCCACCCTCGCCAGCACCGGCACCCCCTCTTTCTTCGTGCACCCCGCCGAGGCCTCGCACGGCGATCTGGGCATGATTACCGAGGGCGACATCGTGCTGGCACTGTCCAATTCCGGCGAAACCGGCGAAGTGCTGGCCATCCTGCCGGTGCTCAAACGGCGTGGCATTCCCCTGATCAGCCTGACCGGCCGCCCGGCATCGACGCTGGCCCGACAGGCCGATGTGCATATCCCGGTGGTGGTCAGTATCGAAGCCTGCCCGCACAATCTGGCCCCCACCTCCAGCACCACGGCGGCGCTGGCCATGGGCGATGCGCTCGCCATTGCGCTGCTGGAAGCCCGCGGTTTTTCTGCCGAGGACTTCGCCATGTCACACCCGGGCGGCAGCCTGGGGCGACGCCTGTTGCTGGCGGTGGACGACATCATGCACGACGGCGACCGCCTGCCCTGTGTCCGCGAAGGCACGTCACTGAGCGATGCCCTGCTGGAAATCAGCCGCAAGGGGCTCGGCATGACCGCCGTGCAGGGCGCTGACGGCCTGCTCAGCGGCGTTTTCACCGACGGCGACCTGCGCCGGGTACTGGACCAACCGGCGCTGGATATCCGCACCTGCGCCATCGAACAGGTGATGACGCGCGATCCCGTGGTCATCGAAACAGGACATCTGGCCGCCGAAGCGGTCAATATCATGGAACAGCGCAAGATCAACGGTCTGATCGTGGTCGATGCCCGGCGCCGCCCTGTGGGGGCGCTGAACATGCATGACCTGTTACGCGCCGGCGTCGTCTGAGGAGAACCACCCGCATGCATCCAGCCCCCAGCGCATCCGCTCCCCTCGGCCAGGGCAACGCGACCCTGCGCGCCCGTGCGCGGCAACTGCGCCTGATGGCCTTCGATGTGGACGGCGTCATGACCGATGGCCGCCTCTACTACGGCCCGGACGGTGAAACCTTCAAGGTGTTCTGCACGCTGGATGGCCACGGCCTCAAGCAACTGGCCGCCGCGGGCGTGACCCTGGCGATCATTACCGGGCGCCAATCCGCCATGGTGGCGCGCCGCGCCGCCGACCTCGGCATCCAGCACGTCATCCAGGGGCGTGAAGACAAGGGCGTGGCGCTGGCCGCGCTGGCCGGGGAGCTGGGTTTCGAAGCCAGTCAGGTCGGCTATGCCGGTGACGATGAGCCGGATGTGCCAGCGCTGGTCTGGGCGCAACTGGGCTTTTCCGTGCCCAACGGCCACCCCTGCGCCCGAACCGCCGCCGATCTGGTCACCGAATGTCGCGGCGGCGAAGGCGCGGTGCGTGAAATCTGTGATTTCATCCTGGGGGCACGATCGTGATCCGCAATCAGGGCGTCCTCAGCGCCATCGGCGTCACCGTCATGGCGGCCGTGAGCCTGCTGGCGCTGCACGAGTGGCGGGACCGGCCGACCGTTGTCGAGGATGCGCGCGAGCTGCCGCCCGCCCTGATCGTGGAGCGTGTCTCGGCCCGTACCTTTACCGAAAGCGGCGACCTGCAGTACGACCTGCGAGCCGAACGCATTACGGAAATGGATACGCGGGGCGAAACACTGGTGGAGCAGCCACGGCTGGCGCTGCATGATCCGGCGCTGGCCTGGGAGCTGACCGCCGATCGCGGCGAAGTCCGTGACCGGGGCCGCCATGTGACCCTGCGCGGTGCCGTGGAGGCACGCGATCACGGCCCCGATGGCCTGCTGGTGCAGAGCGAAGAGCTGGTTTACGAATCCGCCCTTGAGCGCCTGACCAGTCCCGGTACCGTGGAGATTACCCACCCCGGCGGCCGCACCCGTGCGGGCGCCATGGAAGCCAACAGCGCCGACGGCGAAGTGCAACTGCTGCAACAGGTGGAAAGCCGCTATGACCCGACCTGATTTCCCCATCGCACGCGCGGCCCTGATCGGGCTGCTCGCGCTGCTGGCGTTGCCCGCCGCCGCCCAGGAAGCCGTGATCAGCGCCGACCGCGCCGTATTCCGTCAGGAAACCGGCATCGGGGTCTATGAGGGCAACGCCGAAATGATGCAGGGCGAACGGCGCCTGAACGCCGAGCGCATCGAACTGACCATGAAAGATGGCGAGCTGACCCGCGTTGTGGCCACGGGGGCCCCCGTACGCTTGCGCGAAGGCGCAGACATCCATGCCCGGGCCAGCCGACTGGTCTATGATGTGGCCGCCCAGACCATCACCCTCAGCGGTGATGCACATATCGAAAACCGGGGCCGCCGCTTTCAGGGCGCCCGGGTGGTCTACAACCTCTCGACCCGGGATATCGAGGCCAGCGGCGACGGTGCAGAGCAGCGCGTGCGGCTGGTGATTCCGGCGGAAGACAGCAACAGGGAAACACAGCCGTGAGCCTGCTTAGCGCGCACAATCTGGCCAAGAGCTACAAAGGCCGTCGAGTGATCGAGGATGTCTCGCTTCAGGTGGAAGCCGGTCAAGTGGTGGGGCTGCTCGGCCCCAACGGCGCGGGCAAGACCACCTGCTTTTACATGATTGTCGGGCTGGTACCGCCGGATGCCGGCTATATCAGCATCAACGGCGACAACATCACGGCCCTGCCGATGCACGGCCGCGCCCGCCGTGGCATCGGCTACCTGCCGCAGGAAGCCAGCATCTTCCGGCGCCTGAGTGTCGCCGACAACATCATGGCGATCCTGGAAACCCGCAACGACCTGAACAAGGCCGAACGCCAGGAACGACTGGAGCAGCTGCTGCAGGAATTCAGCATCACGCATATTCGCGACAGCCTCGGCATGAGCCTGTCCGGGGGCGAGCGGCGCCGGGCCGAGATTGCCCGTGGTCTGGCGACGGACCCGGCCTTCATCCTGCTGGACGAGCCTTTTGCCGGGGTAGACCCGATCTCGGTGAACGAGATCAAGGGCATCATCACCCACCTGCGCGACCGGGGTATCGGCGTGCTGATCACCGACCACAATGTGCGCGAGACCCTCACCATCTGCGATACCGCGTATATCGTCAGCGGCGGCCACATCATTGCTGCCGGTAACGCGGACACCATCCTTGCCAACCAGCAGGTGCGGGATGTCTATCTGGGCGCCGATTTCCGCCTGTGACACACCCGACTGGCGCAAAAAGTGCGCCATAACAGTGCATGAAGCGCCGACCTAGCCCATTCGCCGTATGAATTCAAGAATGGGCACGAAAATTGCTGGTTGCTATCCTTGGACCCTGTTGACGTGAAGATCAGTTAACCGCCCTGCCGGTTATTGCGACACGTTCGGGGGACACACCATCAGATGAAACCAGGTCTGCAGATACAGATCGGTCAGCACCTGACCATGACACCACAACTGCAGCAGGCCATCCGCCTGCTGCAGTTGTCGACGCTCGACCTGCGCCTGGAGATCCAGGAAGCCATCGAAGCCAACCCCTTGCTGGAGCTGGACGAAGAGGACTACGCCAGCGACAGCCTGAGCGATACGGCGGGCGAGGAACCCCTGGAACCCGGTGAAGTGACGGGCAACGATGACGCCGTGGTGGACGACTACGACAGCGGCGTCGATACCGACTGGGAGGACCCCTTCACCGAGGCCCCGAGCGCGGGCGCCCCCGAGGACGACCTGGAAGCCTGGGAGCAGCGTACCGCCGCCAGCGCCAGCCTCGACGAACACCTGCTGTGGCAACTCAACCTGACGCCCATGGGCGACGCCGACCGCGTCATCGCCTACGCGATCATTGAAAGCCTTGATGATCGCGGCTACCTGACCTGCTCCCTCACGGATATCGCTGAAGCCGCGCGGCGCAGCCTGCCCTCAGGCATCGAGACGCCGTGGCCGGAAGAGGACGAGGTCCTGGCCGTGCTGCATCGCCTGCAGCACTTCGACCCTCCTGGCGTGGCCGCCCGCGACCTGGCCGAGTGCCTGGCCATCCAGCTGCGCCTGCTGCCTGACGAGACCCCCTGGCGTGACGCCGCCCTGCGCCTGACCCAGCACCTGCCGCTGCTGGAGAGCCGCGACTACGCCCAGCTGCGCCGTCTGGTGGCGGTCACCGAGACTGAACTGGTGGAGGTGATCCGTCTGCTGCGCAGCCTCAACCCGCACCCCGGCGACAGCATCGTGGAACAGGCCGAGACCTATACCGTGCCGGACGTGATCGTGCGGCGGCAGGGGCGGCGCTGGCGTGTCGAGCTGAACGGCGATGCCCTGCCCAAGGTACGGCTGAACGCGGGTTACGCCGCCATGGCGGGCAGCAAGCAGTTGCGTGACGATGACAACAGCTACCTGCGCAATCAGCTGCAGGAGGCTCGCTGGTTCCTGAAGAGCCTGCAAAGCCGCAATGAGACGCTGCTCAAGGTCGCCACCCGCATCGTCGAGGTCCAGCAGGACTTCTTCGAGTACGGCGAGGAGGCCATGAAACCGCTGGTCCTGGCGGATATCGCCAGCGCCGTGGAGATGCACGAGTCCACCATTTCCCGGGTCACCAGCCAGAAATTCATGTTCACGCCCCGGGGCATGTTCGAGCTGAAATTTTTCTTCTCAAGTCATGTGGGCACCGAAGGCGGAGGTGAATGTTCAAGCACCGCCATTCGTGCCATCATAAAGAAGCTGATCGCCGCCGAGAGCCCGAAAAAACCATTGAGCGACAGCCGGCTGGCCAGCCTGCTCAATGAACAGGGCATTCAGGTGGCGCGACGCACTGTCGCCAAGTACAGAGAGGCGATGCGTATACCGGCATCCAGCGAGCGCAAGCGGCTGGTCTGACCCACGCAGGGCCCGGCTGGCACCGATCGCGGGATAGGCGGTCAACTGAAGCAGGTACAGGAGTCAGCCATGCAGATCAACATCAGCGGTCACCACCTGGATATCACCGATGCCCTGCGCGAGTACATCAATGAGAAATTCACCCGGCTTGAACGGCATTTTGATCACATTACGAGTGTTCAGGTGATCCTGTCGCCGGAACCGAAGACGCACAAGGCGGAATCCACCATTCGGGTGGCCGGCGGTGAGGTCTTCGCCACTGCCGAGGCTGGCGACATGTACGCTGCCATCGACATGCTGACTGACAAGCTCGACCGACAGATCCTCAAGCACAAGGAAAAGTCGGTCAATCGTAACCACGGACACTGAGATCTGAGTACCCATCATGCGCGTACGGGAACTGCTGACACCGGAGCGAACCCACTACCACCTGCAGGGCGTGAGCAAGAAGCGTCTGCTCGACCAGGTGGCGGAACTGGCCACACGGGATAGTCCCGGTTTGAGCGAACAGGAAGTCTTTGACGCCCTGATTGCGCGTGAACGCCTGGGCAGTACCGGCATCGGGGAAGGCATCGCCATTCCCCATTGCCGGCTGGCCTCATGCAGCAAACCCCTCGGCCTGCTGGTCAGCCTGGCCGAGGCCATTGATTTCGACGCGGTGGACAGCCGCCCGGTGGACCTGGTGTTCGTACTGCTGGTCCCCGAAGACAACCCGGAACAACATCTGAAAACCCTCAGCCACCTGGCAGCGCTGTTCAACGAGCCCGCATTCCGCGATGGCCTGCGCCAGGCTACCTCGGCAGCGCACCTGTTCAGCACGGCCGTCGATTCTGAAGCGGAACTGCGACTGGCGTCCTGACCCGATGAAACTGGTAATCCTCAGCGGCCGCTCAGGCTCCGGCAAGACCACCGCCCTGCAAGCTCTGGAAGATCTGGGCTTTTACTGTGTGGACAACCTGCCTCTTGGCCTGCTCTCTACCCTGGCGACCCAGCTGCGCGAAGAGAGCAGCGAGATTGAACGCATTGCTGTGGGCATCGATGCGCGCAACCTGCGCAGCCAGCTGCCGCGCTTCTCCGAACTGCTGCGCGCGGTGCGCGAACAGGGCCTGACCTGCGAAGTCATTTATCTGGATGCCGACCACGACACCCTGTTGAAACGCTTCAGCGCCACCCGCCGCCGCCACCCGCTGAGCGACCAGGACATGTCGCTCTCGGAAGCCATCGCCCACGAAGGCGAGTTACTGGCCAGCATCCAGACCAGCGCAGACCTGCTGGTGGACACCAGCAAGATGGACCCACACACCCTGCGCAACATGATTCGCGATCGTGTGGCCCAGCGCAGCGGTCGCCTGTCGCTGCTGGTGGAGTCCTTCGGCTTCAAGAATGGCGTGCCACCGGATGCCGACCTGGTCTTCGACGTGCGCATGCTGCCCAACCCGCACTGGGATGCCACCCTGCGCCCCTTTAACGGCCGCCAGAAACCGATCCAGGATTTTCTCGGCAGCCAGAGCGACACCCCTGAACTGCTGCACGATATCGAACAGCTGCTACTGCGCTGGCTGCCGCGCTATGAAGCGAACGATCGCACCTACATGACGGTGGCCATCGGCTGCACCGGCGGCCGCCACCGCTCTGTGTACATGGTGGAGCAGTTGGCAGAGCGTCTCTGCAAGGCTGGCTGGGATGCCCAGATCCGGCATCTGGAACTGGAATAAGCATGCCCGACACTGTGCTGGAAGCAGAACTGCCCGTTATCAATCGCCTGGGACTGCATGCCCGCGCTGCCGCCAAAGTGGTCAGCGTGGCCTGCCGTCACGAGGTCAGCATCCTGCTGCGCTGCAATGGTCGCGAGGTCGAAGCCCGTAACATGATGGGCGTGCTGACGCTGGCCGCCGCCAAGGGCAGCAAGGTGGGAGTACGCGTGGAAGGCGAACAGGCGAGAGAAGCCCTCGACGAACTCACCGACCTGTTTGCCCGGCGGTTCGACGAGGGCGAGTGACTTACAGCGTATCGGTATAGATATCCCGGAACGAGCTGTAGTAGCTCACCGCCAGCACCGGCAACAGCACCAGCAGCCCCAGGCCCAGCGGAATCACCGCCAGAATCATCAGAATGATCATGACGATGCTGTACCAGAACATCGGCAGGATGTTCTTCAGGCAGCCCATCAGGCTTTCCTTGAGCGACTCGCCGATACCGCGATTGCCGAAGAACACCAGCGCCGGTGAAAACCAGTACATCGCCATGACCGGCAACATCACTGCCATGAACAGCAGCACAAGCAGGGCGAGCCGCAACATCATGTCATCGGCGAAGGCCGGTGCACCCCCCTCTTCCATCGCTTCCAGCATGGCAAAGGATGCCACCAGGGCATCTGCCATCAGCAGATAGGCCAGCAGACCCACGATCAGCGCCGCACCCAGGATCAGCCCCATGTAAGCCAGCCCCAGCATGACCAGCTGCGGAAACTTGTTCTGGAACCCGGCAAAGATATCGCTGATCGAGGGACTCTGCCCCTCATCCGCTTTCCAGGCCAGCACCAGCAGACCCACGCTGAATACAGGCGTCAGTATCATGGACGCCAGAAAGCCCACCAGCGGCACCCACTGAATGGCCATGGAGATCAGCCACAGCAGCAGCAGACCAAAAAAGATCTGCACCCAGGCACTCTTGAACACACGCCAGCCATCGGCAATCCAGCGCCAGCCCGCGCCAATATCACGCCCCCGAGGCGGGTTGACGGCCATCTCGGACGCCTCACGCAACGGCATCACATCGGCCTGCGGTTGTTGATACGGATTTTCCCCTTGCATCACTGTTCCCTCATTGAATTGAAAATCAGTCCTGTGCAATCTTCATTGGCGACCTTGAAGTCGCCACAATGAAATTGCTCCGTCGACACCCCTCTCCCTCCCTGACTGCTGAAAAAATGAACTTCAGCCACGCCAGGGATCAGAGGGTATCAGTATAGATGTCCCGGAACGAACTGTAATGACTCATCAAGAACACGAGAATCATCACAATCAAGAAAAAAATCAAAACCGCAACACCGAAAACCCCAAGGTAAACCATCAAGAACGTCATACCGCCGACCACCAGAAGCGACACTATAAAGGCGACACAGCCGTACCAGATAAAAGGAACAATATTCTTGTAGAACCCCGATATGCTTTCAGTGATGGCATCCGGGATACTCTTTCCTCCCAGAAAAACCAAACCCGTTGAAAACCAGAAGAAAGAGAAATAAGCGAGAAAAACCAGAGTCGTAATTACATAGTATCCCGCCATGCCGGAGAGATCACCCGACTCATCCAGCCCTCCCGCCGACGTCCCGAAGAACCCCAGCACCTCATATATTTGCGGGGTCGTTGCAGGGAAAACAAGATAGTTCAACACCCAGCCAACTGCCGTCAAACCCAGAAGGGCGGCCATCATCACCACACCCATCAGGAGCAGCTGGGGGCATTTTTCCCCAAAGCCCGCAAACGCATGCTTGAAAGATACCCGGCGGCCTTCATCCGCCTTCAGGCCAAGCATCAGAATGCCGGCTTCGAAAAACGGCATAAACAACGTCTGGGAAGCTATATATCCAACAACAGGTATACTCTGGATAGCCATCAACAGAAAGAAGAGCAGAAAGATACCGAAAGCAATTGGAAGCCAGGCACTACGAAGTATGCGCGCAGCATCCACAAACCAGCGCCACCCGGCGCCCATATCTCTGCGCCTTGGCGGATGAATCGATAACACCAGCCTGTCTTGCTTCGGCAAGAGCTCTGCCTGCGGCTCCTGGTATGGGTTTTCCCCTTGCATCCCTGTCCCCCATTGAAATAAAAATCAGATCCCCGCAATCTTCATCGGCGACAGCAACAGGCTGCCGCAATGAATGTTGCCCCGTCGATCCACATCGCTCCCCACGACCTGCAAACCGGCAAACATCTCGCCAAGGTGCCCGGCAATGGTGAACTCTTCCAGTGGCCCGGCGATCTCGCCGTTTTCCACCCGGAACCCGGAGGCACCCCGGGAGTAATCCCCGGTCACCAGATTGACGCCCTGCCCCATCACCTCGGTAATCAGGATACCTTTATCCATACGTCGGCACAGCGCGGCCTGGTCCTCTTCGCCATGGGTCAGCGTCAGGTTGCGCACACCCCCTCCATTGCCGGTAGGCGCCATACCCAGTCGCCGGGAGGCATACAGGCCCAGCGCATAGCTGACCAGCACACCGTCCTGCACGAACGCCTGCTCCCGCGTCGGCAGCCCGTCGCTGTCGAACGGCGCTGAGGCGCTGCCCCGCGGCAGGTGTGGCCGCTCGCGAATTGTGACCCATTCCGGGAAAACCTGGCTGCCGATCCGGTCACGCAAAAAAGACGCCTTGCGATACAGGGCCCCACCGCTGATCGCCGAGACGAAATGGCCGATCAGTCCCTTGGCCACCTCCGGCGCGAACAGCACCGGCAGTTCGGCGGTCGCAGGCCGACTGGCACCAAGACGCGCCAGCGTACGCCGTGCCGCGCGCTCACCCACCACTTCCGGTGCCTGCAACACCGTGGCGTCACGCTGGCTGTCATACCAGTAGTCACGCTGCATGGCACCGTCCTGCTCGGCCACCAGCACACAGGAGAGACTGTGCTGGGTGCTGCGCCAGCCATCACAGAAGCCATGACTGTTGGCATAGATGCGCGCCCCCGCATGACTGCTCACCGTCGCGCCCTCGGAATTGACGATACGGGCATCGCGACGCCCGGCGTTCTCGCAAGCCAGTGCCATATCGATCGCCTGTTCCGGGGTCAGCGACCAGGGGTGGTGCAGATCCAGATCAGGCAGGTCCCGGGCCAGTGCCTCCGCAGGCGCCAGGCCGTTGTGCGGATCGGCACCGGTCTGCCGGGCAATCGCCATGGCGGCCGCCACGGTTTCGCACAGACTGCTCTCGGCGTCGTCACTGCTGCTGGCACTGCCCTTGCATTGACCGACAAACACCGTGACCACCACCGAACGGTCGCGGTTGAATTCCAGCGTCTCGACCTCGCCCAGACGTACGGTAACAGAGAGCCCCTCACCGGCGCTGATGGCGGCTTCGGCCGCGTCGGCGCCCTGGCGGGCAGCCTCGTCGATGACGAAACGTGCCTTGCGCCGTAACGCGTCAAGGGTGTCAGGCGCGATGGCCGCCAGTGTGGCAGGATAGTTATTCGAAGGAGTCATAAGTAAACTTGGCGGCTGACAGCCACAGTAGAAAGCGAATGGACGAGTATAACGACGACGATCTGCCCAGCAAATCAGCCCGCAAGCGTGAGGTCAACGCACTTCAGGATGTGGGCGACAAGCTGATGAGCCTCAAACCCGCTGATCTGGCACGCCTGCCCCTGACCGACGCCTTGATGCGCGCCATCGAGGAAAGCCGACGTATCACCGCCAACGAAGCCCGACGGCGCCATGCGCAGTATATCGGCAAACTGATGCGCGCGGCCGACGGCGATGCCATTGAGCGCGGCCTGGCGGCACTCGAAGACCCGCTGCGCCACAAACGGCTGCTCGACTGGATGGAACGGCTGGAACGCAGCGAAGACAGCAAGGCCGCCCAGGGCATCTTGCAGGAAGTCATCGACACCTACGCCGCCGCCGACCGCCAGCACCTGCGGAACCTGACCCGCAATTTCTTCGCCAGTCGCCTGCCGGATGACGGCGCTCCCTTGCCCGACCCGGCCGCCGACAAGGCCGCCCGCGAGCGCTTCAAGCGCGAACGCCGCAAGGTCTACGATTACCTCAACGACCTGGAGCGCAACGCGCCCCTGCCCTGAGGAAAGCATGCCGGACTGGCGCACCAGCCCGGCATGGCGGCAAATCAGTTGAGGGGTAGCATGTACTGCGCCAGTTGCGCGGAGGTGCGCCGCAGATTACCGCTGAGCAGTCGCGCAATATTCATCAGGATGACATGGGCCGCCTGCGGCGAACGCTTGCGCAATTGCTCGAACCCCTTGCGTGTCAGCACGATCACCGTGCTGTCCTCGCTGGCCAGTGCCGATGCCGAACGCGGCTCATGGTCGATCAGCGCCATCTCACCCAGCGAGTCGCCCGCGTGCAGGTGCGCAATCACCACATCCCGTTCATCCTGCCCGCGCTTGATGATATCCAGGCGACCACGCACCACAAAGCACATGAAATCACTGTGGTCCCCCTCACGGCAGACCACATCGCCCGCGGAAAAGCGATTCACGAACACCAGCTTTTCCACCTGCTGCAGATCCTCGGCCGCCATCCCGGCGAACAGACGCATGCGCGCCAGCACCTCGCCAACGGCCGCCATCAGGCTGTCCCGCCCACGGTCAACGCCTCCACACGCAGGGTCGGCTGGCCAACGCCCACCGGCACCGACTGCCCTTCCTTGCCGCAGACACCGATACCACTGTCCAGCGCCAGATCATTGCCGACCATGGAAATCTGCTGCATGACATCCGCGCCGCTACCGATCAGCGTGGCGCCACGCACGGGCGCCACGATGCGGCCCTTTTCCACCAGGTAGGCCTCGCTGGTGGAAAACACGAAGCGGCCCGAGGTGATATCCACCTGCCCGCCACCAAAATTCACCGCATAAATGCCGCGATCCAGCGACGCAATGATCTCTTCCGGGTCGGATTCACCGGGCAGCATGTAAGTATTCGTCATGCGCGGCATGGGCAGATGGGCATAGGATTCCCGGCGACCGTTGCCGGTGGGTGCAAAGCCGCTCAGGCGCGCGTTCATCTTGTCCTGCATGAAACCGGTCAGACGCCCGTTTTCGATCAGCGTGGTGCAGTGAGTAGGCGTCCCTTCGTCATCCACGTTGAGCGACCCGCGCCGACCGGGCAACGTACCGTCATCCACCACCGTGCACAGCGGCGACGCCACCTGCTCACCAAAACGGCGCGCAAACATGGACGTGCCCTTGCGGTTGAAATCGCCTTCCAGGCCATGCCCCACGGCCTCGTGCAACAGCACGCCGGGCCAGCCCGGCCCCAGCACCACCGGCATGGTGCCCGCCGGGGCCGGTTGCGCCTCCAGATTCACCAGCGCCTGACGCACGGCCTCACGGGTCCAGTGCTCGGCACGCCCCTCGGCTTCCAGCCAATCGTAATCCACCCGGCCACCACCACCGGCGCTGCCACGTTCACGGCGACCATTGCGCTCGGCAAGCACGGAAATATTCAGGCGCACCAGTGGCCGCACGTCGGCCGCCAGGGTGCCGTCGGTGGCCGCCACCAGCACTACATCGTGTACGGCATTCAGCGACACCGTCACTTCCGTCACGGCGCTGTCGAGACGGCGCGCCAGCTTGTCCAGGCGTTCCAGCAAGGCCACCTTGCGCGGTGCCTGCCAGGTCGCCAGCGGATCAAACGCGGCATACAACGACGGCGAGGTGACCGGCGCCAGCACAGGTGTCCGCCCTTCACTGCCCTGGCGAACAATGGCGCGGGCCGCCCGCGTCGCCTGTTGCAGCGCGGGCAAGGCAATCTCGTCGCTGTAGGCGAAGCCGGTGCGCTCGCCACTGATCACCCGCACGCCGGTACCGCGTTCCAGGTTGTAACTGGCATCGCGTACCACACCATCTTCCAGCACCCAGCCCTCGTGGCGGCTGTGCTGAAAATACAGATCGGCATAGTCCACGCTCGGTGCCAGGGCAGCGTCGAGCAGCCGCGCCAGCCCCTGCGGATCAAGGCCCGCCGGGGTCAGTAGCAGTTCCTGCGCCGTGCCAAGCACGTCAGTCACCGGTGTGGTCGTGGTAGTGGTCGCGGATGTCATCAGGTAACCCTGTCAGAAAGCGCGCGTGCTGGTGAACCGGCAATCGTTGCCGTATCTCCGCCACACGCGCGGGATCAATGTCGGCGCAAAGTACACCCGGCTCCTCTCCGAGCCGGGCCAGCACTTCACCCCATGGATCGCATAGCAGGCTGTGGCCAAAACTGGCGCGGCGCGCACTGTGCTGGCCGCACTGGTTGACCCCCAGCACATAGCAACCGGTTTCGATGGCCCGTGCCCGCAGCAGCACTTCCCAGTGGGCCGCCCCCGTCAGTGCCGTGAAGGCGCTGGGGTACACCAGCAGGGTGGCACCGCGATCTGCCAGGGCCCGCGCCTGGGCCGCGAAGCGCAGGTCATAACACACCGCCAGACCCAGCGTGATGTCATCCACCGGCGCACAGACCAGGGCATCCCCCGGCTCGAACAGGTCCGACTCACAGTAACGCCCCTGGGCATCCGGCACGCTGGCATCGAACAAGTGCAGTTTGTCATAGCGAGCCGCCACTTGCCCATCAGGCTGATACAGCAGGGACGCGGCACGCACCCGCTGCCCCGGCACCGGGCTGCCGTCCGGGCGTTGCGGCAACGGCAGGGTACCCGCCAGCAGCCACACGCCGAGCCCGCGCGCCTGCTCCGCCAGCCAGGCCTGCCATGCCCCGGCGTCGGCCTCGGCGATATCACGGTAGGGCCCGCCGTAGCAGACAAAATTCTCTGGCAACACCAGCAGGCGCGCCCCGCGTGCGGCGGCCTGCGCCAGCGCCTCCCCGGCCCGGCTCAGGTTGTCTGCCGGCACGTTACCGGCGCAATACTGGATCCCTGCAATACGCATGCGCACTCCAGAGGCGCCTGCCGACCGTTACTCTGGTGTTGGCAGCGCGCTCTCGGTTTCCTCGACATCCGGCTCATCCCAGCTGCCGGACACGTGATAGCCCATGGAGGTCATCTTCTCCAGACGCTCGCCCCACAGCCGCTCGACCACAAAAATCCCGGCACAGGCTGCCGGGCCGGCCAGGCAGCCTGCATACAGGTTACCCGACAGTGGCAGGGTCACTTCAATATCGTAATCCATGGTCTGGGCCTGCAGATCAAGACCGCCTGCAATGGCAAACTCGGCCGACGGGGAGCGAATACGCAGGTTGTCGGTGTGGATCTGCGGGCCGTCCACCGAGAAGTTGCCACGAATGCTGTCGGCCACCAGGCCCTGACTGACCACGTCCGAGAAATCCAGGCGCAGCCGTCTGGCCAGCGTGTTGCCCACATTCACCAGACCAAGCAGGCGCAGCGCAGAGGTGCGGCGATCCGCACTGGGCAGCAAGGCATCCCGCACATCCAGCGACACATCGCCCTGCAGACGCCGGTAATCGAACTCCAGCGGCGAGCCCTGCCAGCCAAGTTCCAGGCTTCCGCGCGCATCCCGGCTTTCGACGAAGGTTTCCATCGCGAACAGCGACAGCAGGTCGGCAAGCTGGCCACTCTCGACGCTGCCGGCAAACCGGCTGTGCTGTGCCCCGACATCATCCAGGCGCCAGTCCAGGTCGCCAGCCACGGATGTCTCTCCCCAGCGACCACGGACGCCTGCCACGCGCAGGTCCTCGCCTTCAGGCCGCAACTGCGCCTGCCACTGGCCGAAGTGGCGGCCATAGAGGGTCACGTCCGCCGCACGAATGTCTGCCACCGGCATACGCGACGGATCAGGGGACAGGACCAGGGACGACACCAGCTCGCCGGTCTGGTCACCGGCCAGCTCCGCCGCTGCCTCCACCACCCGCTGGGCCGCGCTCGGGCCGTCCGCATCCGGCGGCAGGGGCGCCGTCAAGGGCCAGCGCAGACGGTCGATATCCAGCTGCATGGGCTGGTCACCCCGGGGGGCATACCCCGCTGGCACCCGCACTTCGCCCACCAGCGGCTCACTGGCCAGCGCCAGGCTCCAGTGCCCCCCGGTTTGCCGGGCACTGAAGCTGGCCGGACCAAGCGGTTCGTTGAGCAGCAGCAACTGATCGGTATCCAGTGCCAGACGCACCGGCGGCAACGGCGTCGCAGGGCCATCCGTATCCGGCCCCAGCAGAACACCGACCCAGGCGCCGAGATCCAGCACCTCTGTCCGGCCATCCACCAGCACACCAGAGGGCGGCAGGCCTGCCTCACGTTCACCGAAGCGAATCCCGCCACGCGTCAGGCCAGTGTCATCGTATTCCAGCCGCGCGGACAGCAGCGCCGGTATGGTCAGCGACAGTCGCCCGGGGTCGCCGCCCTCAAGGATCAGCTGCAAACGCCGGGACGTGGAGGCGGTCTTGCCCAGCGGCGGCGGCAAGGCCACGGCCACGCCCTGCAGGTCGGTGTTCACCGTAAGGCGCGGTGCACCGGCCCCCGCCCGACGGGGCAGACGCAGCCGGGCCCGGTAATCGGTCTCGCCGTCCAGCGGCGTCAGCCAGGGCATGCGCAACCAGTCACGCAGCTGCGTCATGGTCAGTGCGCCATCGATATCCAGGTGTGTATAACGGCGATCGCTGGTGACGGATGCCGACACCGGGGTATCGAACAGACGCCCACGCAAGGTCGGGAAATGCAGCCCGTCCTCCAGGGAGAAACGCCCCTCGCCCTGAACATCGCTGACCATGAGGCGACGGTCGGGGTTATGCAGGGTGCCCGCGTCAACCGCAGCATCCGCCTCCACGCGCAATGCCGGACTATGCGCGGCCAGCGGAATACCCAGCTCCAGACGCCCCGCAAGCGTCCCGTTACGCACAGTCCAGTCGACGATTTCTTCCGGCAGCTGGGCACGCACCGGCGTACCCTGAAAAAGTCGCTGCAGCGCCGCCAGCGGTCCATCGATATTGGCCGTCACCGTGAGCCGGGGCTGGCCGTCAGGCTCGGTCCCGAGCACATCGACATCGGCATCGCGGATCTCGGCATCCAGAAACCGGCCGCGCAGATGGCGCCCATGCACCGTGACGCCGTCCACCAGCACCGTCCCCTGCACGGCTTCGACCTCGGGCCAGTCGGTCAGGAAGCGCAGACCAAAATCCTCCACCGCAAAGGTCATCTGGAAGGTGCGGTCCTGCTGACGCGCCGGATCAATCCCCACCGCGCCTTCATAAAGAAAACGGCCGCGCGTCACCTGGCCGCCGCTGAAGGCATGGCCAAACCAGTCACTGAGCGCCGGGGGCATGCGTTGTAGCGGTATGTAGCGACTGGCCTGGGCGGCCACGCCATCATGGATATCCGCCAGCAAGCGCAGACGCGGGCGGTAACCCGCCGCGAGATCGAGCCCGAACACTGCGGCACCGCGCGCATCGGCATTGGACGCCTGCAGCCGCCCACTCTCGATATGCCAGACCGGCACCTCGCCCTGATCAGCCTCTGTATCCTCATGGGTCTCCGTGACCCCGGGCATCGGCAGCATGCCGGCGCGACGCTCCTGCGCCGCGCTGCCGCTGTCGCGCTGCCAGCGCATCGCGCCCCCCATGGAGGCTGCCACCGGCTCGTCAAACAGGGTATTCAGTTCCAGTACCAGCGCAGGACTGGCCAGATGCAGTACCCCGGAAGCAGGCGTGCCCGCCGCCCAGCCCGACAATCCCTGCACGCCCGGCTGGGCCTCGTCGGCACTGATGGCCAGATCGACAAACCGGGCGCTGAAGCGCGCCAGGCGAGCCCCTTCACCTTCCACATGCACCGCGCTGAGTTCACCCGCTGGCGCCAGATCGACCAGCCGCTGGCGCAGCGCCAACAGGTTCTCCGGCAGCGGAAACGGCCAGGCCACCAGTTGCTCGCGCAACCGTGTGGCATTGATCTGTTCGGCACGCACCGCCCAGCGGCTGTCTGCGCGGCGACGTCCATCCCAGCGCAGGGCCAGCGGCCCGGCCCGCAGGGCACCGGCAGCCTCTGTGCTGGCGCTGACCTCATCCAGGACCACCACATACTCGCCCCGCTCGCGGCGCACCGCCAGGCTGGCCTCCAGGCCATCAAGCAGCCAGCGCTCGTCAGCCTGCACATGGCGCAGGGCCACATCCCGGGTCGCCAGCACGACGTTGGCCTGTTGCACGTCCCCCCTTCGCAACACAGCCCAGGCTTCCACCTGCCCGCTGGCGGTTTCCGGCTTCAGCGGCAGAGGCCAGTCCTCCGGCAGCCAGTATTCCAGGTTCTCGCCCCGCACCCGCACATAAGCGCTGCCATCCAGCTCCTCAAGCGAATAGGCGGTACCGCGCAGTCGCAGCCGCACGTCCAGTTCCAGGGGCCGGTCAGTGGCCGACAGGGTTACCGCCAGGCGGTGTTCACCCTCCTCCCTCACCAGCGCCAGCGTCAGGTCGTCGGTACGCAGCGGCGGCAACCCGGGCCAGTCGAAACGGGCGCTGACATCGTCCAGCACAATGCGCTGCTGACGATAGACGTGATCAAGCACTTCGCTGAGGCTGTCCACCGCGTCCAGCTGGTCCTGCTCGAAGGCTTCCAGGCCACGAAAACGGATGGCGCCCTCTTCATCGCGCACCAGATGCAGGTCCACGCCGCTGATCCACAACTGACGCAACCGCAGGCCTCGGGCCAACAGGGAATCAAGGGGGGCGACGCTGATTTCCACGCGCCGCAGGGTCAGTGGTGCGGCATCGTCATCGGCCGGAGACAGCGCCACATCATCGAACACGAAAACCGGATTCATGCCGTCCATGTGGCCATGGAACTTGCCGATGGTCACCGGCATGTCCAGCGCGCTGGCCAGATGGCTCTGCACCGTATCGCGAAACTCCGGCAGCATGCTCATCAACTGCCTGGCGAGGACGATATACAGGGCCAGCAACAGCAACAGCGCCGTGGCACACCACCACACATGGCGGCGCCAGCGCGGCGAAACACGACGCCAGAAAGGCTGCGTGGGCTGCTGCTCAGTCAAGACATGCTCCGTCTGTGGTCAGGGGCTGGCAGGTGCCTGCCATAGGGGCACCCCGGCGGCGGTCAGCAAGGACCGGGTTTCAGTCAGGGGCAGGCCCACCACACCACTGTAGCTGCCCGCCAGCGAGGCCACCAGCACGGCACCATAACCCTGGATACCGTAGCCCCCGGCCTTGTCGAACGGCTCGCCCGTGGCCAGATAAGCGTCGATGTCCGCCGCGCTCAGCACCACAAAGGTCACCCGTGTGGTGGACAGAACCGTGCAAGGGTCGTTCCACTGTCCCTGCTCGTCCCGGCAGACCAGCGCCACCGCCGACAGCACCTCATGGGTCTGGCCGGACAAGCGGCGCAGCATACCCGCAGCGTCATCGATGTCCGTCGGCTTGCCCAGAACAGCCCCGCCCAGCACCACGCTGGTATCGGCGCCGAGGACGGCGGCAACCCCCGACCCGGACATGGCTGCCGCCCCGGCCAGCGCCTTTTCCCGGGCCATGCGCAACACGTAATCCGGCGCCGTCTTGTCAGGCGCCGGTGTTTCATCAATACCGGGGAAACGCAGTACCGAAAACGGCACGCCGATCTGGCGCAGCAGTTCGGCACGACGCGGCGAGGTAGACGCGAGAAAAAGCGGGGTCGCCATCAGCGGATCGCCTCAGCGCACCATGAACCGGCGCCGCACCCAACGGAGCAGGCCGAAAACCGGGCGCCAGATCAGTGCCGACACCAGCGCGGGCAGCAACACCCAGACTGGCGGCACCAGCACCCGGCCCACCGCGCTCTGCACGGTGTAGGCAATCAGTGCTCCGGTACCGGTGAGCAGAAACACCACCACCGACTGCTGCAACGGCGGGAAGACACGAATACGCTTGTGGGCCGCCAGCGCGACATAGGCCACCACCGCCAGGGCCACCGCATGCTGCCCCAGCACCACGCCCGTCAGCACATCCTGAAACAACCCGACGGCAAATCCCCACAACACGCCGATACGGTGCGGCAGGGCAATGACCCAGTAAATCAGCGCCAGGGCCAGCCAGGTGGGGCGGCCAAACTCGACGGCATCCGGTAACGGCAACACCGTCAGCCAGGCGGCCACCAGGAAGGTCCCGATAATGGCGGCAGTGCCCTGATGTTCACGCTCCCGCATTCTCATTGCTCCGCGCCCTCCTGCTGACGGCGCACGGGCCGTTCCACCAGCAGCACATGGCTGGCGCGATCAATGCTTGCCGTGGGGCGCGCCTCGACTATGGCAAAGGGCGCACCGGGATCATGATCCAGACGCACCACTTCGGCGACCGGATAACCGCGCGGAAAACGCTGATCCAGGCCCGTGCTGACCAGCAGATCGCCTTCGATGATGTCGGCGGTGTCCGGCACAAACAGCAACCGCACCCGATCAGGTTGGCCGGTGCCGGCCAGGATGGCACGCACGCCATTGCGATTGACCTGTACCGACAGCGCATGGCTGGCATCGGTAATCAGCAGCACCCGAGCCGTGAAGGGCCCGGCATCCACCACCTGGCCGAGCAGCCCCCCCGCATCGAGCACCGCCTGGCCACGATAGACGCCCGCGTGGGTGCCCTTGTTGATCACGAATTCCTGGCGGCTGGGGTCCGGCTCGATACCGATGATTTCGGCGGCCAGCACCCGGGCATCCAGTTCCGCAGATGAGTTGAGCAATTCGCGCAGGCGCACATTCTCGGCCTCCAGCACGGCCAGACGCTGGACGCGCTGCTGAAGTACCAGAATCTGACGCTCAAGATGCTGCTTGTCGGCCTGCAGGTCGGCGCGGGACACCGCCTGGCTGGACGCCCACTCGCCGATGGCGGAAGGCATATGGGCAAGATAATGAATGGGCGCAGTAATATAGCCGATGGCAAAGCGCACCGGCTGCACATGATCACTGCGCTGATCCAGCAACATCAGGGCAGCACCCACCACCAGCGCCAGGACCAGCCGGTATCCGGGATTGGGAGTGTCCGCAAACAGGCCTTTGATGGTCTACCTCGTCTGTCTGCTGTCCGGCAGTGCGCCCGGGAGGTCCCGGGCTGCCATTCAGCTCAGCGCCAGGGTATCGAAGCCGCGGGTATCCATCAGTTCCAGCGCCTTGCCCCCACCCCGGGCGACGCAGGTCAGCGGATCGTCAGCCACGATGACCGGCAGGCCGGTTTCTTCGCTCAGCAGACGGTCGATATCACGCAGCAAGGCGCCCCCACCCGTTACCACCAGACCGCGCTCGGCGATATCGGAGGCCAGTTCCGGCGGCGACGCTTCCAGCGCGTTCTTGACCGCATTGACGATGCTGTTCAGAGGATCCTTCAGAGCTTCGAGGATTTCTTCACTGTTCAGGGTAAAGCTGCGCGGCACCCCTTCGGCCAGGTTACGACCACGCACATCAATTTCCAGAATTTCGCCGCCCAGATAGGCGGTGCCGATTTCCTGCTTGATACGCTCGGCGGTGGATTCGCCGATCAGGCTGCCGTATTCCTTGCGCACGAACGAGACAATCGCTTCATCAAAGCGGTCGCCGCCCACACGCACGGATTCAGCGTAGACAATGCCGTTCAGGGAAATGATGGCGATTTCAGTGGTACCACCACCGATATCCACCACCATGGAGCCGCTGGCTTCATCCACCGGCAGCCCGGCGCCAATGGCGGCCGCCATGGGTTCCTCGATCAGGAAGACTTCCCGGGCACCGGCGCCATAGGCGGAATCCTGAATCGCCCGGCGTTCCACCTGGGTGGATTTGCAGGGCACACACACCAGCACCCGAGGTGCCGGCGGGAAGAAGCCGCTCTCATGTACCTTCTTGATAAAGTACTGGAGCATCTTCTCGGTCACTTCGAAATCGGCGATCACGCCGTCTTTCATCGGCCGGATGGCGGTAATGTTGCCGGGGGTCCGGCCCAGCATACGTTTGGCGTCCATGCCCACTGCGGCCACGCTTTTCTGGGCGCCATGGTGCCGGATCGCCACAACCGAGGGTTCGTCGAGCACGATACCCCGGCCCCGGACATAAATAAGGGTATTGGCAGTCCCCAGGTCAATGGAGAGATCGGTGGAGAACATCCCCCGAATACGCTTGATCACGGACATTCTGGCCAGCTTCCTGAATGTTTGAGGCGAGACGAGACCGCTACCTGCGTAGCGGTACAGAAGGCGCAACTCTAGCAACGGCGGGGGGTTTGGGCAACTGCGATACCCCCCTGAGCGCTTTAGATGCCCCGGGCATTGCCGTATATTATGCCCCTTTTAACCATTCATTACCTGTGGCGTCGCTTGATGGCGCCCTGCAACGGCCCCTGGAGAGATCATGGCCCTTGACCCGAAGGCGCTGTCTGGCGTCGCCCATCTGGCGCGCCTGCACCTGGACCCGGCAGACACCGACGCCCTGACCGAGCGGTTGAACAGCATTCTAGGCATGGTGGACCGGCTGCAAGAGGCGGATGTCACCGACGTCGCCCCGCTGGCCCACCCGCTGGACGCCACCCAGCCGCTGCGCGACGACACCGTCAGCGAAGCGGACATCCGCGAACAGGTGCAGCCCCTGGCCCCCGCCACCGGGGACGGCTGCTACCTGGTTCCCCGCGTTATTGAGTGAACACTGCCGAGCCGGACATGCCCATGCATCGCAAGACCCTGACCGAACTGAAGGCCGGCCTCGACGCCGGAGATTTCTCCGCCCGGGAACTGGCCGAACATTTCCTGGCGCGTATCGACACCCTGGACCCGCAACTGAACAGCTTTATCAGCGTGACCCGGGACCAGGCTCTGGCCCAGGCCGACGCCGCCGATCAGGCCCGCGCAGCTGGCCAGGCCGGGCTGCTCAACGGCCTGCCCATCGCCCACAAGGATATTTTCTGCACACGCGGCGTTCGCACCAGCTGCGGCTCGCGCATGCTCGACAATTTCATCTCGCCCTACGACGCCACCGTGGTCGAACGCATGCAGGCCGCTGGCGCCGTGATGCTGGGCAAGACCAACATGGACGAGTTCGCCATGGGCTCGTCGAACGAAACCAGTTGGTATGGCCCGGTAAAAAATCCGTGGGATACCGCACGTGTTCCGGGCGGCTCTTCCGGTGGCTCTGCTGCCGCCGTCGCGGCACGCCTGGTGCCTGCGGCGACCGGCACCGACACCGGCGGCTCGATCCGCCAACCTGCAGCACTGACCGGCATCACCGGCCTCAAACCCACCTACGGCCGCGTGTCCCGCTGGGGCATGATTGCGTTTGCGTCGAGTCTGGATCAGGCCGGCCCGATGGCCACCAGCGCCGCCGATTGTGCGCTGCTGCTGTCCGCCATGTCCGGTCATGATCCGCGCGATTCCACCAGCGTCCATCAGGCCGTGGAGGATTACAGCGCAGCACTGGATCAGCCCCTGAAAGGATTGCGCATCGGCGTGCCGGAAGAATTTTTCCCCGCCACACTTGACGACCGCATCGCCAGCACCACCCGCGCTGCCATGGCTGAACTGGAAAAACAGGGCGCCACCCTCGTGTCCATTCGCCTGCCCAGTGTCGACCTGTCGGTACCGGCCTATTACGTGATTGCACCGGCGGAAGCGTCCTCCAACCTGTCGCGTTTTGACGGCGTGCGCTACGGCTACCGCTGCGATGACCCGCAGGACCTGGAAGACATGTACAAGCGCTCCCGCTCCGAAGGTTTTGGTGCCGAAGTGAAGCGCCGCATCCTGGTCGGCACCTATGCCTTGTCGCACGGTTACTACGACGCCTATTACCTGCGCGCACAAAAGGTACGCCGCCTGATCAGCAATGATTTTGCCCGCGCCTTTGACGACGTGGATGTGATCATGGGCCCGACCTCTCCGGAGCAGGCCTTCGCCCTCGGCGCCAAGAGCGACGATCCGGTGACCATGTATATGGCGGATGTCTTTACCATTGCCGTCAACCTCGCTGGCCTGCCTGCCCTGTCCATGCCTGCGGGCATGATCGACGGCCTGCCTGTCGGCATTCAGGTGATCGGCAATTATTTCCGCGAAGGACAGATTCTGAATGTTGCCCACCAATTCCAGCAGGCCACTGACTGGCATCAGCAGGCACCGGCATTCGGGGAGAGCGCATAAATGGAATGGGAAACCGTGATTGGCCTGGAAGTGCATGTACAGCTTTCCACCGCCACCAAGATATTTTCCGGCAGCAGCACCGCCTTCGGCGCCGCGCCCAACAGCCAGGCCAGCCTGGTGGACCTGGCCATGCCCGGCACCCTGCCGGTGCTGAACCGCGCTGCCGTGGAAAAGGCCGTCCTGTTCGGCCTGGCCATCAATGCCGAGATCGGCAAACGCTCCGTGTTCGAGCGCAAGAATTATTTCTATCCCGACCTGCCCAAGGGCTACCAGACCACACAGCTCGAAGCCCCCATCGTTGGCCGCGGCGACGTCGAGATACAACTTGAAGACGGCACCCGCAAGACCGTGCGCATTCACCACGCCCATCTGGAAGAAGATGCAGGCAAGTCCCTGCATGAAGCCTTCCACGATGAACAGGGCCGGGGCATGACCGGCATTGACCTGAACCGCGCCGGCACCCCGCTGATCGAAGTGGTCACCGAACCGGACATGCGCAGCCCCGAAGAAGCCGTCGCCTTCGCCCGCAAGCTGCATGCCATCGCCACCACCCTCGGCATCTGCGACGGCGATATGTCCCAGGGCTCCATGCGTTTCGACGTCAATGTGTCCGTGCGCCCCAAAGGCGAGGAAAAACTCGGCACCCGCACCGAAACCAAGAACCTCAACTCGTTCCGTTTCATGGACGCCGCCATCCGCCAGGAAATTCGCCGTCAAATAGAGCTGATCGAAGACGGCGGCAGCGTGGTCCAGGAAACCCGTCTGTTTGACGGCGACACGCAAACCGCGCGTTCGATGCGCACCAAGGAAGACGCCAACGACTACCGCTACTTCCCCTGCCCCGACCTGTTGCCCGTGGAAGTCACCGATGCGGACATCGACCGACTGCGCGCCCAGCTGCCGGAACTCCCGGACGCCCGCGCCGAACGCTTCATGCAACAGTACGCCCTGTCTGGCTATGATGCGGGCCTGCTGGCCGCAGACCGGCATATCGCTGACTATTTCGAAGCGGCCGCAGCGGCCGCTGGCGACGCCAAACTGACCGCCAACTGGGTCATGGGCGACGTCAGCGCCCGCCTGAACGCCGAAAACCTGGACATCCGCCAGGCGCCGCTGAGCGCCACCGGCCTCGGCCAGCTTATCCAGCGCATCAAGGACGGCACCATTTCGTCAAAAATCGCCAAACAGGTTTTCGACGCCTGCTGGCAGGGCGAAGGCAGCCCGGACGAGGTGATCGACGCCAGGGGATTGAAACAGGTGTCCGACAGCGGCGAGCTGGAGAAAGTGGTCGATCAGATCATTGCCGATAACGCCGACCAGGTGGCCGCCTATCAGGCCGCCGAAGGCGCCAAGCAGAAAAAGATGTTCGGCTTCTTTGTCGGCCAGGCCATGAAGCTCACCCAGGGCAAGGCCAACCCGCAGCAGATCAATGCCTTGCTGCAGGAAAAGTTGCAATAACACTGACGCCCCAGGGCACGCCACAGGAGCACACCAGCATGGCCGAGCCACAACGTTTTCGCGACCGTATCAGTCTGCGTATCGAAGACAGTATTGCCTACGTCAGCCTGTCACGGCCGGAAAAGTACAACGGCCTCGATCTGGACATGCTCCAGGGGCTGGTAGACGCCGGCCGTTTTCTGAAAAAAGACCGTACCCTGCGCGCCGTCATCCTCCAGGGCGAAGGAAAGTCATTTTGCGCCGGGCTGGACTTTGCCACGGTGACCCGACAACCGGGCCGTATCCTGCGCAGCTTTCTCAGCCATCTGGGCATTCGCCGCGCCAACCTGTTCCAGTACTGCTGCTGGATCTGGCGCGAGTTACCGATGCCGGTCATTGCCGTGACACACGGCCACTGCTTCGGCGGTGGTCTGCAAATCGCCCTGGGTGCGGACTTCCGATTCAGCACGCCGGACTGTCAGTTTTCTGTCATGGAAATCAAATGGGGCCTGCTGCCGGACATGAGCGGCACCGCCAGCCTGCGTGAACTGTTGCCGATGGATGTCGCCAAGGAACTGGCCATGACCGGCCGCGTCTTCGATGGCCGGGAGGCCCACGCCCTGCATCTGGTCACCGGCATCAGCGACGACCCGCTAGCCCAGGCCCAGGCCCTGGCCGCCGACCTCGCCACCCGCTCCCCGGATGCCCTGGCGTCCATCAAGACACTGTTCCAACGCAACTGGCTGGCCAGTGAACGCCGCGCCTTCCGTAACGAACGCTGGCTTCAGGTGGGTCTCTTCATGGGCAAGAATCAGCGGCGTGCCATGCAGGCGGCCATGAAAAAGGAACCGCCTGTTTTTGGGCCTCGTGGTCGGTAGCGTTGGGGGCCATTCTTTTTGTTGGGGTGGTTGTGGCCCTCGGGGGGCGTCACGCGCAGCCCGATCTTCAAGCGGGCAGATGGCCGATGGTGTTGTTCCTCCAACACGCGCTATAACCACTGAACGTAGAATCTCGCTCCGGCGTTGAGGCGGGGTGCGCCCTGGAGGGACATCTTTGCCCAGGGATGGGCAAAGAAAGAGCGCCCAGGGACGGCTTGAGCGGTCCCGGAAGGGCGCACCCCGCCTCAACGCCTCTCTGCTGGAGAGACACCAACCCGACGAAGTGAGATCACTACAGTCAAAAAAGCCAACCTCGTTCACAGCACCATGCGCTCTGTGAGGCTGACACCCGCCACCAGCTAAGCCATACTCGAAGCTCTGCCCCCGAGACGCCGTATTCCGCCGGAGCATGCATCAATGATTTCAATTGCCGAACCCACCAGCGGCTTCCCCACTCTGGTGCGCCAATACAAACGCCTGGTCATCGAACTCACCCGACACATTGAACTCGACGGCACGCCGCTGCACCTCGGCCCCACCGATGATGCCACCCGCGCCGGCATGACCCCCGACAGAATCTGGCTGGTCAAAGGCGGCATGCTCAACATGAGCTGCCAGCAGCGCAAACTGTTCACCTGGGATGAAGGTGATCTGATCCTCCCCGACGCCGTGGAAGAACCCCGCGCCCGGGATCGCATTACCTTTCACGCCGATGCCGCCGTGCTGCTGGTCGGCTATGAAACCCTGCCACTGGTGCGCAGCCTGCTGGCCAACGAAGACAGCGCACGCCTCTGGACACAGCTGCTGATCACCCAGCAAAGCATCCTGCTACGCCTGCTGGCCGCGCATATAGAAGAAGACCTGCACCCGACACCCGGCTTCGCCTATTTTCAGCCCGGCGACATCATCATCCAGCAAGGTGACGAACCACGGCACGTATACAGCCTGTTCGAAGGCGAAGCCGATGTGCTGGTCGACGGCGTCGAAGTGGGCAGCGTCAAGGAAGGCGAAGTGCTGGGTGCCCTGGCGCTACTGACACATCAGCCCCGCACCGCCACCGTGCGCGCACGCAGCCGGTGTGCCGTGGTCAAGGTGCCCAAGGATCAGTTCCGCCAGCTGATCCGCTCCAACCCCGCCATGATCCAGGGGCTACTCACCGACATGGCCCGGCAGATCGTCCAGCTGAACAGCCAGGTGGTGGCGCTAAAATATTGAAAAACAACGCCTTGAAAACTGGTGCCCGTCTGCGGCTGTGCTAGCCTTTAATGATATCCATAGCCGCACAGGACGCCGCTCATGAAAACCAAGACGTTGATTGCCCGTTCTCTGGCCGTGATCTTTCTGGCCGTACAAACGCTGATGATGCCCGCCGCACACGCCGCCATGATTGGCACCGATCAGGTGCTGGCGCAGGAACAACGCAGCGCCTATGAAGAGCGCGTGCTGACGGCCCTCAGCCGCGACGATGCCGCCGATGCCCTGGGACGCTTTGGTGTCAGTGAAGAGCGCATTCAGGATCGTCTGGACCGACTCAGTGACGCCGAACTGGCCACGCTGGCACAGCAGGCCGATAACCTGCCCGCCGGTGAAGGCGCACTGGGTGTGCTGGTGTTCATTCTGGTCCTGCTGATCCTGCTTGATCTGCTCGGCGTTACCAATGTCTTCCCGGCCATCAAGAGTGCCGGTTGAAATACGGAGCAGCCTTAACACTGCTGATCATGTTTGCGGCGCTGAGCGGCTGCCAGAGCCGCGCGCCGCTACCGGACGCAGCGTCGTCGTCCCGGCACATTGATGATGTGCCCTTCTTTCCGCAGGACGATTACCAGTGCGGCCCCGCAGCCCTCGCCACCGTGCTGGGCCATGCCGGCGTAGAGGTGTCCGCAACCGAACTGGTGGATGAAGTCTGGCTGCCCTCGCGTCAGGGCAGCCTGGCCATGGAGCTGGTCGCCGCCGCTCGCGCCCGTGACCGGCTGGTCTATCCGGTCACAGGCAGCGACACCCTTTTTGCATCACTGGATGCCGGGCTGCCGGTGCTGGTGATGCAGAATCTGGCGCTGCCCCGCTGGCCGCAATGGCACTTTGCCGTGGTCACCGGGTACCGCGACGACGGCCGCACCGTGATCCTGAACACCGACACGCGCGAGGCACACCCGCAAGCCTGGAACCGTTTTGTGCGCACCTGGGCCCGGGCAGACTATCAAGGCTGGGTGCTGCCAGCGCCGGGGACGCTGCCGTCGTTCGCCAAACCCCTGACCACCGTGCAGGCCCTGCAGGATCTTTCCGGCAGCGCCGGGGCGGCGGCAGCTGATGCGCACTGGCATACTGCGGCGGCGCGCTGGCCGGATCATTATCTGGTGCAATTCGGTTACGGCAATCACCTGTGGCAACGTCGTGACCCGCACGCCGCCGTAGCAGCGTGGCAGGCCGCCGCCGAGGCCCGGCCGGACGCCTTTGCGCCCTGGCATAACCTTGCCCTGGCGTATGCGGGCCTGGGCTGCAGCGACGCCAGTCAGGATGCGCTGTTACAGGCAAGACGCGCCTCGACCAATGCAGAGTTGCTCGCTGCGCTGGAGCAACGTTTCGCCGACACGCCACCCGTGGACCCTCCACCCGCAGACCGGGGTGCCACGGCGTGCCCATGACAAGGTTTCCGAATTTTTGCAGGGCTTTACACCGGATGTGACCCGGATCACCCACAGCCCGTGCGGGCCTGCATAAAGTAGCGATCACAAAAAAGGACCAACCTGAGGATCACACCATGAAGGTAAATCGCATTGCAGCCATAACGTTCGGCCTGACGGCAGGCGCCGCCGCAACGCTCGCCAGCACTTCAGCCCTGGCGCAGACCAGTGCCAGTGATGTGCGTCTGTTCCAGAACTACTACTTCGACGCCGTGATTACCGGTACGCCGTACATCGGCGGCCGCGTCTCCTATGTGGACTATGACAATGGTCTGGACGCAACAGATATCGATGTCTTCGGTGGCTTCACCGTCAACCCGGACATGGAACTCGAAGCGCAGATCGGCCATCGTCGCGTGTCCAACGGCAGCAGCGAATCGGGCCTGAAGGATGCCTTCCTCACGGGGCGCTACATGCTCGATATCGACAGCCCGGCAGACGTGGCCATCGGTTCTTATGTGACCCTGCCGATCGGCAAGGAAGAAGTGGGCCAGGACCGCTTTGATGTCGGCGTCTACGCCGCCAGCCGCTATATCGTGTCACCGCGCGTGACGCTGACCGGTAATGCATCCTTCCATCTGTTTGATGGCACCGGCCCCGGCAATGACAGCCGCTACAGTGGCCTGCAACTCGGCGCTGGCATGATCTACGGCCTGAGCAACGACACGCATCTGGTGGTGGAAGCAGCCTCCGGTCCCACCCGGGGATTCGGCGGCACGCCGACGGCAGGCACCTCGCTGGCGGGCGCCATCAGTGCTGGTCTGGACCACAACATCGGCGCAGCCCGTGTTCGCGGTGCCCTGATGGTTGGCACCGAAGACAGCCTGTTCGATGACGTCGGTCTGATTGCGGAATTCACTCTGCCGCTGTAATGCCCCGCCTGCCCGATCAGGCATGAAAAACAGACCGGCAGCGCCCTGTGGCCTGCCGGTCTTTTCATTGGTGTTCCCTGTCCCGATTTCTGCGATCATGAAGCCGCTGCGACGGATTTGTCAGCCACAGGGAGTTTCCATGATCCGCGTTTCACCCACATCATTTCCGTACTCGCTGGCCTGCTGGCTCCCGATGCTGCTTCTGTGCCTGATGTCGACCACAGCATCAGGGCTGGGCAGCGAGGACGATTTGCCAGATCGTGATGCCGTGCAGGCGCAAATCGATACGCTCGAAGAACGGGAACTGCCCGCTGCGCGCAAACGCCTGATCCAGGAAGATCTGGACCTTACGCTGCAACACCTGCAAGAACGCGCCGACTACCAGGCGCGGCTGACCCAGACCCGGGAGCGCGCCGAAGTACTGCCCCGGGAGATTCTGTCCACCCGCCAGGCGCTGGCCAGCTTTACCGCTACCGATACCGATGCCCTGACCGCCTCATTACAGGACGCCGACATCGGCGATGTGGCGGAAGCCCTGTTTTCTCGCCTGACGACGCTGGAACGCCTGCAAGGCGCCCTCGGGCAAGCCAATACCGATCTGGCCAGCAGCCAGTTATTGCCCGAGCGGGCCCAGGCGGACATCGCCAGCACACTGGCGCGCATGGAGATCGCCCGCGCGGATCTGATTCGCCTCAATATCAATGACGACGCGCTGGAAAATCAGGCGGCAATCCAGCGGCTGCGTGCAGAAATTGCCGCGCAGGATGCGCGACTGGCCCTGCGTCGTACTGAATTGCAGAGCAATCCCGACCGCCAGTCGCTGGCCAACCGCCAGCGTGAACTCCTGCAACGGCGAATTGCCGATCAGGAGCGGGCCATGGATGCTGTGCAGGCGGTGCTGGATCAGAAGCGCCGCGAACGCACCCAGGCCATTATTCGTGAAGCCCAGGCGCCGCTGGCGAACCTGCCTCCCAGCCCGTTGCTGCAAGCTGAACTGCGCCGCAACACCCGGTTGGCCGAACGGATCATGGAGGTCACGGAGCAGGTCAATACGCTGATACGCGAAAACGTCTCCCTCGGCTCGCAACTGGAGCGCGTCCGGCAACTGGAGCGCACCCTGGTCGAGCAGGTGGCGGCCCTGCAAGGCAGCCTGCTGCTGTC
This sequence comes from Isoalcanivorax indicus, assembly GCF_003259185.1. NCBI lineage: Bacteria > Pseudomonadati > Pseudomonadota > Gammaproteobacteria > Oceanospirillales > Alcanivoracaceae > Isoalcanivorax > Isoalcanivorax indicus. Next base: position 2,494,974 of record NZ_QGMP01000001.1, read on the forward strand.
ACGCATGCTCTACCAGCAACAACAACAGCTGCCCAAGCTGGACCCGCGCAGCGCCCGTCAGATCGATGTCGCCGACCTGCGCCTGGAACAGTACCAGCTGGGCGAACAGCGCGAGCAACTGATGCAGCCCTCGCAGCAAGCGGCGCTGATGTTGCGGCGCAGCGGCGAGACCGGCAATGAGGCGGTAGCTCAGGCGCTGGAGCAGATACTGACCACCCGACTGGAACTGATCGAGCAGCTGGAGCCCGAACTGAACCGGCTGTTGAATCTGGCCATCAGTCATCAGGCCACCCACCGGCAATTGCAGTCGGCCAACCGTACCGCCCGCGACACCATCAGCGAGCAGCTGTTCTGGATGCCCAGCACGCGGCCGTTGAACACCGAAACACTTCGCGCCCTGCCCGCTGCCCTGGTCGCGCAGATCGGCAGCCTGCTGTCCGCCGAGCCCTGGGTGCAGGCCGCCGAACGCCTGCGGGCGCGCTGGCCCGCGCCAGCACTCGCCCTGATCATGGCCCTGGGCCTGCTGTGGCGTCGGCCCGCCTTTACCCGCGCGTTGCAAACGCTGAACGAACAGGTCGGCTACCTCAAGCATGACTCGCAGCAGCATACGCCCCGGGCGCTCGGCCTCATTCTGTTGAAGATCGCCCCGCTGCCGCTGGTTCTGGCGGTCACCGGCCTGACACTGCGCACCGACGACATGCTGGGCGCCACGGTCATTGGCGCCATCTTGCTGAAGATCGCCATGATCCTGCTGGTGTTCGGTCTGCTGCAACGCCTGCTGGGCAAGAGTGGCGTTGCCGCCAGGCACTTCCGCTGGCCCGACGACAACGTGCGTGTGCTGCGCCGTACCATGGCCATGACCGCCCTGATTTTCATCCCGCTCGGCATGGTGATCGCCGTCGGTGAGCAGGCCCCGGAACTGCTCGCCGAGGACCGCCTCGGCCTGCTGATCATGCTGTGCAGCGGGCCGGCACTGGCCTGGTTGCTGGCGCGCGCCGCCCTACACTACCCGACGCGCCGGCAACTCAAGGGCGGCCTGGTGCGCGGCACGACGGCAGCGAGCATGGCCGCCATACCGCTGACGCTGACGGTCCTCAGTGCCATCGGCTACCACTACACGGCCATTCGTCTGGGCGGCCGCCTGGTGGATACTTTCTACATTCTGCTGTTGTGGATTCTGGTCGCCGCCACCGCACGGCGCGGCCTGGCCGTGGCCGCGCGGCGGCTGGCCTATCGCCGCGCCGTGGCGCGACGAGAGGAGTTGCGCCAGCAGCAACAGACCGCGCGCACCGACAGCGATGCCGGCGAGGCGGTGGAAGAGCCCCCCCTGGACATGGAGCAGGTCAGCGCCCAGTCATGGCGGCTGACCAATCTGTTCCTGCTGATCACGTTCGGTATCGCCATCTATCTGGTCTGGGCCGACCTGCTCGGTGCCATGGCCTACCTGGACAATATCGTGCTCTGGCAGCAGGTGATTGGTGAAGGCGAGCAGGCCATGTTCGTGACCACCAGCCTGCGCGACGTGATTTTCGCCTTCGCCTTCCTGATGGTGGCGATGATGATGGCGCGCAACCTGCCCGGCTTGCTGGAGGTACTGGTACTGTCCCGGCTGGAACTGAAACCGGGCAGCGCCTACGCCATCACCTCGATGATGGCCTACACCCTGACCATCGTCGGTCTGGTGGTGGCGCTGGGCAATCTGGGCGTGTCATGGAGCAAGCTGCAATGGCTGGTGGCGGCCCTGGGTGTGGGTCTCGGCTTCGGCTTGCAGGCCATCTTTTCCAACTTCGTTTCCGGGATCATCCTGCTGTTCGAACGCCCCATTCGTATCGGCGATGTCATCACCATCGGAGACTTGTCCGGCACCGTGATGCGCATCCGGATTCGCGCCACAACGATTCGTGATTTCGATCGCAAGGAAATCATCGTGCCGAACCAGAAGTTCGTGCAGGAACAATTGATCAACTGGTCACTGAGCGACAACGTCACGCGGCTGGTGCTGAAGATCGGCTTCGCCTACGGCAGCGACCTGAAGCGGGCCCACGAAGTGCTGCTCCAGGCGGCGGGCGAAAACGAGCGCGTGCTGCGCGATCCTGCGCCCACCGCCTTTTTCCTCGGCTTCGGTGCCAGCACGCTGGATCATGAACTGCGCGTGCATGTTGCCGAGCTGGCCGACCGCCTGCCGGTGCAGGATGAGCTGAACCGGCGCATCGACCAGCTGTGCAAGGAAAACGGTATCGAAATTGCCTTCAGCCAGCTCGACGTGCACATCCGCACCCCGAAAGGCAAGGAGCTGTGCGTGCAGAAAGACGCCGGTCGCGAGCCGCCCGACGACAACGAGACCCGCTGAGGCTCAACCGGCACCCGCCGTATCCCGGGCCAGCACCTGCACCCATTGCTCCAGGCGCTGGCCATGCTGGTCCACCAGCGTGATGCGATGCCAGCCTGGGGGCAGGCGCAAGGCCAGGTCATGGAAATGGCGAGTCTCGGCCTGGAAGCGGTCGTTGATATGCCAGCGCACCGTGGCGCGCGGGTCGCGGTGCACGGCGCGGAACAGCACCTTGCCCAGCCGACCATCCAGATCCACCGGCACCATCAGGCGGGTGCCGTCCTGTGGATAGAGCAGCCCCATGACCGGCTCATCGCTGTAATCTGCCAGCCCTTCCAGACAATCGCTGCGCCATGGCGGAGGCGGCGCGTAACCGGGGGTATGGCTGCGCCAGAAGAAGGCCTGCACCGGGGGCAACTGGAACCAGGCCCGGGGCTGCATATGGGCCGGGCGTTCGCAGCCCGCATGAACACGGTAGCCCTCGGCATCCAGATGCAGTGTCGTGTAATGCGGCGAGACGCGACTGAAGTGGCTGCCCCGTGGCGCCCGGGCCTCGCGGGTCGGGCAATCGGCCCGAACCAGATAGCCGTCGTCGGCACACACCGTCAGTGTCTGCAGCGACTGCACCGGCTCGCGCAGCCACGGCACGGCACCAAGCAGCCCGAACACCTCCAGCATCAGCGGCGCCGCCGCCAGGGTGCCGGTCAGGTCGGGCACGCCCTGCCCTTCGGCATTGCCGGTCCAGACGCCCACCGTGTAGCGCCCGTTGCTGCCAATCGCCCAGCCGTCGCGCAAGCCGAAACTGGTGCCGGTTTTCCAGGCAATCGGCTGGCTGGCACCGAACTGGCGCCACAATCCTTCATGGCCAGGCCGCACCACATCGATCAACGCGTCGAGGGTCAGCCAGCTGGCGCCCTGGCTAAGCACCGGGGTAGTGAGCACCGGTACGTTCGGCGGCGCCGGGCCTGACGGTTGCAACAGTGTCGGCATACGCGGCGCGTGGCGCACGCCGTCACGGGCGGTGGCGGTCAGGTTCGCGTACAGGCCGGTGAGTTCCCACAGGCTGGCTTCCGAGCCACCGAGGATCAGCGTCAGACCGTAATCATCCGGCGCCCTGAACAGGGAGGTCAGGCCCAGTCGGCGCAACTGGTCATGGAAGCGGTCCACACCGTAGTCGCGCAGCATACGCACCATGGGCACGTTCAGTGAGCGCGCCAGCGCCTCCCGTGCGGGCACGGCGCCGCGATGCAGGCGGTCGAAGTTTTCCGGGCTGTAACCGGCAAACTGGGTCGGGATATCGGCCACCAGGGTCTCCGGCAGCAGCAGGCCCTCGTCCAGCATCAGGGCATACAGGAACGGCTTGAGCAGGCTGCCATTGCTGCGCGGACGGCGCACCAGATCCAGCATGGCGCCCGGGCGATCTGCCACACCGGCACGATGATTGCCTACATAGGCCTGCACGGTCATGTCGCGGTGGTCCACCACCACCAGCGCCAGATCCTGAATGCCCTCGGCCCCCAGTCGGCGGCCATGATGATCGGCCAGCGCACTGACCCGGCTCTGCAAACGACCGTCCAGCGTGGTGCGGTAAATGCCATCGCTGGCCGCCGCACTGCGGGTCAGCGTGGCGAGCAGATGCGGCGCTTCACGGGGCAACGGCCGGGGTGCATCGGGCAGCGGCTCTGCCAACGCCAGGCTCAGTTCCAGATCATCCAGCGCCCCCTGGGCATGCAACCGCTGGAGCAGCCCATCGCGCCGCGCCGCCAGCGCGTCGCGATTGCGCCCGGGGTGCAGCAGCGCCGGATTATTCGGCAGCACGGCCAGCACCGCCGCCTCGGCCCAGCTCAGGGCTTCCGGCGGACGATCAAAATAACGCCACGCCGCTGCATTGAGCCCCACCACATTGCCACCAAACGGCGCATGACTTGCGTACAGGGCCAGCAGCGTGTCCTTGTCATGCCGCCATTCCAGGCGCAGGGCCAGCCAGGCTTCGTACACCTTGCTGCGCAGGGTGCGGGCACGCGGCGGGCCTATCTGACGCGCCAGTTGCATGGTCAGTGTGCTGCCGCCGCTGACGACGCGTCCCTGGCGGACGTTATCGCGGGCCGCCCGCAGCACCGCCAGGGGGTCCACGCCCGGATGATGGCGAAAACGACGATCCTCGAAGGTGAGCAGTGCCTCGGCAAAGCGTGGCGGCACCGACTGCACCGGCGCGAACCGCCATTGCCCGTCTGCCGCAATGGTGGCCGCCAGCAGGCGGCCATCGCGGTCCAGCACCGCTGTGGCATGGGGCGCCTCGAACAGCGGCGCAGGCAAGGGCCAGCCCAGCAGCACGCCCAGCGACACCAACACGGCCACCACGCCGATCAGCGCGCGGCGCCCCGGACAACGACGACGGGCCCGGTCAGGCATCAGCGCGCCAGCACTTCGACCCAGCGACCGGCCAGCCGTCCCTGTACGGCGGCGTCATACATGTTCTCCACCTGCCAGCCCGGCAGATAGAAACGACCCGCAAACGACGCGTTCAGTGACAGCTCCAGCGTCCGCTGCTCGCCCGCATTCAGGCTCAGGTAACTGAGCACCCGGTCATCACGAATATCCTGATAATCCAGCACCGCCACCTCGTCTTCACCGGCCATGCGGGTGTTGTTCACCTGCCAGCCACTGGGCAGGATCTGCGTCAGCGCCAGTTCCGTCTGGCGGCGACCGCTGGTATTGGTCACCGTGACCCGGGCAACCAGGTCGGTGCCCTGCGGCAGGCGGCTGATGTCCAGCGGCTGCCCGTCCGTACCCAGGAACCGGGTCTCCAGCCGCAGGCCTGCCGTGCGCGCCGTTTCCTGCCCGGCGGCGGGCACGCCTTCATTGGCGAACAACAGGTACAGAGGTTGTTTGCTGTCATTACGCAGCGCGACTTCACCCGCTTCCGGCGTCACCGCCTGCTGTGTCATCACGCCCGGGAGATGCCGGGGTTGCCATTCGCTCTGGCCGGGCTCACGCCAGGCCCAGGACAGCGCAGGCGGCTCTTCATCGCCCTGACCTTCTATGCCCTGACCTTCTATGCCATAGAAGCGGCTCAACGCCAGCAAGGCCCAGGACACCGCCTGGGTGCTGTGCCACTGATCGCCCGACAGACTGTCGGCCATCTGCCGGGCCAGCGTCTCGGCGGTGTCATGCGCGTCACGCGCCGCCAGCACCGGCAAGATCAGGGCCTGGTCACGCAGCGTCGAGGCAAAGGTCGCATCCGGTCGCGCCCGCTCCGGCGGGGAAGTCCCCAGGTCAGTCACCAGACGCTCCACCACCGCGGGCATGCCGATCTGCTGATAGGCGGCCGCCAGTTGCCAGCGCGCCATCACGGCCAGCCCGGTCTCCTCGCGCAGCCGGTTCATGGCACCGGTTTCCGGCTGACCGGCCAGCGCCAGGGTGTACAGGCGATAGGCCTGAATCAGTTGCCCGGTTTCGTCACTGGCCACGTAGGCACGCGCCTGACGGCGCTGGTGCTCACGCCAGCCATCGAGCATTTCGGTCGGCACGGCATAGCCCAGACGCCGTGCTTCCAGCAGGAAGTGCCCGGCATAGCTGGTGCTCCAGTCGTTAACGCTCGCCGCGCCCGGCCAGTAAGCGAAGCTGCCATCCGCCAGCTGATAACCGCGCAACCGATCCACCGCCCGCTGGATATTGGCCCCGGTGCGCTCACGCTGGTCGTTGTCCAGCACCAGCAGACGCGGCAGATACAACTGCGGGAACGCCGCCGAAGTCACCTGTTCCAGGCAGCCATGCGGATAGCGGATCAGGTATTCGAGACGCTGACTCAGGTTCAGCGGTGGCACACTGCTCACCTCCAGGGTCGCCCGATTGGTGCCGGGCAGGCCGTGGGGGGTAAAGTCGTGCGTCCAGGTCTCTCCCGGCGCCACGCGCGCACGCACCTGGTCCAGCGACGGCGGATTCGGGCTGCGCACCGTCATGTGCACGGTCTCGCTGGCCTCATGACCCGCCCCGCTGGCGCGTACGGTAATGTCGCCCTGCCCCACGGCATCGCCCACCGCCAGGCCCAGACGCACGATGGCCTCACCAGGGCGTTCCAGGCGCACGTTCTGGCGCGCCTCGGTCACCCGGAACAGCTCGTCGGCCTCCAGCTCCACCTCGACCTCGTCGATGGCGGCATCCTGCACGAACAGGTTGACGGGCACCGTCAGCGTTTCCTGCGGCCCCAACACGCGCGGCAAGGTACTCAACAGCGACAGCGGGTCACGCACCAGTACGGTCCTTTCCGCCTTGCCGTAACGGCCATTGTCACCGGCCACCAGCATCACCCGCACGGCACCGAGATACGGCGGCAAGGTGACCTGATGCTCGCGGCTCTCGTTGCTCGCCAGCGGGAAGGCACCGAGGAAACGCACCACCGGCGGGAAGCGCCGTCGACGACTGGCTTCATCATCCAGCTCCGCTTCATCACTGCCGCCGATGGCCACCAGACGTTCCAGCGTCCCGGCAAAGGCGCCCGCCACCTCATCAAACAGATCCCAGGTGCGCACCCCCAGCGCCTCGCGCCGGAAGAACTGGCGATGCGGGTCCGGCGTACGGTAGCCGGTCAGGCCAAGCAGGCCTTCGTCTACCACCGCCAGGGTATAGGTCATGGGGCGGCCATGGGTTTCCCGCACGGTAACCGTAAAGGTGCTGTCAGAGGTCACTTCTTCCGGTGCCTGCAACACCGGCTCCAGATGGGTGGCCGGGTCTGATACCGCCAGCGGCAGAATGCCGAACAGTCGCAGCGGCCGGTCGTTGCTGCGGCCGGCGTGGGGCTGCACCAGGGTCACGCTGACATAGACATTGGGCGCCATACTGGGGGTGATTGGCACCGCGAAACGACCCGGGCCATCTTCCAGATCCAGCCAGAACTGACGCAGGATGCGGCTGCCGGTTTCCAGACTCACCAGCGCCCGGCCACCGCCTTCGACGTCCGGCAACTGCACCGTCGCCGTCTCGCCCACCTGGTAGTCGGTGCGCTCGCTGTACAGGGTCAGGCGCGCCGGACCTTCGCCGCGTTCCTCGCGGGCGCGGCCGGCCCAGCCCGGCCAGTCCATGTAGAACACTTCGCCGGTGCAGTGGCCACCCGCCGAATCGCACACCCGCAGCAGGTAACGGCCCCATTCCGGATGATTGATACGCAGGCTCCATTCGGCTTCGCCGTCAGCATTGGTGCTCACCCGACCGCGCTGCAAGGCCTCGTGCCCGGCGGCGCTGGCGTAACGCGCCAGCGACTCCCCGCTCTGGTCCCACCACCAGCGCCACTCGATCTTGTACAGCGACACCTCCAGATCACGCAGCGCCGCAGGCCGCCCGGTGTTGTCCAGCGCAGCAATGCGCACCCGGTGATCCGTATCGGTCAACAGCATGTTGCGGGCCTCGTCCCCCGCCGGCAGCCGCAGGCCCACATAATGGGGCCAGGGGTGATAATCCTGACGCTGGCTCTGGATACTGAACTGCCCACCCTGCTCGAAGACACGACTGGTGAACACCGCGCGCAACATGCCCGGGGCGGCCTCGTCATGGACCAGTTTCAACGGAAACGCCATGCGCCCCTGACTGTCCAGCCGCCCCTCATGCACCGTCTGCTCACCACTGCTGAAACTGCGTGCCGGGTCATCAAAGGTGTAATCGGTAAAGCGGTCGAAACGTGTCCGCGTGGGCACCAGCCGGGCCCGCACATCAGCGCGCAATCCCGACGCCGTCGCACCGCTGAGCCATTGCGCAGACAGCACCGCATCACGCGGCAGGGCATCCACGCGCAGCGCCTCGTCACCGGCGTCCAGCTCCAGGCTCAGGCGGTTGGGCACCACCGTCTCGATCAGCAACGGGCGCTCGAAACGCATGCCCCCGAGACGCGCCACGGCCCGCCAGGTGCCGGTCGGCGCGTCCTCATCGGTGCGCAGGGTAAACGGATAGAACTGCCCCACCGGACGCGTGTGCGTGCGCCGCTGCACCACATTGCCGCGCGGATCAATCAACTCCAGCGTGACCGGATGATCGGCGGGCAGCGTCTGCTGCCGATCCTCCAGTACAAAAGTCAGATAAATATTGTCACCGGGCCGCCAGACATCACGCTCGCCGTACAGGAAGCCCTTTACCGCATTGCGCACCTCGACACCGCCCACATCATACTGACTGGTCGGCAGTGCCAGGCCGCGCGAGAGTTTCAGATAGCCACGGTCATCGCCACGTTGCGCCACCATGTAGAAGGGCACGCCATCCAGCGGAATGACCGCCATGCCGGTGGCATCCGTCGTGCCACGGCCAATGCGTTGCTGCTGGTAATTGAACACCTCGACGTTCGTACCCGCCGCCGCACGGCCGCTGCGCAACAGCGTGGTCGCCACATGCAGGTTGCTGTCATGCCCCTGCTTGGCCAGCAGCCCCAGATTGGACGCCAGCAGGTTGCGTTCATCGCTGACGGCGTTGTCATGGCTGTAAACGTAATAGGCGGCATCACAGGGATTGTGGCGCTGGCTCCAGGCCACATAGCCACTGTTGTTGTACCACTGCTCGATGCCGTCCCAGCCACTGCCCTCAATCTGGCCACGGGCTTCCCAGTTGCCCAGCGGCCGTTCCGGATCCTGCACCGGACTGGTGTCCTCGCACCCGAACAGCGTCTGGTCCCGGTCGATGGACAGGGTCAGTTGATACAGCGCCCCCGGCGCCTCGCTCACCAGATCACTGACATCCAGCAGATAACGCTGCCAGCGGTCACGCGGCAGATCGTTGAGGGGAATTTCCCGGCGCCACAGATAGCGGCCCACGTTCTGCAAACCGTACTGCTGGTTCAGATCATTGTTCTGCAGGAACTGGCCAATGTTGTCGCGATAAACGCGCAGGGCGGTCACGGTCACCGCGCGCACGTTAACCGCCTCGAACGGCACCGTCAGATGCTCGGTGTCCGGCAGCACCACGCCCTGCCCCACAAAGCGAACCCCGGGCCGCAGGCTGACAAACGTCAATTGCTCTTCATGCGCCTCACCCAGACGTCCGTTACCGGCGCTGCGCAAACCGCCTTCCAGCCGCAGGGTCACCGGCCCGGTATGCCGCTCGGGCGGATACACCTGCAAGGTGCTGCCTTCGATACGCGCCGTCGCATCCTGACTGTCCAGACGCACCAGCCCGGCCAGGTTCTGCCGGGCGTCCAACGGCTCACTGAACGTCACGGCGATGTACTGGCGTTCGGCCGCCGTAATGCGCACATCGGTAATGCTGAATTCATTCCGCGCCGGTACCCGCAGGCGTCGCTCACCGCGCTGATCGGTCCCCAGCGGGCGCCCGTCCCAGCGCAGCAGCACTTCACTGGCCGCTTCACCCCGGACAATCTCGTCCACCACAAAGGTATGCATGCGGCCACTGCTGTCCTGCTGCCAGGACAACGACAGGGCACGACCATCCTGCTCGGCGCGCAGCACCCGGGCGACCGTGTCCGGCGCCGCGCGATCGATGGTCGTCAACTCTCCGGACAGGCTCATGCGCTCGCCATCCGTCACCGGCACCAGCCCTTGCAGGCGCAGATCCAGGCGCTGGGTCAATGCTGCGGTGCGGAACTGCCAGCGACTGGTCAACGGCAGCCCCGGCAGGGCGGCCCCGGCCAGCGACACGGTGTAGGTCTGCCCGGGGGTCAATGGCTGCGCCGGGGTAATCACCAGTTCGTGCTCGCGCACAAACACAGCCTCCACCGCCAGGGCGGGCGACACCGTCACCAGATCCTCGATGGGTTTGCCGACTTGCTCGCTGTCCACCACCGGGCGGGTAAAACGCACGCGCAGGGGCTCGCTGGCGGGCACCTGTGCAGGCGAATGGCTGGCAATGAACGGCGCCCAGGCGGCCTGGGTGGCTTCACTGGCGGGCTCATCGGCAGCGGGTTCCGGATCACGGTCACAGCCCCACAGCAGCAGTGCGGGCAACAGAAACAGCAATGCGCCGAGGCGGCGCCCGTGTGCAACAGTCTTCATGATCGGCTTCCAGGCCTGTTGTTCTGGGTTGGGAGGGTCACAGGCGTTGATTCATACACCCCGCAACGCCCTGTAACGGCAAGTAGGACAATAGCAAGAAGCCCGAGTGCTCTCTATCACCCGTGGTATCCGACCGATGGTGTCGCCCGGGCTGATGTCGGGGATCTGTTGAGCGGTTTGCCATTCTGCTCCTGTCGGAGATGTTGGCCCTCGGGGGGCGGGTAAGGGTTTTCTGGACACGCCGTGAATACATCCATGTAGGCTCTCGTTCGGCATCCATGCCTCTCGAAGGTCCAGAAAACCCTTACCCGCCCCCCGAGGGCCGTCACGCGCAGCCCGGTTAACCACTTCCAGCCCACCGAAAGTCTGGTTCCTGCGTCGAGCTACGAAGTGCTGAACTTGCAGTGACTACGAAACTGAGGCCTTGGTGCGGGGTAAGCCCTTCCAGAAGTGTGTGAGGCAGGATGCCGAACGCAAGCCCCCATGGGTGAGACAAGCGTCTTGCGACGCATGCGTCGCGCGCAGTCGAACGCCCGCCATCTGTGATGGCGGGCCGGGCCCGGAGGGGGTTCACGGCGGCTTCTGGAAGGGCTTACCCCGCACCGAGGCCGAGCTACGAAGAACCCATCCCGGCAGCGCGGACGGAAACACCCTGACGGTGCTACACTGCCCGCCCTGCGTAACAACCTGATGATCCGGACCCGTTCATGCCGCTGCTTACCCTGCGAGATATCCAGCTCAGTTTTGGCACCCATGCCCTGCTTGACCACGTTGACCTGAGCATCGACAAAGGTGAACGCCTGTGTCTGGTCGGTCGCAACGGAGCAGGCAAGTCCACCCTGATGAAACTCATCGCTGGCGAGATCCAGGCCGACGACGGCAGTATCGAGCAGGCTCAGGGGCTGCGCGTGGCGCGTCTGGTGCAGGAGGTACCCGGCGACACCGACGGCAGTGTCTTTGAAGTCGTGGCGCAGGGACTCGGTGAAGAGGGTCGTCTGCTGGCCGAATACCAGCAACTGACGCGGCGTCTGGAACAGGGCGAGGATGTCATGGATGCCTTCAGCCGGGTGCAAGGCGCGATTGATGATCGTGGCGCCTGGGATGCATCGCAGCGCGTCGATACCGTGCTGTCGCGGCTGACGCTTGATGGCCATCTGGATTTTGCCGGGCTGTCCGGGGGCATGAAGCGCCGGGTGCTGCTGGCGCAATCTCTGGTACAGGCGCCGGACATCCTGTTGCTGGACGAACCCACCAACCATCTGGATATCGATGCCATCCGCTGGCTGGAAGAATTCCTGCGCCAGTATGAAGCGACGCTGGTCTTCATTACCCATGACCGCGCCTTCATTCGTGCACTGGCCACGCGCATCATCGAGCTCGACCGGGGCCGCCTGAGCAGTTGGCCCGGCAACTATGACAGCTACCTGCGCGGCAAGCAGGCGGCGCTGGATGCCGAAGAAAAAGCCAATGCCGAGTTCGACAAGAAGCTGTCACGCGAGGAGGCCTGGATTCGTCAGGGCATCAAGGCACGGCGCACCCGGAATGAGGGCCGCGTGCGTGCACTGAAAGCCTTGCGTCAGGAGTTCGCGGCGCGGCGCACCCGTCAGGGCAGTGTCACCATGAGCACCCAGGAGGTACAGCGTTCCGGCAAGCTGGTGCTCGAGGCCGAAGGTGTGTCGCAGCGTTACGGCGACCAGTCGATCCTGAAGGACTTTTCGCTCACGGTGATGCGCGGCGATCGCATCGGCATCATCGGCCCCAACGGCTGCGGCAAATCGACGCTGCTGCGCATCCTGCTGGGCAAGCTGACGCCGGATGCCGGCAGTGTGCGTGTGGGCACCAATCTGGACATTGCCTACTTCGATCAGCTGCGCAACACCCTGGATGAAAACAAATCCGTGATCGAGAATGTCACCGAAGGCAGCGACATCCTGACCATCAATGGCGCGCCCAAACACGCGGTGGGTTATCTGCAGGAATTCCTGTTCGAGCCGCAGCGCATTCGCCAGCCGGTGAGTGCGCTGTCCGGGGGCGAGCGCAACCGGCTGCTGCTGGCCAAACTGTTCACACGTCCGTTCAACCTGCTGGTGCTGGACGAACCGACCAATGATCTGGATGCGGAAACCCTCGACCTGCTGGAAGAGCAGCTGACGCAATTTACCGGCACGCTGCTGCTGGTCAGCCATGACCGCGCCTTCATTGATAACGTCGTCACGAGCACGCTGGTGTTCGAGCAGGGCACCGTCAACGAATATGTCGGTGGCTACGAAGACTGGTTGCGGCAGCGTCCTGATCCAGCGGCACGCGCCCCGGAAAAACCGGCCCCGGCAAAAGAAAAGCCGGCGGCGGCGAACGCTCGCAAGCTGTCCTATGCCGAGCGTCTGGAACTGGAGCGGTTGCCCGCAGAGCTGGAAGGCCTGGAAGCGCAAATCAGCGCGCTGGAGGCGCGTATGGGTGATCCTGATTTTTTCCAGCAGGACGCCGACGTGGTCGCTGACGCCACGCGTGAACTGAATGCGCTTCAGGAACAGCTGGAAACCCGTTTCGCCCGCTGGGAAGCCCTCGACAACGCGTCATGAAACAGCCGCTATACTGACGGAACCTATGGCAAGGCCCGCCCTCAAACCGGCGAGCCTCACCCACCGGGAGGCCCCAACAGAACAGGCCCCACCAAAAAGGAGAGCACCTTGCCGCCGTTGCATCACGTTCACCGCGCCCTCCACATGGCCGCCCTGCTATCCCTGCTGGCGGTAGCGCCATCGGGCGCCACCGAGGTGGAGGACGAGGACCTGCCCGCTCTGGAGCACGTGCATATCCTGCCCGTGGCACCCTCCCCCGCCACTGAAGACGAGCTGGCCGACGGTGACAGTCCGGTGCCGGTGGAAGCGGGTCGGCCGCTGCCGCTGCGCCTGCTGAGCGACGAGGTGCCTCCGGGCGAGATCAAGACACTCTACTGGATGCCGGAACAGTCCTTTGCCTCGATTGCCACGCCGGTGCCGGTGCTGGTGGCCCACGGCAAGCAGCCTGGCCCGGTGGTCTGCATGACAGCGGCCGTCCACGGCGACGAGCTCAACGGCATCGAGATGGTGCGCCGGGTGATGTACCAGCTGGAACCGGAGCGCCTGAACGGCACCGTGATCGGTGTCCCCATTGTCAATCTGGACGGCTTCCGCCGTGGCTCACGCTACCTCGCCGACCGGCGCGACCTGAACCGCTATTTCCCGGGCCATCCGCAAGGCAGCTCTGCCGCCCGCATTGCGCATTCGCTGTTTACCGACATCATCCAGCACTGCCAGTTTCTGGCTGATCTGCACACCGGCTCGTTGCGCCGGGTCAACCTGACGCAGCTGCGCGGCGACATGACCGACCCGAATATCGTCGAGTTCGCCCGCAAGTTTGGCGGCATTACGGTACTGCACGGCCGCGCGGCCAGCGGCACCTTGCGGCGCGCGGCGTCGGAGGCCGGCATCCCCACCGTCACCATGGAAGCCGGTGGCCCCAATCGGCTGGAAGAAGACGCGGTCGACAGCGGCGTGCAGGCGATCGAGACCATGCTCGACAACCTCGGCATGCGCAAGACGCGGCGCTTCTGGAGTTCACCGCAACCGGTGTTCTATGAGTCCCAGTGGTTGCGCGCCGACCAGGGCGGCATTCTGATGTCGAAGGTAAAACTCAACGACAAGGTGCGCCCCGGCCAGGTGCTGGGCACCGTCACCGACCCGGTCACCAACACCGGCAGCGCCATCATCGCGCCGTTCGCCGGGCGAGTGCTGGGCATGGCGGAAAACCAGGTGGTGCATACCGGCTTCGCGGCGTACCACATCGGCATCGAGAAGGCGCCGGAAGAAGTGCAGGAAGAAGCGCGCCAGGAGGAGGAATCCCGCCAGGAGCCGCGCGAGGCACCGCGGCCGGACGAGGACGCACCGATCATGGAACCCGAACCGGGCGAGACCGATTCATCGGGTGGCGCTCTGCAGCCGCGCGACGACGAGCACGCGCACTGACCGCACCTCCGCAGCGCGCTTTCACGGCGCCCTGTCATGGCACCCGGGATACTCGATCCCCTTCGACGATGTTCCGGAGTGCCCATGTGTCACGGCTATCGAGTGTGTCACCGCTATCGAACCCTCTCCGCGCTGCCCCTGGTACTGCTGGCGCTGCTGCTCGGCGCCTGCCAGCGCAGCCATCTGCCCGAAATCCGCCATGCCGAGGCCGTGGAGCTGGAGCGCTTCATGGGGCGCTGGTATGTGATTGGCAATATCCCGACGGTATTCGAACGCGGCGCGCACAATGCCATCGAGCACTATGCACTGCGCGACGACGGCCGCATCGATACCACGTTCAGCTTTCGCCGCGACAGCTTTGATGGGCGGGAGAGAGAAATGAATCCCGTCGCCACCGTGCGTGACGATCCCAGCAATGCCCTCTGGGGCATGCAGTTCCTGTGGCCGTTCAAGGCGGACTTCCGCATCGTGCATGTGGACGAGGATTACCGCGAAACCATCATCGGCCGGCAGAAGCGTGACTACGTCTGGATCATGGCGCGCACCCCCACCCTCAGTGAGGTCGACTATCAACGTCTGCTGGCCTTGCTGGACGAGGAAGGCTACGACATCAGCGCCATCCAGCGCGTGCCGCAATGCTGGCAGGACGAGTGCCCGGCCGGCGACCGGACGGCAATGCCCTGACGGCCCCGCCCGTCGCCGGTGCTGATATGCTTGGAGAACGAGGGCCGGACGAGGGTGCACCCCCATGACGCCGTTCAGAACCGCCGTTGACGTCAGCCTGCTAGTCGGCTTCGCTCTGCTGGCGAGCGCTTGCCAGCCTGGTGGGCCAGAAGCCCTGTGGCAAGACTATCTGCAACGGCTCGAACGACTGGCCGACCTGCGCGCCGAACCGGCGCCCCCGATCTCCGCCACCCGCTACCCGCGCAGCCGTGACGTGCGCCAGCCGATCCCCGAACTGCGCACCGGCATGCGCCGCTATTTCGGCCTGGCCCAGTGCGACATGATGGGCCTGGTCAGCGCCCGTAACAGTAGCCTGGGCCGCTTGCAGACGGCTTCGCTACGCTTTGCCTATGAGCTGGATTTCATCCGCCAGGCGGAGACCTGTCTGATCGAAGACCGGTTGGCCGAACGCGAAGACCTGGACGCCTGGCTGACGGAAATCAGTCGCCTGAAACGCGAATCCCTGCCTGCCCTGTACTGGAATGCAACGCTGGGCAGTCAGGAGATGGCGAGCTTTTTCACCACCACCGCGCGGCCCGCCGACGCCGGCACCCTGGCCGACCTGACCACGGTTGAAACCCTGTTCGACCGAATGGCGCTGACCGCCAGCCAACTGACCGGCGACACACTGCCCGCCGACGTCGGGGTCCTGGAACAGGACATCGCCCACCTGGCTCACAGCGACACCGGCGGACGTATCCTTCAGGGCCTGGCGCTGGCCACCGGTGAACTGCAACGCAGCGCCAGCCTTCTGGAGCAGGTAGATACCGCCCGCCTGTGCCCGGACCAGCGCCCCAGCGAACAGGCCCGCTATTTCAACAATGTCTTCACCGCCGTCTACGGCGAGCGGGTACAGCCGTGGCTGGCCGATCTGGACCGCGCCAACCGGCGCCTGGTGCAGGCGGTGGCCCGCCTGGCCGACGCCCTGCCCGCCGACAGCCCGGCCTTCGACGCCTGGCATCACCGCCATCTGGATCCCGACGGTCCGCTGCAACAGGCCTGGCATGCCGCCATGCAACGCCACACACGCGCCTGGCAGCACCTGCTGGGCGACTGCGGCATGCCGCCCGGCGCCCACCCAGCCCCTTCCGGCTGACCTGCGCAGCCCGCATAATGGCGCTGACCACAGGGAGACCACGGATGACGGATTTTCTGCCGCAACGCATTCCACTGAGCATCTACGATGAGCTGCTACTGCACCTGGACAAGCCTGGCTCGCCCCTGAGCCTGCAAATGGAAGTCCGGGTCAGCGGCCATCTGGATGAGGCCCGGCTAGTCGCCGCGATACGCACGGCGGCCGACCACCACCCGCTGATGCGCGCCGCCCTGGCCCCCCACAGCGACACCGACACCCAGTACTTCTGGCAGATTCAGGACAGCCTGACGAGCGTGCCCCTGCGCATCATCACCTGCTGCGACGAAGAGGCGCTGCATGAGGCGCGCAGCGCCCTGCACAGCCTGTCGGTGCCGCTGGCAGAAGCGCCGCCCTTCCGCTGCGCCCTGGCGCATTGCGGCGAGAAAGGCGATTTCTTCATGATCAACATGAACCACACCGTCAGCGACGGCGTGGGCCTGTACAGCTTTATGGTGTCGATCCTGCGCGCCTACGCGGGGGTCGACGATCCGGTCCGCAGCCTGGACGTCATGCAGATGCGCAACCGCCAGCACGACGGCGATACCGCCCGGTTCGCCGACCACCTGGTGCGCATCAGCCGTCTGCTGAAGGTCATCGGCAGCACCCTGAACCCCCCGGCCCGCATCGCCGCCGATGGCCAGGAAGACCAGACCGGTCTGTCGTTCATGCCGGTACGCTTCAGCAGCGAGCAGACCCGCCGCCTGCAGCAGTTGCGCCACAACGGCGCCACCATCAACGACATTCTGGCCACCGCCCTGCACCTGGCCATCGACGAGTGGAACCAGTCCCACGACCAGCGCACAGACCGCATCAGCATGATCATGCCGATGAACATCCGCGAGGCCGCCCTGCGCAACAGCGTGGCCAGCAACCTGTCCGTCTGGGTCAACCTGGTGTCCCAGCCTGATGACCGCACCGACTTCCGCAGCCTGCTGAACGTACTCACACAGCAGACTTCGGAGCTCAAGGAAAGCGGCACCATGGGCCTGCTGATCGACCTGATGCACGAGGTACGCGGCCTGCCCGCCTGGATTCGCAAGGCGGTCCCCGGTCTGCTGCCGCTGACCGGCAACCGGATCGCCAGCACCACGGTGCTCGGCAATCTGGGCCATGCCCGTTCGCCCCTGCCCGGCGACAGCGAGCTGAGCCTGAAGGAAATGTGGTTTTCACCGCCCTGCCGGATGCCCATGGGCCTGTCGCTGGGCGCGGTCACACTGCACGATCACCTGCATCTGTCGTTCCGCTACCACCGCCAGCAGTTCAGCCGCGAGGGCGCCTGGGCTTTCGCGGAAACGTTCCTGGATGTGCTCAATCGGGAGGTACCGGGCGCCTGAGATGCAGGCATGGCGGGCTGAAACGCCATCCGGTTTACAGCGTGATTGGCTGTAACGCAAGGCGGAAATGTCAAGACAGCGAATCGCATCACAGCGCACAAGAGTACACTGAGTGCTCAGCTTCAGCATGGCTGAGGGCGCGGAAATTTGTCCCTTCCGGGCCTGGAGATCATTCTCCGGACAAGCTCTCCCGAGCAAAAACCTGCGGCGCCCTCCGGGCGCCGTTTTTTTTTGGGTGGCGCGCGGCAGCCCTCAGACCACGAGCAACGGCGCCGCCCGCTGCAGACGCCCGTGACTGTGCCGGGAAAACTGCCCCCGCAGAAACTCCATCTGGTCACCGCGAATCCGGTGGCTGTTGATCAGCGCCAGGTACTCGGCCATGTTTGGCACAAACGGCAGCGCCAGCAGCTCCATGTTGCACTCTTCCAGCAGCCGGTCACCCTTGTGCTGGTTGCAGCGACGGCAGGCCGCCACCACATTGAGCCAGTGGTCCCGCCCGCCCCGTGACGTCGGCACGATATGATCCCGGGTCAGTTCGTGGTCGTGGAAATGCCGCCCGCAGTACAGGCAGATGTTCTGTTCGCGACGAAACAGCGCCCGATTGGTCAGCGGAGGACGAGAACGGGGATGGGGGTTGATACGCCCGTCGCAGGCGATGATGGAATGCAGATGCATCTGGGAGCGCTCGCCAGTGCAGCGGGAAATCCCGCCCTGCAGGCGATAGATGACATCCCCGAGCGTCCAGGTGACCAGACCGCGCGCGTACAGACAGGCGGCGTCCTGCCAGCTCAGCCACTCCACCGGCTTGCCCGCAATATCCAGCCTGAGAATACGTTCAGACATATCAGCTCCCGATCAGCCCATCGACAGGTGCCCGATCTGTTCCGCAACAGTGAAGGGCACCGCATCTGTTACCGGCAGGCGGCGGCATCAGGTTAGCCAGCCGACATGACCGGTGTGTTGCAGCGAAGGCACATGAGCCGCCGCTGCATTGGTTCTGTCGAGGCAGGGTGGTGTCACCACCCTGCCCTGCAATTCGGGGCCGCGCGGGACTGCGGCTGTCGGGTATCAGGTTGCCGAAATAATAACCACCGGTGTCATGCCATCACAAGTGCGGGGATGCATGCAGGCTGGGCAGCCGATAACAGGCACTGGCCTCACCGCGGGTATTGTCGGCATCGGTCATCACGGCGACGGCGGCGATCTCTTCGATGTCCAGGTCATGATAACGGCGGAAATCCTCCACCACGTTACGCTCGAACTCATGCCATGTGCCCAGCCCCTCATCACCGCTCTGCACCACCACCATGACGGCATTGCGGGTGAAGGGGTTGGCCCAGTGGCTGCCCACCGGGTGCTCGCGCGACCAGACATAGTTGATGGCACGGGTCTGCCAGAAGAAGCGCCCTTCATGCACCACGTAAACGCGGGTCACGAAGTCATCCCCGGCACGGCTGCGCTCGGCGGCCTCCTGACCGGGTTGCAGTGGCGCCTCGGCCTGCCAGGCCCAGCGCAACCAGGGGGTGACACTGGCCTCGGCGCGCACTTCGCGAACCAGTCCCGAGGCACTGTTGCGGGCCTCGGCGCGCACGCACTCCGCATCAGCATCCTGCCGGTAGCGGGTCCGCTCGTTGAAGATCACCTCATCCCAGCCCTCAATGGGGCTGGGCACGGTCTGCCGGGCCTGGGCAGGGGTCGCCAGCAGCAGGGCCAGCAGGCAGGCCAGCGGTACGCGGGCAGCAAGGGGGCGGCCGGCAACCGCGCGAAACAGGGACACAAACAACATGGGCAAGGCTCCCGCCTGACAGGGGTGACCCAATGGTCACAAATAGACTTCGGTGTTCGCTTGAGGTTTCCTACAATTGCAGCACGATTGTGGGCGGCACTGTGACAGTCCACAGCGATAACAACAGGACACCCGCATTATGTCTTTTGATTACCTGATCATCGGCGGCGGCTCCGCCGGTTGCGTGATGGCCAACCGCCTCTCCGAAAATCCGAATCACCGGGTCTGCCTGCTTGAGGCCGGCCCCGCCGACAACAGCCTGCTGATCAGCATACCAGCGGGCATCATCGCACTGATGCGCTCCAACAAGCGAAACTGGCGTTATTACACGGTGCCACAGAAGGCGTTGAACAACCGTGAAATCTATATCCCCCGGGGCAAGACCTTGGGCGGGTCCAGTGCCGTCAACGCGATGATCTACACCCGGGGCCACAAGTGGGACTACGACCACTGGGCCGAGCTGGGCAACACGGGCTGGGGCTGGGATGACGTGCTGCCCATCTTCAAGCGCAGCCAGAATCAGGAACGCGGTGCCGACGAGTTCCACGGCACCGGCGGTCCGCTGAACGTGTCTGACCTGCGTTACCAGCATCCGGTCAGCGGGGCCTTCATCAAGGCCTGCGTGGAAGCCGGGCTGCCGCCGTCCAACGACTTCAACAACGAGAAGCAGGAAGGCGTCGGCTTTTATCAGGTCACGCAGAAGGACGGCGAGCGCTGCGGTGTCGCCAAGGCGTATCTGCATCCAGCCCTGGAGCGCCCCAACCTGACCGTGATTACCGATGCCCGGGTCAGCCGTCTGATCCTTGATGGCAAGCGCGTCATCGGCGCCGAATACCAGCGCAAGGGACGCACCGAGCGGGTCGAGGCCGGAGAGACCCTGCTGTGCGGGGGCGCGATCAATTCACCACAGGTACTGCTGCTGTCCGGCATCGGTCCGGGCGAGGAACTGCGCAAGCACGGTATTGCTGTGCAGCATGAGTTGCCCGGTGTCGGCGAGAACCTGCAGGATCACCCGGATATCCTGCTGGTCGCACGTTCGCTCAAGCGCGATACCCTGAGCCTGTCACCCGGTGCCCTGCCCAAACACATCAAGGCGCTGTACCAGTACCTGCGTTATCGCACCGGGCCGTTGACCTCCAACGTGGCAGAGTCCGGTGGCTTCATCAAGTCACGCCCCGAGGAACCGATTCCCGATCTGCAATTGCATCTGACGGCGGCCATGCTCGACAACCACGGGCTGAATCTGCTGTTTGCCATGGGCTGGGGCTATTCGGCGCACGTCTGCATCCTGCGGCCCAAGAGCCGGGGCCGGGTGGCCCTGCACAGTGCAAATCCGGGCGACAATGCGCTGATTGATCCCAACTTCATGACCCATGAAGACGACATAGAGCGCATGGTGCGCGGTATGAAGATCATGGGCGATGTGATGCAGCAACCGGCACTGACACCGTGGCGTGGCGCTAACGCTTTCCCGGAAAAAGTGCTGCAGACGGACGATGATTACCGCGATTTCCTGCGCCGCAAGTGTGACAACATCTATCACCCGGTGGGCACCTGCAAGATGGGTATCGATAACATGGCGGTCGTGGCGCCGGACAGCCTGCGTGTTCATGGGCTGGAGGGATTGCGTGTGGTGGATGCCTCGATCATGCCCACCCTGATCGGCGGCAATACCAACGCACCGACGGTCATGATTGCCGAGAAAGCGGCCGACATGATGCTGGGTTAACGCACGTGTAACTGCGCGCGAAAATCACTTTTCCACCAGAGCCACGCCACGCCCAGGGCGTGGCCGTTGATCAGCAGCGCCAGCACCCACTCGAAGGCATCATCAATCTGACTGTACAGGCCATAGGCAAAGGTGGTGAGGATCACCGACAGGATGCCGATGGCCAATGCGGTCTGGCAGACACGGAAAAGTCGCCGGGCCCAGTCACGCCAGGCCGGGACATTCAACAAGGCGGCAGTGAGTAAAAGCTGGGCCAGAAAGGTCAGCGAGAAATACAGGATCACGCCCGTGCGGCGGATAAAACGAAACAGGTCGCCGGCATGGCCCAGCGCCATGGTATAGGCGGCCAGAAACAGACAGGCCACCAGACCCAGCCAGGGCAACCAGGCGATGCCGCGCCCCGATGCACCCAGCTCACGCAACCAGCGGGCGTTGAGCCACCAGAACAGGATGCCCAGCAGGGCTGCCGGTAACATCGCACCCTTGAAAATAAAATAACTGACGCCGTACCGGCCGGTGCGGCTGATGCTGGTGCAGCTGTCCCAGTACGGCATGCACCAGGGCACGTGACCTTCCAGTGCCGACACCAGGTACGTCGTATGAATGGTCACCAGCGGAATGAGGCTGGCCGCCAGGGCGATGCCCCACAGGGGGAGTGCAGGCGAATGTTCGCGGTTCATGGCATTACCGTCGCGCGATCCGGCGGGCGTGTCAACGCCCGCCGGAAAGGGTCCGGAGGTCAGCGAATCACGACGAAAAAGACGCCGCCGGCGCGATTCACGCGCAACAGCAGCGCCGCGTCCCGGTCGGGTACGGCCTGCCGCAACTCATCCAGCGTGGCGATATCCCGGCGATTCGCATTGATGATGACGTCACCGCTACGCAGCCCTGCACGCCACGCGGCGGTGTTGCGCTCGACCTCCTCCACCAGTACGCCGTTGCTGGCGTGGTCCCGTTCCCCGTCACGCAGATCGCGCATCCGCGCGCCCTTGAGATAGCGGGACAACGCCTCGCCATCGGCACTGATGCCACCGGTCTCGCGAATGATCGCCAACACACTCATGGCGCTCCCGTCACGCAGGATATCCAGGCGGATATGCTCGCCCACCGGCGACAGCCCGACACGATTGCGCAGATCCGCCGCGCGAACCACCGGCCGACCGTCCACGGCGGTGACAATGTCGCCCGGTTGCAGGCCCGCCTCCGCAGCAGCGCTGTCTTCCAGCACCTGGGTAATGACCACGCCCCGGGTTTCCTTCACATCAAAGGCTTCCGCCAGTTCCGGCCCCAGGTCCTGGATGCTCACGCCCAGCACCCCGCGACGCACCTCGCCGTGTTCGATCAACTGGCCCATGACGTTGGTGGCCATTTCGGTGGGAATGGCAAAACCGATGCCGACATTGCCGCCCGCTGGCGCAATGATGGCGGTATTGATGCCGACCAGTTCGCCGCGCAGGTTCACCAGTGCCCCGCCGGAATTACCCGGGTTGATGGAGGCGTCGGTCTGGATGAAGTTCTCGTAGCCGTCGAGTCGCAGGCCGGTGCGGCCCAGCGCGGAAACAATGCCCGAGGTCACGGTCTGGCCAAGCCCGAAGGGGTTGCCGATGGCAATCACGAAGTCGCCCACCCGCAAGGTGGTCGAGTCGGCGATCTCGATCTGCGCCAGGCCTTCCGCCTTGACCCGCAGCACGGCCAGATCCACCTGACTGTCCATGCCGACCATCTCGGCCTTGACGGTGCGCCCGTCCACCAACGTCACTTCGATCTCGTCGGCATTGCGCACCACATGGGCGTTGGTCAGCACATAGCCCTGGGCGGCATCCACGATGACACCCGAACCGGCACTGGTGGCTCGACGCTCCGGCATCGGCCCGCGTTGCTCCGGCACATTGAAGAAACGACGAAAGAAGGGATCATCCATAAGCGGGTTGGGCTGACTGCGCACCCGCGTATGGGTGGCGATGTTCACCACCGCAGGCGACACCCGCTCCAGCATCGGTGCCAGCGATGGCAAGGGTTCACCGTCGCCCGTGGCCGCCGGGAGCATGGCGTGCGCCGGCAGGGCCATCAGCGCCCCCCAGACCAGCCCACCCTGGAAAAGTCCGATCAGCGGCGCCCACGCACGCCGCAACGCTGCGCTTCGCAAGATGCAAGCCTCCTGTACGCGTTGATGTTGGTTCGCCGGTTTCGACCGGTGCAGCCGCCTCAGGGTTCCGGGAAGCGGAACAGCCGCACGCGATTGAACTGGGTGGACTCGCCCAGGTCCGGCCAGGTGGTGGCCGTGGCCTCTTGCATACGCTGGTAGCCCGGCGGGTTCAGGTCCGGCACCCGGGAGTCCGCCAGAATCACAGTGGGGACGGAACGAAAGGTCTCAAGCAGGCCCAGATTGTCCCGGTCGTAGAGGATGTCCGCCGCCAGCAACAGGTCCACCTGATCCAGCCGTTCCGGCAGGGCGGCCAGCACCTCCAGCTGCACATCGTTGCCGGCCGCATTGAGGGCGATGGCCGTGCGCGCCACCGGGTCCAGGTCGCAGGCCAGCACCCGTGCCGCCCCCGCCCTGGCGGCCGCAATCGCCACCACTCCGGAACCGCTGCCCACATCCAGCACCGTGCGCCCGGCCACCTGTTCCGGGTGCGCCAGCAACCAGTCCGCCAGCACCTGGCCGGACGCCCAGCAGAACGACCAGTAAGGCGGCGCATCCATCAGCGCATTGATGACCTCGGGCTCCAGCCGCTCCCCACCCAGGATGTCGTCGAGCAACCACAGCGATAACGACGGTGCGGCGGGCAGGGCCGTCCAGGCCAGCCGCGCCTGCGGCAGCAATGCTTGCAGATGATCGTGCAAGGCGGTCAACCAGGGTCCTGTCTTTCTCGCCTCAGGTGTCATACGCTTTTCCGCCTCAAGTGAACGCCGCTGCGAGCATAGCAGCAAACCGGACCAGGGAGCCCAGCATGTCCACCACACCGCGTCAGCCGCTCGCCGGCATTCGTGTCATCGAACTCGGCCAACTGCTTGCCGGGCCGTTTACCGGCACCCTGCTGGGCTATTTTGGCGCCGAGGTCATCAAGGTGGAGCCGCCCGGCGGCGATCCGGTACGCGGCTGGCGGCAACTGGATGACAGCGGCACCTCCTGGTGGTGGCGCAGCCTGGGCCGCAACAAGAAGTGCGTGACCCTGGACCTGAAGCAACCGCAGGGCGTGGCACTGGCCCGCCAACTGATGGAAAGCGCCGACGTGGTGATCGAGAACTTCCGCCCCGGCACCCTGGAAAGCTGGGGCCTGGGCCCGGAGGATTTCAGTGAAACCGCGCCGCAGCTCATCTATGCCCGCATCTCCGGTTATGGCCAGACAGGCCCCTGGGCACACAAGCCCGGCTACGCCTCGGTCTGCGAAGGGGTGGGCGGTTTCCGCTACGTCAACGGCTTCCCCGGTGAGCGCCCGGTGCGCCCCAACCTGTCCATGGGCGACACGGTGGCCGGTCTGCACGCTGCCCTGGGCATCATGCTGGCCTTGTTCGAGAGAGAGCGCGGCGGCCGCGGCCAGGTCGTGGACGTGGCCCTGTTCGAGTCGGTGTTCAACCTGCTGGAAGCCGTGATTCCCGAGTTCGACGCCACCGGCCTGGTGCGTGGCCCCTCCGGCTCGACGGTAACCGGCATCGTGCCCACCAATACCTATCTGTGCAGCGACGGCCGCTACGTCATCATCGGCGGCAATGGCGACTCCATCTTCAAGCGCCTGATGCAGGCCGCAGGCCGACCGGACATGGCCGAAGACCCGCGCCTGGCCAGCAACGCTGGCCGCGTCGTCCACGAAGCCGAAATCGATGCTGCCCTGACAGACTGGTGCGCCGGATTGCCCAGCGAGCAGGTGCTGTCGATGATGGAAGACGCCAGAGTGCCCGCCGGGCCGATCTATTCCGCCGCTGACATGATGGCCGATCCGCACTTCCAGGCACGCGGCCTGTTCGAGCAGGTGGAGATCAACGGCAAACCCTTGAAAATCCCCGCCATCCTGCCGCGCCTGACCGGCACGCCCGGCCGCACCCAGTGGCCCGGGCCGGAAGTCGGCGCGCACAACGAAGAAATACTCAAGCAGGGACTGGGGCTGAGCGACGAGGCCTTCGCCGCCCTGCAACAGCAGGGCGTGCTGGGTTAGCGGCCTCTGCGGAGCAATGACAATTCATCAGCACTCGGCGCCGGTCACATCGACGATGACCTGCTCAGCAGGGCACGACATGGAACCCGGAATGCGGATGATGTCACCGACCCCCAGGCAACTGCCGCCAATGAAGTTGGACCAGGTTACGGCCACCCCCTGGCCCGCCAGGGTCCCGGGGCATCGCGCCTCAAAACTGACCCGGCAACCGGATGTGGACGGCCTGCTCGTCTGGATGAGGTAACTCCCGTCGCACCTGACCGCTCGGGCGGACAACCCACTCACCAGATTACGCGCAGCCTGCTCCCTTTCCTGTTGTCGTTTCAATCGCGCCTGCTCTTCAGCCTGACGGCGCTCTTCTGCCTGTCGTTGACGATTCGCCTCTGCGGCTTCCGCTTGCCGTCTGCGCTCCGCCGCCTGCGCCGCAGCCAGCCGTTCCTGCTCCTGACGACGCAGCTCGGCTTCGCGGGCAGCCTGCGCCTGCTGCGCCTGGCTCTGGGCCTGCGCCACCTGCTGGTTGTAGGCGACAACCTGTTGCTGACGTCGGGCCTCTGCCTCGGCGTTCGCCGCCGCTTGTCGTTGCCGCTCCTGTTCTGCGGCTTGCTGCAGCAGCAGGTTATGCTGGCGCTGACGTTCCGCCTGGGCCTGGCGCTCCAGCTCCGCCTCCTGGGCAATCGTGCCGACGGTTTCAAACAGGGCGCCCATGAAGGCTGCCCGTTGCTGGGCCTTGCGTTGCCGTTCGGCTTCTTCTGCGGCGCGCTGTTGCGCCAGCCGTTCCTGTCGCGCCCGGATGATGTCATCGGCGGTCTGGTTATTCTGATTGCGCAGGCTTCGGTCGGCACCCGCAGCTACCAGCAGCCGATACCCTTCCATATAGTCATCCAGTGCGGCCTTGTGCAGCGGCGTCCATCCGCCTGTGGTGGTGGCGAGGTTCGGGTTGGCCCTGGCCTCAAGCAGACTGCGGGCCAAGTCCGGCCGCTTGAGCTGTATGGCAAGATACAGCGGCGTAAACCCGTCATTGTCGGCAAGATCCGGATTGGCCTTGCCCGCCAGCAGATCAACCAACGCCTTGTTGCCCGCCGCCACCGCCAACCTGAGCGCCGTATGGCCTTGCCCGGTGCGCAGGTCCGGGTCGGCGCCAGCCGCCAGCAGCGCACGCACCATGGCCACGTCATTCTTTAGCACCGCTGTATGAAGCGGCGTCCGGAGGCTGGTCGCCGAGACCACATCGGGTTTGGCGCCAGCCGCCAGCAAGGCCGCCAACAGCTCTGCATCCTGACGATCCGCCGCCAGGTGCAGCGCTCGCCACTGCTCTTCACCCAGCCCGCCCAGATTCGGGTCCGCACCGGCCTCAAGCAAGCGCCGCACCATGCCGCCCTGGCGGTCACGCACAGCCACCAGCAAGGCGGTAAGCTGATCCGGCTCGGCAGCCCACTGTTCGTTGACCTCGGCACCCGCCGCCAGCAATCGTTGCATCAGACCTTCGCGGTGATTCAGCGCCGTCATCGCCAACGGCGAGGGGCCCTCCAGCGGACGGCTGCTGCGCAGGCGGCCCGGATTCGGGTTGGCCCCGGCTTCCAGCAGCATGGCCGTCAACTCCAGATGATCCTGTTCGATCGCGACTTGCAACGGTACCCAGGCCTTGCCCTCCTCCTGCACCCGGTTGGGGTCGGCGCGCGCGGCCAACAGGCGTTGCGCCAGGGCGGGTCGGCGCGCCGCCACGGCGCGCTGCAATGCCGTGTTGCTGCCCGGGGCCACCAGATCCGGGCGCGCGCCCGCCTCCAGCAACGCCTGCACCATCGCTTCCTGATTGTGCTCCACAGCCACCAGCAAAGGCGTCAACCCCGACTGCATCACCGTATTGGGGGTGGCCCCGGCGTCCAGTAATTGCCGGGCAATCTCCAGATGGCCCGCAGAAACCGCTGCTATCAACGGTGTATTGATATCACCCGATCCACCCGGGCGTGCCCCGGCACGCAGCAACTGCGTCACGATCTCACCGTGCCCCGCAGCCGCAGCCAACGTCAGCGCCATAAGCCCGTCCTCGCCCGTCGCGTTGGCGTTGGCCCGCGCGGCCAGCAATGCGGCCACCACCGACGCATGGCCCGCTTCGGCGGCCTCGAACAAGGGCGTGCCACCACGGGCGTCCGTCACCTCAGTGCGTGCACCCTGCGCCAGCAGCCATTCGACCAACGGCAGGTTATCGTGCGCGGCGGCAGCATGCAGGGCCGAGGGCCTCCGGGGTACCTCGCCCAGGTGGTTGACGACGTCCCGCGCGACCGCCGCAGGATGAAGCGACCGAATCGCCGCCATCAGGACGGCTGCCGTGCCCATGATGTCCGCATCGGGACCTGGCGCAGCGTTATTCGCCAACAGGCTCAAGGCAGTCTGTTGCAGCGCATCCCGGGCCAGTGGGTCAGCACCGCGAGCCAGCAAATATTCACTCAGGTCACGATAGCCCAGACCTGCCGCCAGCAGCAGCGGCGTCAGAGCCTGATCGGTATTGCGGCTTTCGATGTCTGCCCCCGCCGCCAACAGTGCTTCCGCACTGGCGCGCTGGTTGGCCTGCGAGGCCACCGCCAGCGGCGTCATATCCTCGGTGTAGCCGTGCGCACGACGTCCCACCACGGCCTCCAGCGCGGACTGGCTTCGCCAGGCCCATTGCTGCAACACGGGGCGCGCCGCGCCGGATTCCTGCGCCGAGATATCCCGCACCTCCACGTCGGCCCCGGCGGCCACCAGTTGGCGTACCACCTGGTCATGGCCATTCTCGGCCGCCAGCGATAACAGCGTGCGACCCGTCCGGTCGTTACGATCCAGGTCCTGGACGGCTGCCAGCTTCTTTTCCACCCTCTCGGTATTGCCGTCCTGCACCGCTCTGTGAAGCCCGGTGGAGGCGCAGGCCACAAGAACGCCGGTGACCCACAGCAGCACGCCCACACGGGAACACCGCATCAACCAGATACGCCCCTTCATCTGCCCCTTCCCCATTAGATTTTTGCCGCCAGCCTAATCGCAACACCGTGCGGCGCTCATACCCCATTTTGGGTATGAGCGCCTGCTCCCCCGTGATGTCGCGGACTTTACTTTTGCCCGGGCATCCGTAAATCTTCCGGAATAATCGTGTGACAGAGTTGTCACCATAAATATGACTGGAGTCCCACAGATGCTGAAAGATGATCAGCACTGGCTGTCGGTAGTGGAAAACTTCAGCGCCGCAGCACTGGGCACTGGCACCTGGATCACCGCACTGGAAAACATGGCTGACGTCACCGGATCGCGCGCCGGTGAGTTGATTGGTCTGGGTGCCGACAATGCCGTGCCGTTCAACTGGCTGACCGATCTGGGGCAGGACTGGGCCGACGACTTCATCGCAGCAGACGGCGGGAACCCCGAGGTCAATCCGTATGTACGCCACGGCGCCGGACTCAGCGAATTGCAGGTGGCCAGCAGCGCGGAGATCGTGACGCCCGGAGAGCGCCGCACTACCCCCTTCATGATGGAATTCCTGGCCCATTACGACGTGCCCTATATCTGCCTGTCGCCGCTGGTCAAGGAACCGGGGCTGCTGGTCGGGCTGGCCGTAGTGCGCAGTCAGGGTCAGGGCGAGATCACTGCTGCGCAACGAGCCGTTTTCAGCTCATTGGCCCCACACGTCCGTTCTGCCGTCAAAACACAGATGGCTCTGGAGCATCAGGGGGCTGATCTGGTGGCTGGCACGCTGGAAGCGCTGTCGTTCGCGGCCTTCGTCTGCGACCGTCTTGGCGTGGTGCGCTCCATGACGCCCCTGGCGGAACAGCTGGTGTCCGAAGGCGGCCTGCTGAAACTTCGCCACGGCGTGCTGACCGGGCCGTCGCGCCACGAAAGCCGTCGTCTCGCTGCTCTGATTGATCGTGCAGCGCTGGGGCTTGTCGTGCCCGGTGCGCCGCTGACACGTACCTTGATTCTCAACGCCGGGGCCTCGGCACCTCTGGTGCTGGACGTGGTCCCCCTGCCCAGGCAGGACTATGCATTCAACTTTCGCCCGCGCGTACTGGTGATCGTTCGTGCCCGGCAGTCCAATCCCGACCATGTCTGCACGCTACTGCGCATGGCACACGGCCTGACTCAGGCTGAAGCCGATGTCGCGGTGCGCCTTGCCGCGGGCGAGTCGCCGGAGCACATCGCTATGGCGCGCGGCGCCAGCATCGCAACGGTAAGGGTGCAGATCCGCGCGGTCTACCAGAAACTCGGGGTCCACCGGGCCGGTGAACTGGCGGCACACCTGAAAGGTATCGGCTGAGAAAAGGTGGGGGTAGCGGCGGCGACATTTGCCGCCGCCGCCTCACAGGGCTATCCGTTCTTCGCCAGACAGTCGCCCGTGGCATCAGGAATCGGCGCGAAAAACATCACCACGTCCTCGTCGTCAGGCTCCAGCACCAGGCAGCCTGATTCATCCACGCTCAGTATGATGCTGGCCTTTTCCCCGGTCTCCGGATCGTGCAATCCGGTGTCGTCGTTGGTATCGGTGTAGATCTCATCGGGCGTCAGCACACCGTTACTGAGCAGGTAGCTGCCCACCTCCACACCGGCATCCTCGTCCAGCTGTGCCACCATGTAGGTGCCGTCAGCCAGAATCGTGAGCACCGCCGTCAAGGTATCTTCCTGCTCTTCAGCGATGGCCCAGCTGCCGTAAATACCGTCGTTAACAATCCGGTTCAGGAACATCGGCGGATCTTCCAGCTCTTCGGGGTGCCGCGACACCAGCATGAACCGGTTTTCATTCACCAGAGCGAAGCCGCTGATGTTGTTTGCCGCATCGTTTTCGTAGTGGAGGCCGCAATCGCCGTTCACGCCGGTGGTATCCGGGCTGGCACCCGTGGTGCGCAGTTCACCGGCCAATGCATCCAGCTCGAAGGTGCCGTACTCCACGCCGTCAAAACATTCCGGGTCATCACCGTGGTTCACACCCAGCACATAACGACCACCAGGAAAGAATGAAACGACGGCCATGAGCGCCTCAGCGGTTTCATCTGTCTCCAGACGCCAGCTGCCGTACAGCTTGCCCAGCACGGTATTGTTCACGTGCTCTTCGGCGTCGGCAGGTGTCACGACCGTGTAATCGTCCCCGGCCAGATTCAGCAGTTCCGCGTCTGCGGCAAACGCGGTTGGAAGCTGGAGGAAATTCAATGCCGTTGTCGCCGCCCCCGCCACCGCCGGGTCGATGCGAATACCGTCACCCTGCTCGCTGTCGAAGGTCTGCAGGAAAATGGCAATATTCAGCGCCACGTCAGCGGCCGTCACGCCGGCCTGCAACAGGGTGTCGGCATCCATCGCGCTGGCCAGGGTCTGCGGCGTCATGATGCCAACCGCTGGCGCCGAACCCAGCAGGATCGCGCCCACGGAGAAGCTCACCGTGTCACCGTCCCGGTACAGGAACTCACCCGCAGCATTGGTCGTGCCCGCCAGTCCCGATGGCGAGGCGTGCCAGGTCAGCCCCTCGACCTCGGCATCCAGAAACACACCCGTACTGGTGGTGCCACCACCACCCTTGCCACCGCCACTCCCTCCTCCGCCACAGGCGGCGATCAACAGCACCGCCGCCAGAACCGTCCAGCCTCGTGCAAACCCGATTCGTTTTTTCATGTGATATCCCCTTTTCAGACAGGTCGACCACCCCCGTCAAAAGGGGTGGAGCCATTGGCAAGGAGATTAGAGGGACAGCATGATCCGTTCATACCACAACTGGGGTATGAACCGGGCAGGAGGCCAGCAGACCGACGCCTGTTACCAGTCGATACGGCGGGTAAGAATGTCTTTCCACATGACGAAGTCACCCGCCAGGCTGTACCACGGGTGTTTGAAGGTGGCCGGGCGGTTCTTCTCGAAGAAGAAGTGGCCCACCCAGGCGAAGCCGTAGCCGATCACCGGCAGCCCGAACAGCCACCAGGCGCTCAACGGCCCCAGCACCACGGCCAGCAGCAAGGCGATCACCAGGCTGGTGCCGATGAAATGCAGGCGCCGACAGGTGCTGTCACTGTGCTCCTGCAGATAATAGGGATAGAACTCCGCGAAGCTCTGGAAGCCCGACTGCTTGATGGTGGTCATGGCGCACTCCTGTGTTGTTCTCATGGGGGCCAGTATCCGCGCTGCCTGGCTCTGGCGGCTTGTATGCAACCGCTACCTGTATGGCGCATGATGAATTGTGCAATGACGTCAGCGCAAGCCAGGCTGACGTCAGGCGCCATTGACCCGGCATGGCGCCTGCGCACAATAGCATGCAGATATCCACATAAGACTGGAGCGCTCTCTGCCCATGGCCCTGTTACCACACCTTGCCGCGCCTGCTTATACCACCACGCCGTTGACGCGCCGCAGTGATACGGGCGCCGAAGCCGCGCCCGGTGAGACCGGGCTGTCGCTCGACGCCCTGAGCGCCATTGAGCGCGATCTGGGGCGCCTCTATGGCACCGGCATGAGTCCGGGGGTGGCACTGCACTTGCGCCACAAGGGGCAGACGGTGTTCGACCGGGCCCTCGGCTATGCCGACCCGGACACGGGGACGCCCCTGACGGTGGACACTCCCGTCTGTCTGTTCTCTGCCTCCAAGGCCGTCACCGCGATGCTGGTGCATCACCTGGCCGAGCAAGGCGTGCTTGATCTGCACCAGCGCGTCAGCCACTACTTGCCGGAGTATGGCCAGGCAGGCAAGCATCGCACCACTCTGATGCATGTGCTGACCCATCGTGCCGGGGTGCCGCGCATCCGTGAGCCGGTGACGCCGGAGGACCTGTTCGACTACGAACGCATCATGACGCTGATGAGCCGGGCCCGACCGGAAAAACCCGGCCGCCAGCAGGCCTACCACGCCATCACCGCCGGCTTCGTGCTGGGTGAAGTCATTCGCCGGGCGACCGGCGAATCCATCGACGCGCTGCTCGATCGCGTTATCCGCCAGCCCATGGGGATGCGCAATTTCACCTTCGGCCTGTCGCGCCCTGCGGTCGCGCCAGCGCGCAATGTAGCCACCGGGTTGCAACTGGCGCCCATCGACAGCTTCCTGCGCCATGCTGTCGGCGGCGGGCTGCAAGAAGTGGTGGACGTGTCCAATGATCCGCGCTTTCTGGAGGCCACCATTCCGGCAGGCAATCTGTACGCCACTGCAGAGGAAGCGAGCCGCTTTTTCCAGATGCTGCTGGATGATGGTCGCTACGGCGACACCCAGCTGTTCCATCCGGATACGGTGCGGCGTGCGGTGGGACGCACCGGGCGCGGCGGTCGTATTGATCGCACACTGATGCTGCCACTGGAATTTTCACCGGGCTTCATGCTGGGCGCCAAACGAATCAGCCTGTATGGGCCGGGCACGCAGAGCGCCTTTGGCCACCTGGGCTTCATCAGTATCTATTGCTGGGCCGACCCGGACCGCGACCTGTCCGGTGCCCTGCTGACCACCGGCAAGGCGGTGATCGGTCCGCATTTCCCCGCGTTGCTGAAATTGCAGTACACCATCAACAAGGCCACAGCACGTCAGCGAAACTGAGTGACGCGGGCCGGTTACGGCCCGCCCGATCCGTTGCCATCCCGGAACCGCGACAGGCGCCCCTTCTGCCAGAGAAATTCCGGCTCATCGCCAGCGCCTCGTAATTCAAGCCACTCTTCGTGCAGGCCCCGGCGCAGGCTGTAGCACATCACCAGCAGCACCACCGCAAAGGGCAGCCCCGTCAGCACCGAACCGGCCTGCAACGCTTTCAACCCACCGGCCAGCAACAGTGCCCCGGCCACCACACCTTCGGCAATCACCCAGAACACCCGCTGGATGACCGGCGAATTCTCCGCGCCGCCGGAGGTGATGGTATCCACCACCAGCGAACCGGAATCCGAGGAGGTGACAAAAAAGCTGACGATCACCACCACGGCCACGCCAGAGGTCAGCAACACGGCGGGGTAGCGTTCCAGCAGCGCAAACAGCGCCAGGGCATAATCTTCACTGACCACTTCGGCAATCCCCCCCGCGCCGAAGACCTCTTCATGCAACGCCGAGCCACCGAACACCGTCATCCACACGGCGGTAATCAGCGCAGGCACCAGCAGCACCGCCGTAATGAATTCCCGCACCGTGCGCCCCTTGGAAATGCGCGCGATGAACATTCCCACAAAGGGACTCCAGGCAATCCACCAGGCCCAGTAGAAAATGGTCCAGGTGTGCTGCCACTGGGTATTGCCGTAGGACTCTGTCCAGGTACTCAGTTCGATCAGCTCACGCAGGTAGCCGCCAAAGTTCTGGATCACGGAGTTCAGAATGAACAGGGTCGGCCCGAGTGCGAAGATGAACAGCATCAGCAGCGCCGCCAGCACCATGTTCACCTCGGACAGACGCCGGACACCGCCATCCAGACCGTTGATTACCGACACCAGCGCAATGAAGGTGATGACGGTAATGATGATCAGCTGGGCGCCCGTGCCCTGCTCAATGCCCATCAGGGCGCCCAGCCCGGCGTTGACCTGCTGGGCACCCAGCCCGAGCGAGGTGGCCAGACCAAACATGGTGGCCACCACCGCAAGCACGTCGATGGCATGGCCGATGGGGCCATGGATACGCTCACCGAGCAACGGGTAGAACGCCGAGCGCACCGTCAGCGGCAAGCCACGGTTATAGGCAAAAAACGCCAGCGACAGGCCGACCACGGCGTATATGGCCCAGGCATGGAATCCCCAGTGGAACAGGGTGATGGTCATGGCGCGCTTGGCGGCATCGACCGTGGCGCCCTCCAGCCCCTGCGGGGGCGACGTATAATGGTAGATCGGTTCGGCCACCGCCCAGAACACCAGCCCGATCCCCATGCCGGCCGAGAACAGCATGGCCAGCCAGCCACGCGTGGTGAACTCCGGTTCCGCGCCCTGGCCGCCGAGACGAATGCGCCCGTAGCGGCTGAACAGCAGGCTGACGACAAAGATCAGGAAGATATTCACGCAGATGACGTAAAACCAGCCGGCGTAGGTCGCGAAGGCCTTCTGGGCCGCATTGAAGGTCTCCCCCATTTCTGCGGTGTAGAGAAAACTCAGCACCACAAACACCAGGATCAGGGCCGCAGAGGCGCCGAACACAAACGGCTGGATGGTCAACTTCAAGGGATTCGAGAAGGGCTTCAAGCGTCAGCTCCTTTCAGTCAGTGTCTCGGTCAGAAACAGTGTCTCATTCAGAAATAGAAGTCTGCGGTCAGGTAGACGGCATCGAAATCGCCTTCCACGATATCACCGGCGCGGTCGATATCGCCGTCCTGCCACAGGTATTCCAGATAGATCCAGCCCGGCCCGTACTGGTATCGGGCTCCCGGCGACCAGGCATACACCCGGCCCGTGTCCGCGCCCCGGGTCCGGCTTTTGGCGGTGCTCCCCTCAACAAAGAAAAACCATCGATCCCGGTGATACCCGGTGGTCAGCACCTGACGGCCATTGCGCACCGGATCATCAAACCGCGGCAGATCGCGACGCACTTCAATATGCTGGGCCGCCACCTGCCAGGCCCCGCGCCGGTACTGATAGTTGAGGGCCAGCGCCTGATGATCGCCGTTGACCCGGCTGTTGCCGGTGATGGTGCCGGAGACATCCACCAGCGGTGCCAGATCCTGCAATCGCCCCCATTGGGCGCCCAGGCCCAGGGTATGATGCGCGTGGACCTGCCAGTCCAGCGTGCCGGCCAGGGTCTGCACCTTGCGATAGGCCAGATCGCAATCCGTCGCCGCCAGCGCATCACAGACTGACTGGCCCCAATGGCCATTGTCATCCATGGTGTCGGTGCTGGTGCCGCCGAAATCGTCGGCGTGAAAGTACCCCACGGCATAACTCAGGGCCCCGGCGCTGTCCTCGAAACGCACACCGACATCCTGTACATCACCATAACCGCCACGCAGCATCTCGCCAGGCCAGAAATTCAGACGCGGCACACCAAAAGGCACGGCCACCTTGCCAAACTGCACCAGCGCCGTGTCACCCCACTGGCGGCCGACCCAGGCATATTTGAAACCGAAATTGTCGCCGGTGTGGTTGTTCTCCGGCTGTGTGAAGGAGCCATCGCCCAGGCGAAATTCAACACCGAGGCGATAATCTCCGAACCGACCCTCATCGTCGGCGTAAAGTATCAGTGCCACATCACCCAGTTCACCGCCGGTCTGGCGATCCACGGGGTTATTGTCATCAAAGGCATGGTTGAACCAGACGCCGCCACTCAAGGCGGCTGACTCGGCGAACCCGTGAGCGGGAATACCGAGCAGGCAGGCGAGCGTCGCTGTACGGCACAGGCCCCGGCACAAGTACAAGACAGACACATGGCGATCAGACATCGGGCTGCCTCCGTTCCGTAGAGTCAGTGTCCTCAGTTGTTCGTCGTACCAGTGTCTGGTGGATGAGGGACAAATAGCAAGGGGTGTTCAGTAGGTGTCCTGTATCAACCGGGATTGTCCGCCGGTTCCGTGGTGTGCTGGTCAATGACGCTGGCCGCGATCAGATCACCCGTGACATTGAGGGTGGTGCGGCTCATGTCCAGAATGCGGTCTACACCGATAATCAGGGCGATTCCTTCCGCCGGGATGCCAACGGTACCGAGGAGCAGTGCCAGAATCACGATACCGATACCCGGCGTGCCAGGGGACCCGATTGACGCCCCCACGGCCAGCACCACGACAACCAGCAACCCCGACAACCCTACATCCACGTGAAAGACCTGCGCCAGAAACAGCGTGGCAATGACCTGATAAAGCGCCGTGCCTGCCATATTGATGGTCGTACCCAGCGGAATCACGAAGCGGGCGACGCTTTTTCTGACGCCCAGCTTTTCTTCGGCCGTGCGGATGGTCAACGGCATCACCGCCGCCGAACTGGAGGTGGAAAAAGCCAGCAGCAGCACGTCCCGGCTCTCGCGCAAGAACTGCCAGGGAGAACGCCGACGCAGGCACGCATAGAGCAGCAGGTAGAACACAAACGCCAGCAGCAGCGCCAGCAGAACGGTGATCACATAGACCCCCATGCCCACCAGCGCATCGAGCCCCATGCGCGCGGTCAACTGGGCCATCAGACCAA
This sequence comes from Isoalcanivorax indicus, assembly GCF_003259185.1. NCBI lineage: Bacteria > Pseudomonadati > Pseudomonadota > Gammaproteobacteria > Oceanospirillales > Alcanivoracaceae > Isoalcanivorax > Isoalcanivorax indicus. The sequence goes on from NZ_QGMP01000001.1 coordinate 2,531,214, forward strand.
ACACCGCGACGGGCACCAGATACATGGCCCAGCGCACAACAACCATGCTCACTTCCTGAATCGCCCCCAACAGATCAATCAGGGGCCCGGCCTGTTTCGGCGCCATGGTCACCAATGCCACCCCGACAAAGATCGCAAAGACCACGACCTGCAGCATGTTCTGCTCGACACTGGCCCGTAACGGATTGGTGGGAATGATGCTGACAATGTGGGCGGGCAGCTCCGCCAGCATCGGCGTCCGGGCCTCTGCGGTAGCCACCAGGTCAGGCGTCACCTGGGTCATGTACTGACCCGGCTGGATACTCAACGCCACCGCAAGGCCGATCATGACCGCCACCAGGGTGGTCACCAGGAAGAACAAGGCGGCGCGCCAGCCGATACTGCGCAATTGCTGCGTGTCGCCACTGCTGGTCATGCCGAGGATGATTGAGGCGATCACCAGCGGGATAACAATCATCTGCACCATAGACAGAAACAGGTATCCCGGTATGGCCAGCCAGTTGGCCACCAGGTGCGCGGCCTGTGGCTCCAGCCAACCCACCGTCGGCCCGATGGCCATACCGACCGCCATCCCGGCAAACATGGCCACAAGGACCTGCAGCCAGAGGCGGCCACGGACGAAGCCACTCAGCCGGAACGCCAGTCTGCGCATGGAAGGATGAGTGGAGATGGGCAAGGATGACACGGCAGGCACCTGATGAGCGACGAAACGGTCTGGCTACAGTCTCCGAGTCGGAAGCACAGACCGCAAGCCGGATATCAGTAGGCTTCGCTTATCAGCCTGACACCAGGCGCCAGCACCCGGCGCCACTGGTCTCCCAATGTGGCGCTGTACTGCAAATCGTGCCGGGCCACGGCTTCCACCAGGGCATCCAGCCACTGGCCGTACCAGGCCGGGTTGATGTTGTAGCCATGGCGATTGTGAGTCCGCCCGAGATCACGCAGCTTGCCACCGGAAGCGCCACGGGCGTACATGATCAGCCACATGACCCCGGCACGCAGCAGGCGCCGCTGTTCGGGCATGTCGGTATTGGCAAACACGGCGCTGATCGCCTCGGACTTGCTCATGAACAGCTCATAGAAGTCCGCAAAGAAACGGTCATTCCGGCAGCAGCGGCCGTAGCTCTGGAAGACGGCGTCGGTATCAGCAGAAGGCAGGGAATGCATGGTCGGCTCGCAACTCAGATGATGAATGCAGGCAGCCCGGCCCGCAGGCCGGGCGTATCCCTCGCCCGAGGTGCTGAGTATTACATGTGCGTGAGAATGGCTTCCTTGACCGAGGTCAATTGTGCGTCGATGGTCACCATCCGTGCATCACGGCATTGCGCGATGGCCGTATCCGGATCTTTCAGTCCGTTACCGGTCAGTGTGCAGACCACGGTGGAGCCCTCCGGGATGCGGCCGCTGCGAATGTCACGCATGGCGCCGCCGATGGACGCCGCAGAGGCCGGCTCGCAGAAGATGCCTTCTTTTTCCGCCAGCAGTTTTTGCGCCGCCAGAATGTCGTCGTCGCTGAGTTCATCAAACCAGCCGCCAGACTCTTCCTTGACCTTCAGCGCCTGCTCCCAGCTCTGCGGATTACCGATGCGGATCGCCGTGGCCACCGTTTCCGGGTTCTTCACCGCGGCACCACGCATGAACGGGGCAGAACCTTCCGCCTGGTAGCCGACCATGACCGGGCGGTTGCCCACAACCGGCCCGCCAGCATAGCGGCAATTGCCGCCGCAGAAGGTGCAAGACTGGGTAACATCAGAGCCGCGCGCCGCCGAGTACTCGCAGTAGCCGATCCAGTGCGCTGTGATGTTGCCGGCATTGCCGACCGGCAGGCAGTGGTAATCCGGTGCCCGGCCGAGTTCCTCGACGATCTCGAAAGCCGCCGTCTTCTGCCCCTGCAACCGATACGGGTTGACCGAGTTCACGATGGTCACCGGCGCTTCCGCCGCCACCTGCTTGACCAGCTCCATCCCTTCATCGAAGTTGCCGCGAATCTGCATGATCACAGCGCCATACATCATCGCCTGAGCCAGCTTGCCCATGGCAATCTTGCCTTCCGGGATAATCACGAAGGCAGTGATGCCAGCCCGGGCAGCATAGGCTGCCGCTGCCGCCGAGGTATTGCCGGTGGAAGCACAGATGATGGCGTTGCTGCCCTCTTCCACCGCCTTGGTCACGGCCATGGTCATGCCACGGTCCTTGAACGAGCCGGTCGGGTTCAGCCCCTCGTACTTGACGTAGATGTCTACGTCCTTGCCGAGGTGACGCGGAATGTTCTTCAGGCGGATCAGCGGGGTGTTGCCCTCGCCCAGGCTGATGATCGGCGTGTCATCATTGACCGGCAGGTGGTCACGGTAGCGGTTGATCAGGCCGGTGTAGCGGTCACGAAATGGCATAACGGGTCTCGGTATCTCGGTGTCGTCAGGGCTCAGGCGTCGAGCATTTCCACGCGAATGCGCATTATATCGTCAAGCACTGCCTCCAGGGCAGCTATCTGTTCCAGCGCCTCCCGCAGGGCGCTCTCGCGGATGCGATGCGTCATCAGCACAATGGGCACGGCCTCGCCGTCGTCCACGTCCTTCTGATACATGGCTTCGATGCTGACGCCCTTGTCGCTGAGAATGCGGGTGATGTCGGCCAGCACGCCGGTGCGATCCTGCACGTGCAGACGAATGTAGAAGGAGCACTCGACATCGTCCATCGGCAGTACCGGCGCTTCGGACATGGACTCGGCGTGGAAGCCGAGGTAAGGCACGCGCTCATCGTGATCCACGGTCAGGGCGCGCCCCAGCTCGACGATATCGGCCACGACGGCAGAGGCTGTCGGCTCTGCGCCGGCCCCCGCGCCGTAGAACAGGGTCGGGCCCACCGCATCGCCGTCTACCATCACGGCGTTCATGACACCATTGACCGAAGCCAGCAGCACTTCCTTGGGGATCAGGGTCGGGTGCACGCGCAGCTCGACACCGTTACCGGTGTCCTTGGCAATGCCGAGGTGCTTGATGCAGTAGCCGAAGTAATCGGCGGCCTTGATGTCCTCGGCGGTGATGCGGCTGATCCCCTCGGTGTAGACCTTGCTGAACTGCAGCGGAATACCGAAAGCAATGGATGCCAGAATGGTCAGCTTGTGCGCGGCGTCGATGCCTTCCACGTCGAAGGTCGGGTCTGCCTCGGCATACCCGAGGGCCTGGGCTTCCGCGAGCACGTCGGCAAAGTCACGGCCCTTGTCCCGCATCTCGGTGAGAATGAAATTGCCGGTGCCGTTGATGATGCCCGCCACCCAGTGAATGTGGTTGGCCGCCAGGCCTTCGCCCAGCGCCTTGAGAATCGGGATCCCCCCCGCCACCGAGGCTTCGAACGCCACGTCCACACCGTTCTCGTGGGCCGCATGGAAAATCTCGTTGCCGTGCTCGGCAATCAGCGCCTTGTTGGCCGTCACGATATGCTTGCCGTTGCGGATCGCGGCCAACACCAGTTCGCGGGCCGTATCGGTGCCGCCGATCAGCTCCACCAGGATATCCAGCTCCGGATCGGCGGCCAGGGCGAAAACATCGCGGGACACACGAATGCCGCCGATGTCGCAGGCCGGGTTGTCACGGCGCGCACCAATATGGGCGATCTCGATCGGCCGACCGATACGGCGCGCAATCTCGCTGGCGTTGCGTTTGAGCACATTCACGGTGCCGCTGCCGACGGTCCCGAGACCGGCGATACCCACCTTTACAGGTTTCACTTGCTTGACCTCGCTCATAACCCTCATCACCCGAGTCAGTCGCGCAGCAGGCCATCCTGACGGAACATCTTGCGAATGCCCCGGATCGCCTGCCGCGTGCGGTGTTCGTTTTCGATCAAGGCAAAGCGCACATGATCATCCCCGTATTCCCCGAAACCGACACCCGGCGACACGGCCACCTGGGCTGCCTCCAGCAGTTTCTTGCTGAATTCCAGCGAGCCCATGGCGCGGTAGGCTTCCGGAATCTTCGCCCAGACGAACATGGTGGCACGCGGTGGTGTCACGGCCCAACCGATATCATTGAGCCCCTGACAAAGCACATCGCGGCGCCGCTGATACATGTCGCGGATATCGCTGACGCACTGCTGGTCACCCTCCAGCGCGGCAATGGCTGCCACCTGGATGGGGGTGAAGGTGCCATAGTCCATGTACGACTTGATGCGTGCCAGGGCACTCACCAGCTCAGCGTTGCCACAGCAAAAGCCGACCCGCCAGCCGGGCATGTTGTAGCTCTTCGACAACGAGAAGAACTCCACCGCCACGTCGCGGGCCCCGGGCACCTGCAGAATCGACGGCGCCTGATAGCCATCAAAGACGATGTCGGCATAGGCGATGTCCTGCACCACCCAGATCCCATGCTCCCGGGCGATGGCCACCACACGTTCGAAGAACGGCAGGTCGACGCACTGCGCTGTCGGATTGCCGGGAAAATTCAGCACCAGCATTTTCGGTTTTGGCCAGGACTCTTTCAGTGCCCGTTCCAGTTCCTCGAAGAAATCCATCCCTTCCACCATGGGCACATGGCGGATATCGGCGTTGGCAATGACAAAACCGTAAGGATGAATCGGGTAGCTGGGATTGGGCACCAGCACCGTGTCACCGGGGCCCATGGTGGCCAGCGCCAGATGCGACAGGCCCTCCTTGGAGCCGATGGTGACAATGGCTTCGCTCTCCGGGTCCAGCGTCACATCATAACGGCGCTGGTACCAGTCGCAGATCGCCTTGCGCAGGCGTGGAATCCCCTTGGATTGCGAGTAGCGGTGGGTGTCGCCACGCTGCACCGTCTCGGTCAGCTTGGCCACGATATGCGGCGGCGTCGGCTGATCGGGGTTACCCATGCCGAAGTCGATGATGTCTTCCCCCCGCGCACGGGCGGCCTTCTTCAAATCGCCAACGATATTGAAGACGTAGGGGGGCAGACGCCGGATGCGCTGGAATTCAGCTTCCACGAAGGGCCTCGGGGTTCATCAAGGGTGTAAACGGAAAGCGGGACACCTTACTTGGGTGCCCCGCTGGCGTCAATCGGCGCGAGCCAGTAACGACGCGGCTTTCAGCGCACCGGCAGCGCGCTCAGCCGCCCAGCCCCAGGGTCTCTATCAGGCGATCTGCGGGCATGTACCCTCCCAGCTGACGGCCATCCAGGGTAAAGACGGCCGGGGTGCCACGCACACCGGCCCGGGCGCCCAGGCGGTACTGCTCGGCCACGGTATCACCGCAACCGCCACGCACCTGCACCCGCTCACTGACCCGGCCGCGCAGTTTGGCGTCGGTCATGGCCTTCTGCCGGTCGCTGGCGCACCAGATCTGCTGCATCTGCTCACCCGGCTGGGAGTCGGCCCCGGCACGCGGATACGCCAGATAGTGCACGGTCACCCCGGCCCGATTCAGGGCCTCCATGTCTTCATGGAGACGCCGGCAGTAGCCGCACGACGGGTCCGTAAACACGATGAGTTGGGCCTTTTCGTCCTTGGCGGCAAAGCTCACCAACTCTGCCGCATCCAGATCCTTGAACAGCGCTTCACGCACGCTCTCCAGGCGCTTGTCGATCACATTGACCGGGCCGCTCGCCTGCATCTCGTACATGTCACCGGCAATCAGGTACCGGCCATCGGCCGAGGCGAAGAACCGCTCGGCCCCGTTGACCACCACCTCGACCACCCCGGGAATCTGCGAGGGCGCGACATCGGTCACCCGCACCGGCTGGCCACTGCTGCCCAGGCTGGCCTCGATACGGCGCTTGAGTTCAGCATCATCGCCTGCCGCCACCGCCGCTGGCAGGATCAGGGACAGCATCAGCGACGATGCCAGCAAGCCGGCATGAAACAGTTTCATTATGGTTCTCCGTCTGTGTCGTGCTTGTCAGACCCCATCTTCGGGCGCGGGTTTCCCGCCCGGGGGTGATGTATCGCATGCAGTTGCCGCAGCCGCTGCTGGGCAACATGCGTGTAGATCTGCGTCGTCGACAGATCACTGTGCCCCAGAAGCAACTGGACCACCCGCAAATCGGCGCCATGGTTGAGCAGATGGGTGGCGAACGCATGCCGCAGTGTATGGGGCGACAGCGGTTTGTGCACCCCCGCCTGCACCGCCAGCTGGCGCAGCCGATGCCAGAAGGTCTGGCGCGTCATCACCGCCCCGCCCCGCCCGGGAAACACCTGCTCGCTGGCACAACCGCCCAGCAGCACCGCACGCGCTTCGCGCAGGTAGCGCTCCAGCCAGGCCAGCGCCTCTTCACCCAGCGGCACCAGCCGTTCCTTGTTGCCCTTGCCGACAATGCGCACCAGGCCCTGGCGCAGGCTGACCTGGGTCAGGGTCAGCCCGACCAGTTCGGACACCCGCAGCCCGGCGGCGTACAGGACCTCGAGCATGGCCCGGTCGCGCAGCCCGAGCGGCGTCGCCGTGTCCGGCGCGCGCAACAGGGCATCGACATCCGCTTCGGTCAGGGTCTTCGGCAAGGGACGACCCAGTTTCGGCCGCTCCACCCGCAGGGTCGGATCTTCACTGATGCGGCCCTCGCGCAGCAGCCAGCGGTAGAAACCGCGCAGGGCGGAAAGCTGGCGGGCCACGGAGCGCGCGCTCACCCCCTGCTTCTGACGATCGGCCAGATAGTCGTACAGGTCACCACGATGGCAGCCCGCAAGTCCATACTGGCGCTGTGCCAGCAACCACTGCGCCAGTTGCAGCAGATCCCGCCGGTAATTGCTCAGGCTGTGGTCGCTGAGCCCCTTTTCCATCCAGCTGGCGTCCAGCCACTGCTCCACCAGGGCCGTTTCGGCGGCCAGTGCTGCGGGATCTGCGGAAGAAACGGGAGACGTCATGGGCATGCATGATCGCAGTTGCCGGGCCGGGCCGCCACATGCTCTATTTGGCAGGGCGCCATCTAACAGGACATCATCTAGCAGGACATCGTTACCAGGGAGAACGGAGCATGGGTATTCTGTCGTGGATCATTCTGGGGCTGATCGCCGGCGTACTGGCCAAATGGATCATGCCGGGCAAGGACCCGGGCGGGGTCATCGTAACCATCCTGATCGGCATTGCCGGGGCCTTCGTCGGCGGCTGGCTGGGCAGCGTCACCGGGCTGGCCGGGCCTGTGGACCGCTTCAGTCTGGGCGGTATTGTCACGGCCACGCTAGGCGCCATTGTACTGCTGGCGCTGTATCGGGGCCTGAAGAACGCCTGAATCGGCACACCTCTCGACACAACGCAAAACGGCCACCCGAGGGTGGCCGTGCGTGATACGGCAACAACGCCTTATTTGGCGGTGGTGCGTACCTTTTCCTTGATCCGTGCGGATTTGCCCGAACGGTCGCGCAGGAAGTACAGCTTGGCGCGGCGCACGTCACCACGACGCTCTACCTTGATGCTGTCTACCAGCGGGCTGTGGGTCTGGAACACCCGCTCGACGCCCACGCCGTGGGACACCTTGCGCACGGTGAACGCAGAGTTCAGGCCGCGGTTGCGCTTGGCAATCACCACACCCTGGAACGCCTGCAGACGCTCACGGTTACCTTCTTTCACCTTCACCTGCACGGTGACGGTGTCACCGGGTGCGAAGTCGGGCACATCGCTTTTCAGCTGGGCCTGTTCGATGTCCTGCACCAGGGGTTTCTTGCCGCTCATGACTGCCTGCTCCTGTAATCTCAAGCTTACTGGTCCGGTCAATCGCGACCATCACCAGATCCGGTTTCCTGCTCGCGGATGAATTCCGCCAGCAGTGTCTGTTCTTCATCACTCAGTCCCGGCGACGCCTTGCGGGCCGCGAGCAAGTCGGGCCGGCGTTGCCAGGTGCGTCCCAAAGCCTGCTTGAGACGCCAGCGGCGCACTGCCTCGTGGTGACCACTGAGCAGCACATCCGGTACACGTCGGCCGGCAAATTCCACCGGGCGCGTGTAGTGCGGACAATCCAGCAGGTTCTCCAGCTCACCGCTGAAGGAATCCTGCTCTGCCGAGCCCTCATGCCCGAGCACACCGGGCAAGCGGCGCGCCATGGCATCCATCAGCACCATGGCCGGCAGTTCGCCGCCGCTGAGCACATAGTCACCAATCGACCATTGCTCATCCACTTCCGCGTCCACGAACCGCTCGTCGATCCCTTCGTAGCGGCCCGCGATCAGAATCATCGCTGGCTCCCTGGCCAGGCGTTCAACCGCCGGCTGGTCAAGCCGTTTGCCCTGGGGCGTCAGGTACACCACCCGGGCCTGCTCACCGACCCGTTGCCGGGCGTCGCTGAGCGCCGCCATCAGCGGCTCCATCTTCATCAGCATGCCGGGGCCACCACCAAAAGGGCGATCGTCCACAGTGCGATGCCGGTCAACGGTGAAATCCCGGGGATTCACCGTGGTCACCGAGAGCAGCCCGCGTTCTGCGGCCCGCCCGGTCACGCCATGGGCGGTAATGGCCTGGAACATGTCCGGAAACAGCGTCAGCACGGCAATGTTCATCGCGGCCTCGCGCTCAGAAGTCCGGGTCCCAGTCTACCTCGACCAGCCCTGCCGACAGGTCCACCCGGATGACCACCTGCTCCATGATCCATGGCACCAGGCGTTCCTTGCGGTCGATACTGTCAGCGTTCCCCTGCACCACCATCACGTCGTTGGCGCCGGTTTCCAGCATGCGGCGTATCACGCCAATGAGGCGACCATCGGTCAGTCTGACTTGCAGACCCACCAGGTCGCTCCAGTAATACTCACCTTCTCCGGCCGGCGGCAAGGCCGAGCGGGGAACGGCAATCTCGCGGCCCACCTGGGTGGTTTCCGCGAGTGTGCGGTCGTCACAGGCATCGATCCGGGCCACCAGGCCCTTGCCCTGCGGGCGACCGTTGGTCAACTTGACCGCCTGCCAGCCATCCGGGCCTTTCAGATACCAGGGCCCGTAGCTGAAAATATTCTCTCTCGGGTCGGTGAAGGAAACGACCTTCACCCAGCCCTTGATGCCATGGGCCGCCGTGACGCGACCCACTACCAGGGCATCGTCGTCTGCCAGCATCAGCCGTTCTGCTTGCGGTATTCCTTGATCAGCGCGCTGACGCGATCGGACGGGTTCGCACCCTGGCCCAGCCAGTGCTCAATGCGCTCCAGCTCCAGCTTGAGGGGGATCTCACCGCCACGGGCGATCGGGTTGAAGTAACCCAGACGCTCGATGAAACGGCCGTCGCGGGCATTGCGGCTGTCAGTCACCACAACGTGATAGAAAGGGCGTTTCTTGGAGCCACCACGGGCCAGACGAATCACTACCATGCTTCAGATACCTTCGTTCAATCCGGTTTCCCGGCCCGATGCGCACTGGCAGCAGGCCTTCGTATCCGCTTGAAAATGGTCTCACCCGCCATGTGATGCAGGGAAACCGCCGTTTCGCGCCGCCTTCAGGGCCATCTCGGGCCGGGCCGACTGCGAAGGGTGCGCATTGTAGCCATGTCAAGATGACTTTTAAAGAGGTTTCTGGCGCTGCAGCCCGCTTACAGCCCCGGGAAGCCGCCGGGGGGCAGGCCACCGGGACCGCCCATGCCGCCGCCAGGGCCGCCCTGACCTCCGCCCTGGCCGCCCATCATGCCGCCCATGCCCCTCATCATGTTCTGCATGCCGCCCTTGCCTTTCATCTTCTTCATCATCTTGCCCATCATCTTCTGTTGCTTGATGAGCCGGTTCAGATCCTGAATCTCCAGACCTGCGCCCGCCGCGATACGGCGCTTGCGGGACCCCTTGATGAGTTCCGGGTTGCGTCGCTCACCCGGGGTCATGGAGTCGATCAGTGCTTCCATATGCTTGAACTGCTTCATGGCCGCCTGGTCCTCGGTCATCTTGGCCAGGCCACCCATGCCGGGCAGCTTGTCCAGCAGCGAGGCCATGCCGCCCATGTTGCGCATCTGCTGGAACTGGTCCTTCAGATCCTCGAAGTCCATGGCCTTGCCTTTCTTGAACTTCTTCGCGATCTTCTCGGCCTTGCCCTTGTCCAGCTTGCGCTCGGCTTCCTCCACCAGCGACAGGACATCACCCATACCCAGAATGCGTGAGGCAATCCGCTCAGGGTGGAACAGCTCCAGCGCATCGGTCTTCTCACCCATACCGATGAACTTGATCGGCTTGCCGGTGATCGCCCGCACCGACAGCGCGGCACCGCCACGGGAGTCGCCGTCCGCCTTGGTCAGCACCACGCCGGTCAGCGGCAGCGCCTCGTTGAAGGCGCGCGCCGTGTTGGCCGCATCCTGACCGGTCATGGCGTCCACCACGAACAGCGTTTCGGCCGGTTGGATGGCCGCGTGCAGGCGACGGATCTCCGCCATCATCTGCTCATCGATGGCCAGACGACCGGCGGTATCCACGATCAGCACATCGGCAAAGCGGCGCCGCGCCTCGGCCAGCGCCGCGTTGGCAATGGCCACCGGATCCTGATCTGCCGTGGAGGGGAAGAAGTCGACACCCACTTCCTCCGCCAGGGTGCGCAACTGCTCGATCGCCGCCGGGCGATAGACGTCGGCGGACACCACCATGACTTTCTTCTTTTCGCGCTCTTTCAGGTGACGCGACAGCTTGGCCACCGACGTGGTCTTGCCCGCCCCCTGCAAGCCCGCCATCAGGATGATCGCTGGCGGCTTCACCGCCAGATTCAGCCCGACATTGGCATCGCCCATGACATGCACGAGCTGATCGTTGACGATCTTGACGAAGGCCTGGCCGGGATTGAGGCTCTTGAGCACGTCCTGCCCGAGCGCCAGTTCCTTCACCTGGTCGGTGAAATCCTTGACCACCGGCAGCGCCACGTCCGCCTCCAGCAGCGCCTTGCGCACCTCGCGCAGGGTGTCGCGGATGTTGTCCTCGGTGAGCTGGCTCTGGCCTGTCAGACCGCGCAGGGAATCGCCAAGGCGCTCGCTGAGATTCTCGAACATGACTGTCTCCGGGTAAGACCGTTTATCGCGGCCGCGCAGTATAGCGCGCTCCTGCCGTTCTGTGCAGGCATCCGACGCGGCGCGGGCATCCGGCATGGCGCCCGGGGCAACCGTTTCGCAGCGGCGAACGGCTCCCGCTTCAAAACCGCCCGCCGCTGTGACACACTTCGTCGGTTTCCCGCTAAAACAGACACTTATGGGCACTGCAACCTGGGCCGGGCTGGCCGCGATGACGCTGTATCTGGTCGCCTCCGTAGTGGTACTGCGGCGGCTGCGCGGCGCCGCCACCGATAACCGACGCCTGCTGCTGGTGCTTGGCCTGGCCGCCGTGACCCTGCATGCACTCTGCTTGTGGCTGACCATCGTCACCACCGACGGCGTGCATCTGGGCCTGTTCCCCATGGCGTCGATGGTCACCGGCACCGGTGCCGCCCTGGTCGCCGTCACCAGCCTGTACCGACGGATCGAATGGGTCAGCGCGCTGGTCTTCCCTCTCAGCGCCCTGAGCATTCCGCCACTGCTGTGGGCCGAATCCGGCTACCCGCCGCACCCGTTGGCCCATGGCATGGCCATCCACGTGCTGCTCTCGATTCTGGCCTATGCCGTGCTGGCCATTGCCGCCGCCCAGTCGCTGCTGCTGCTGATCCAGCATCGGCAGCTCAAGAGCGGGCATATCCGCGGCGTGATGCGTGTTTTTCCGCCCATTCAGGTCATGGAGACGATGCTGTTCGAGCTGCTCTGGGCCGGTGCGCTACTGCTCACCGCCGCCATGGTGGCCGGTTTCCTGTATGTCGATGACCTGCTCGCCCAGCGCGTCGCTCACAAGACGCTGCTCACCCTGCTGGCCTGGGCCCTGTTTGTCACCCTGCTGGCCGGACGGCACTTCCTGGGCTGGCGGGCCGTGACCGCTATCCGGCTGACACTGGCGGGATTTGTGCTGCTGGTGGTCGCCTTTTTCGGCTCGCAGCTGGTCATCGAGTACATCGTGCGTGGTTGACACCCGGGAGTTGACACCCGGGAACACCGCTTCCCAGAATAGCTGTTCGTCCATAACCGGGGTCGGCCCCTGCCTTGAGTGATATTCCCGAAACCTTTCTGATCACCGCGTTGGTGATCCTGATCTTTGCTTCTGCATTTTTCTCCGGCAGCGAAACCGGCATGGTGGCGCTCAACCGCTATCGCCTGCGCCATCTGGCCCGCCATGGGCACAAGGGCGCGCGCCGGGTAGAGAAACTGCTCAAGCGCATGGACCGCTTGCTGGGCGTGATTCTGATCGGCAACAACTTCGTCAACAACTACGCCGCCACCATCGCCGCACTGCTGGCACTGGCCTGGTTTGGCAATGCTGGCGCGGCGGTGGCGCCCATCGTCTTTACCATCGTCATGCTGGTGTTTGCCGAAGTCACACCCAAAACCTATGCGGCGCGCAAACCCGAGGGCCTGGCCTTTTTTGCCAGCCTGATACTGAAACCATTACAGGTCATCTTTGCACCGCTGGTGTGGGCGGTCAGTGGCATCAGCAATGGCATCCTGCGCCTGCTGGGTGTGCGCGAACCGGAAGACGGCGCTGACGACCTGAGCCCGGAAGAGCTGCGCACGGTGGTGAATGAAGCCGGCGGCCTGATTCCGAAACGACACCAGAAAATGTTGCTCAACATCCTTGATCTGGAAAAGGTAACGGTCGAGGACATCATGATTCCGCGCAGCGAAATGGTGGGCATCGATCTGGATGCGGACATGAGCGACATCATCAGCATGCTGCGCAATTCCCAGCATACCCGCCTGCCGATCTACCGTGGCGACCCGAACCATATGCTCGGCGTGCTGCACCTGCGCAAGATCAACCGGCTGCTGATGCGCCAGGAGATCAACAAGGCCGAGCTGATGCAGTTTTCCGTGGAGCCCTATTACGTTCCTGAAGGCACGCCATTGCATCGCCAGTTGATCAACTTCCAGAACGCGCGCCGACGCATGGGCATCGTGGTCGATGAGTACGGCGATGTGCTCGGCCTGATCACCCTGGAAGATATTCTGGAAGAGATCGTCGGTGAGTTCACCACCGACCTGGCCGCCAGCAGCCCCGACATACTGCCGCAGGAAGATGGCAGCTATGTCATCGACGGCAGCACCCACCTGCGCGAAATCAACCGCACCCTGCACTGGGAACTGCCCACCGACGGCCCCAAGACCCTGAACGGCCTGATTCTGGAGCATCTGCAACAGATACCGGAAAGCAATACATCGCTACGGGTCGGCGACTACCTGATCGAGGTCATGCAGGTGAAGGACAACATGGTCAAGGCAACACGCATGCGGCATCGCAGTCAGGCCTGACCCGCACTCACAAGGCCAGACCTCAAAGACGGTCCATCAACCAGCGAATGCGCTCTGAGTAGGCGCGCACCAGACGACGACCTTCCTCGATGGCATCGCCGGCGCGATGAAAGTCCATCATGGCAAAATCTTCCAGCATCGGAATCAGGCTCAGCTCGGCGGGTTCGCCCGCCATACGGCTGCGGGTAATGCGGTCCTGCATGATATTGATACTGGCCCCCACAACATCGAAAAAGCCCGGCGCCGGCTCAGCCGTTTCACCGGAGGAAAAGTAACTCATCATCTTGCCCCATACCGAACGCTCCTCTTCGGTAGTGGCCGCTTCCATATCGCGCACGTTGGCCTCGTCGCGACTCAGGTGGCGGCCGATAAGCTGGCCGTTCAGATTCACCGCGATCACCAGCTCCGCCCCCAGCGCACGGCACACGGACACCGGCACCGGGTTCACCAGGCCGCCATCCAGCATCCAGCGGCCGTCATGCTTGACCGGCGAAAACAGGCCCGGCAAGGCACAGGACGCCCGGGCGGCATCCAGAATCGGCCCTTCCTGAATCCAGACCTCGCGCCCGAACTGCATGTCCGTTGCCACGGTCGCAAAACGCTGATCGAGATCTTCGATACGGGGATTGAGATGCTGCTCGGAAAAGAAATTGAACAGGCGCTCGCCCTTGACGAAGCCACCGGAAAAAGAGATATCCAGGAAGCCAATGACATCGCGGAAGGTCAGTTTCGTGACCCATTTTTCGAAGGCATCCAGCTGACCGGCCACATAGACACCGCCGACCAGTGCGCCAATGGACGTGCCCGCAACCACATCCGGGCGGATGCCCATGGCTTCCAGTTCCTGGATCACGCCGATATGCGACCAGCCACGCGCAGAGCCACTGCCCAGGGCCAGACCCACGCGCGGCTTGCGCCCCGGTTGCGGCGGCGGGTTGGCATCACGCCCGGCGATATCCCCTGGTTCCGTCATGCTCAACCTTGCTCCGCCAGTCGCGCTTCCGTGACCACGCACGGCGCCTGGGCGCCATACATGCGCTGCTGGCAGCGCATCAGCACCTCCCGCTGCCGCGACGCAGGCAGGCGTCCCCAGTAACTGATTTCCTGGCCGGTGCGGAAACAACCCACGCAGATGTCATCGCCATCCAGCGCGCAGATACTGACGCAGGGTGAGGCCACCATGTCACTCATGCAGGTCACTCATGTTCGTCGTGAAACCGCGGATCGGGCTTGAGCTCCTTGGCAAAATGCTGGCCATGGGCCACATAGTGCATGCCACCCATAGTGATCATGGCCTTGTGGCCATCACCGATTTCCTTCACCACCTTGGCGGGCGAGCCCATGACCAGGGAATTGTCCGGAATCTCCATGCCCTCTGGCACCAGTGAATTGGCGCCGATAATGCAGTTGTTGCCAATCTTGACCCGGTTCAGGACCACAGCATTGATGCCGATCAGGCTGTTGTCGCCAATGGTGCAGCCATGCAGCATCACCTTGTGGCCCACGGTGACGCCCTTGCCGATGGTCAGCGGCACACCCGGATCAACGTGCAGCACGGCACCGTCCTGGATATTGGTGTCATCACCGATGGTGATGGTGTCATTGTCAGCCCGCAGTACCGCGTTGAACCAGATGGTCGCGTTGTTGCCCAGCACCACAGAACCGATCACGGTGGCGTTCGGCGCAATCCAGTAGCTGTCGCCCTTGAGCTCCAGCGCACGGCTGCCGATGGTATAGATCATGTGTTGCTCCCGTCGCCGAGGTCGTAATAAATGCCCGCATCGAAGGCATGGTTGAGCAGGTCAAGGATCATGAAGGCGGTCAGCCCCCAGATGCGCTTGTCCTCGTAATAATAACTGGGGATACACAGCTTGCGGCCGAAGAAGTCGATCGGGCTGGACATGTCCGGTGTGGAATCCAGAAAGAAGTGCAGCGGCACCCGGAAGATGCTGGCGATCTCGCCCGGTTCGGCAACCAGGTGCACATGGGGATCCACCACGCCGACAAAGGGCGTCACCTTCATGCCATAACGCGATGGCAACGGCGACAGTTGTCCCAGCACCTGCACGTCATGGTGGGTCAGCCCCACTTCTTCGCGGGATTCACGCAGCGCGGTGGCCAGCAGGTTTTCATCCGCGGGATCACGCTTGCCGCCGGGAAAGGCCACTTCACCGGCATGCGTCGGCATGGCCGAGGAGCGCACCGTCAGGATCAGTTCCGGCTCCGGTTCATCGGTCACCGGCATCAGCACGGCCGCTTCCGGGAGCTGCAAGGGCAGGTCCCGCAACCGGTAGTCACGCAGTCGCTCTTCTATGGTCTTGATCACCCTGGGCTCCTGTGTATTCAAACGACAGTTTGAACAGACCCTGAGAGGCAGGCAAGGACAAAAAAGTTCTGTTAGTCTCGCCAACAGTCCCTTCCAAAGGCCTCGATCTGGAATCCCGATGAAATTCTGCAGCCAGTGCGGCAGCGACAAGCTACGCTTCGATGTGCCCGCCGGGGACAACCGGCCCCGCTACTGGTGCCCGGACTGCGGCACCATCCACTACCAGAACCCCAAGATCGTGGTCGGCGCGCTGCCGGTATGGGAAGGCCGCATTCTGCTGTGCAAACGCGACATCCAGCCGCGCAAGGGCTACTGGACCCTGCCCGCCGGCTTCATGGAGAACGGCGAGACCCTGCAGGAGGGCGCCGCCCGGGAAACCTGGGAAGAGGCCTGCGCCACGGTCAACATCAAGGATCTGTATACCGTGTTCAACCTGCCGCATATCTACCAGGTGTATGTGTTCTTTCTGGGGGAACTGGCGGACGGCAAGTACGGCGTGGGCGAGGAATCCTCGGATGCCGGGCTGTTCCTGCCCGAAGAAATTCCCTGGGATGAGTTGGCCTTCCCGACCATCAGCCGCACCCTGAAATACTACCTGCAGGACCTTGAGACCGGGGACTACCCCATCCGCGTCCAGGACATCGCGCCGCTGGGCGCCTGAGCCGGGCTCAACTCGACCCGGCCTCCAGCAGCGCCTCGCGGAAGCCCGCAGCGTCGGTAGCCGCCGGACAAATGACCTGCAGGCGGTTTTCCGTCGCCTCCGGCAGGGGCGTCAGGCCGATGTCTCCCGCCACCGCATCCAGCCGCCAGCCGCCCCCGGGCGCCGCCAGCGTGCCCTTGATCCGCTCCCAGTCCCACCCCGCCAGCGCCCGGCGCAACGCCGCCTCATCAATGCACCAGTCGGCGGGCGGGTACCAGCTGAACGCCTGCCAGTCCGCCAGCCCCGCATGACCGTGAGCATGGCCGTGAGCATGGCCATGCTCGCATGCAGGCTCCGCAGCGCCGGCGCTGGGCGGCAAGGCGAGCCAGGCACTGTCGAGCCCGTCTGGCCCGCAACGGGTATAACGGGCCCCCGGCCAGCGCTGGCGCAAGGCCTCGAAATCCGCCTCTGCCTGCGTGTCCCACAGGTCCTGCTTGCTGCCCACCACCAGATCCGCCGCATCGAGCTGCGCTGGCCATAGCGGCGACGCCGCAAAACGCGGTTCACGCAAACGGCGCGGGTCGATCAGGCACAGGTGCGCAGCAGGGGTCAGCACGCCCTGATAATGCTCCGCACGCAGCAAGCGCAGTAATTCCGCCGGATGCCCCAGGCCGGTGGGCTCGATCAACAGCCGGTCGGGACGAGCCTCCCGTAGCAGGCGGTTCAGTTCCACCCGCAACGTCACCGCCGCCGTACAGCCCATGCAGCCTCCCTGGACTTCACGCACCGGCACACCGCAGCCTCGCAGCCAGTCACCATCAAACCCGGCATCACCGAATTCGTTGACCAGCACCGCCCAGCGCTCACCCGCCGGGCGGTGCCGGATCAGGTTGCGCAGTAACGTGGTCTTGCCGGCGCCGAGCATGCCGGTGATCAGGTGAAAGGGAATCTGTTCGGCGCGCCAGCGGCGGCCCTGAGGCTCGTCGGTCATGCCTTGTCGTGACCGGCAATCTGGTCTGCACCCTGGCAATTGGCGCAAACACCATGCAGCTCCAGTGGCCGGGCCCCCACCTCGAACCCATGGCTACCGGCCTGCCGCGCCAGCGCGTCCCGCAGGGCACCGGGCAGCGGCACCTCACGGGCCTCGCCACAGCGGTCGCACAGCAGGAATTGCGGCCAGTGCTCGCCCTGCTCCCTATCACCGTGACAATGGGCATGATTGCAGGGCAGATAGCTGTTGGTGGACTCGATCCGGTGCACCAGTTCATTACGCATCAGGAAGTCCAGCGCCCGATAGACGGTCGGCGGCTGGGCCCCGGGGTGCTCGTCGCGCAACTGATCCAGCAACTGGTATGCCGTCAGCGGCTGCGCCTCCCGCAACAGAATGCTGAGCACACGGCGCCGCGCCGGGGTAAAGCGGGCGCCGTGCGCCTCGCAATGCTCGGCAGCGTGGGAGAGCGCCTTGTCGATGGCCGTCATTGCATCCGTCCTCTGCGTGTCTCGTGGTAACCGGCGGTCAAGGCCTGTGATTGTGGCGACAGCCCATGATCATGTCGAGCCAACCGCCTCGGGTTCCTCGAACCAGGCCGGGAAGGGATCGGGCAGCGTGCGCCACATGGCCTGACCGGCCAGCAACTCCTCGTCCGTCAGCAGACAGGCGTCCAGCTCGGCACGCAACCGGGCAAAGTCGATATGCTGACCGATGAACACCAGTTCCTGACGCATATCGCCAAAGGGCTCTTCCCATTTCTCGCGAATCAGCGCCCGGGTTTCATCATCCTGCGGCCAGCGCGCCTCCGGCACCGCCTTCCAGAACATGCCCGCCGGCGAATGCCGGGCAATGCCCCCCGCCTGGCTCCACTGCCCGGCGAACTGCGGCCGCGTCGCCAGCCAGAACCAGCCCTTGGAGCGCAGCAGGCGGCCGTTCTCCCAGGTCGCGTGCAGAAAGTCGAAGAACTTCTGCGGGTGGAACGGACGCCGCGCCAGGTAGGTATCGCTGGCGATGCCGTACTCCTCGGTCTCCGGCACATGCTCGCCCCGCATCTCCCGCAGCCAACCCGGCGCCAGCTGGGCGCGTTCGAAGCTGAAGCGACCGGTATCCAGCACCTTGTCCAGCGGCACCTGGCCCATCACCGCTGGCACGATGTCCGCCTCCGGATTCAGGCTGCGCAGAATACCCGTGAGTTCCTCCAGCTCCTCCGCACTGACCAGATCCGTCTTGCTCAGCACCAGCACATCACAGAACTCCACCTGGTCGGTCAGCAGGTCGGCCACATTGCGCTCATCGTCGTCTCCCAGCGACTCACCGGTTTCCAGCAAACTCCGCGCCGCATGGAAGTCACGCAGGAAATTGACCGCATCCACCACCGTCACCAGCGTATCCAGCCGCGCCACATCGCCCAGGCTGCGGCCCTCTTCATCGGCGAACGTGAAGGTCTCGGCCACCGGCAAGGGCTCGGAAATACCGGTGGACTCGATCACCAGATAGTCGAATCGCCCTTCCCGGGCCAGCGCCGCCACCTCCTGCAGCAGATCCTCGCGCAGGGTGCAGCAGATACAGCCGTTGCTCATCTCCACCAGCTTCTCTTCGCTGCGGTTCAGGGCCACCTCGCCCTTGACGATGCCAGCGTCGATATTGACCTCACTCATGTCATTGACGATCACCGCCACACGACGGTGGTCACGGTTATTCAGGATATGGCTCAGCAGGGTCGTCTTGCCGGCACCCAGAAAGCCGGACAGGACGGTAACGGGCAGGCGTTGCATGGGCGAACTCCGGGGGTCAGGTCTCAAAACCGATACGTTATAACATAACATAATGACCTGAGTAAGTAGAGTTGCCTGTTCTGTACGCTTCGTTGCGCCTTTGTTCTGAAACTGTAGCGGCCGCTTGTGGAGTTAACAGCGTCTGGGCAAATAATCCGTTATGGGACGCCACAGCGATTGCGGCCCGACAGCGCGGGAAGGGGATACGCGCGCCCTTGCAGGATTTAGCCCACCTTTTTTTCGGGCACGACGGAGAAGACCATGACGCTGTTTCAGGCTTTGAGATGGCTAGATGAACTCGAATATGTCATCGAAGCCCTGGCCCAGGAGGCCAATGCAGAGGCGCGCGCCACGCTGGTGGAACTGATTCTGGAAGCCGAATCCGACGCCCATCTGGACGTCAACGAACGCACCATGCTGCTGAATACCCTCGAGCGTGCTCGCCTGGCCCTGCTCGACAGTCAGGACACCGCACGCCAGAACAACAGAAGTGCCACCCACAACCCGGAGACCCCTGGACAGGCAGACCCCATGCCGGCCGCCATCCTCAGCGGCCTGACCCGTCGCCTGTGGCAACAGGTCCATTAGTTTACAGGCCGCTGATATCGATCAGCGGCCACACATCGACAGCAGGCTCCTCATAGGGATGCGCCTGGCGCAGCGCCGCAAGCGCGGCAGGCAGCCGGTGCCCCGGACACAACATCTCGACCCGGTACTCCGGCACCCGCTCCAGCTGATCCTGCTGGCCGATATGCGGCTGGCTGCCCGCCAGCGGCCGGAACTGCCCCTCGCCCGCCACCTGGAACGCACAACAGTCGTAATCGCCCTGACGCCCGGCCCCGGCGGCGAACACCGCCGCCTTGACCGCCTCGGCATCCTCCCGGGGCACGTAGAAACACAGCTTGTAGGGCGTATCAGGATCAATACGCTGGCCCATATCAGCTCTCCTGTCTGCTCTCCGGCATGGCCTCGGCCAACGGCGCCACCGACGTGCGCGTCCGCACCGGACCATACTCGCCACGGGCACAAATCCAGATCCCTTCGGCGGTCACCGTCGTCTCACCGTTAACGATAAAGCGCGCCTCGGCGATCAGCTTTCGCCCTTTGACCTCGCGCACCCGCGCTTCCATATCAATCGGCGTTTTCAGCGGTGTACCGGCCACATAGCGCAAGCTCAATGTGCCGGTCATGCCGATGCCACCCACCAGATCCTGAGTCTTGGCCAGCAGGATATCCATCATCAGCGCAATGACGCCACCGTGCACCCGCCCCGGCGGCCCCTGCCATGCCAGGCCCAGCTCGGCGCGGCCACGGACGACGTCCCCGTCCAGCCACAGATCCAGTGGCGGCGCCAGCACCGAAGCCCGGCCGGTCATGATCTCGTGATCCATCAAGTCCAGCACATCCTGGTGGCTGCCCTGCCCGTCCATCAGGCGCTGTAACAGGGCGCCCTGGGGGCGGCGCGGCCATGGTGCGATGTCGTCGCGCAGGCTGCGCAGGCGGGCGGCGTAGTCTTCCAGTTCGGCCTGGGGGGCATCCATGCGCACCAGGCGGTCGGTGATGGCGCGCAATGATTCGGCAATGTCGCGGCGCACGGCGCCTTCGGGGGTGGGCGGCCAGGGTTCGCCGACCAGGATATCCTTGAATCCGTACTTCGTGGACACGGGTCTGTCCCCTATCTGCAATCAACAAGGGCGACAGGCTACCGCGATCTGTCTACCGGCCCCATGACCGGAAATGACTTCTGCCGCTCGGTGGCGGAAAGGTTCCATTCTTGCTGGCGTGGTGGTTGTGGCCCTCGGGGGGCGGGTAAAGGGTTTCTGGACACGCTGCAAGTCCCCTGCGGGCCCGGCCCGCCATCACAGATGGCGTGCGTTCGACTGCGCGCGACGCATGCGTCGCAAGACGCTTGTCTCACCCCTGTAAGCTCTCGTTCGGCATCCATGCCTCTCGAAGGTCCAGAAACCCTTTACCCGCCCCCCGAGGGCCGTCACGTGCAGCCCGATTAACAACTTCCAGCCAACCGAAAGCCTGGTTCTGGCGACAAGCTACGACGTGCCAGCGGTGAAGTGACCTCTGAACTGAGGCCTCGGGGAGGGGTAAGCCCTTCCAGAAGTGTGTGAGGCAGGAAGCCGAACGCAAGCCTACAGGGACGTATTTACGGCGGCTTCTGGAAGGGCTTACCCCTCCCCGAGACCGGGCTACGCAGTGCGCACCAACCGGAAAGGATCCCTTACTTCTTGCCAAACCGGGGCTGAAAGAAAACACCTTCGGCAGCGACTGTTTGAGTGTCACCATCGAAGATAGCGCCTTCGATAAACATCTTGCGGCCGTCGATCTCGCGAATGCGCGCCGTACAACGCAGAGGGGTTTCGATGGGCGTGGCCGCCATGTAGCGGATATTGAGCGTGCCGGTGACACCGATCTTGAAGGCCGCATGCATGGCGCGCGACAGCACCGCATCGAGAATCCAGGCGATAACACCACCATGCACCCGCCCGGGCGGGCCCTGGTAATGCAGCCCCAGACAGATTTCACCCTCGACACCGTCCTGGCTTTCGTTGCGCCATACCAGTTGCGGCGCAATCGGATTGGACAAGCCGCCCACCGGATCGAAATCCATCATGTCGAAAATATCGCGCGACGTTGCCTTGCCGCTGAACATGCGCCGGTTGGCATCACGGGTATCACGGCGTTCCGGCGTACCGACCTGCTCCACCAGCGATTCCAGCACTCCGGCCCAGTCCTCCAGCGCAGACTGATCCGCTTCCGCGCGAATCAGGCGCTCCGAAAGCTGCTGCATGGCCGCCGCGATGCGGCGGCGGGCGATAAAGTCCGACGGGACCTCGCCCTTGTGCGCAGCGGTCAGCTCGAACGGGCCGAAGGTTTTTTCCTGTTCTGTTGTACTCATTATGTTGTGCTCTTTTTTCAGCCCACCCACTTGCGGGCATTCTGGAACATGCGCAGCCAGGGGCCGTCTTCGAAGCCGCGCCAGTCGTCCGGGTACCAGCTGTTCTGCACCACGCGGAACACACGTTCCGGGTGAGGCATCATGATGGTCACGCGACCGTCGCTGTTGGTGAAGCCGGTAACGCCCTGGGGCGAGCCGTTGGGGTTGGCCGGGTACTGTTCGGTGGGATTGCCCAGGCCGTCAACATAGCGGGCGGCGAGCAGACGCTGTTCGACGCAGCGTGCCAGGCTGTCGTCACTGATTTCGGCCTGGCCTTCGCCGTGCGCCACCGCAATCGGAATGCGCGTACCCGCCATGCCCTCGAAAAAGATCGACGGGGACGGGGTGATTTCCACCAGCGCGGTGCGAGCCTCGAACTGCTCGCTCTGGTTGCGCACGAAGCGCGGCCAGTGTTCGGTGCCAGGGATCAGACTTTTCAGGGCCGACAGCATCTGGCAACCGTTGCACACGCCCAGGGCGAAGGTGTCTTCGCGGAAGAAGAAGCGGTTGAAGGCATCGCGCAGGGCGTCGTTATACAAAATGGTCTTGGCCCAGCCCTCACCGGCACCGAGCACATCACCGTAAGAGAAGCCGCCGCAGGCCACCAGGCCACGGAAGTCTTCCAGTTGCACGCGGCCTGCCAGCAGGTCGCTCATGTGGACGTCGATGGCGCTGAAACCGGCGCGGTCGAAAGCCGCGGCCATTTCCATCTGGCCGTTGACACCCTGCTCGCGCAGGATAGCGACGCGCGGGCGCTCGCCTTTGGCCAGCATCGGGGCTGCCGGGTTATCGGTCATGTCGAAGGTCAGGCGGACATTCAGGCCCGGATCGATATTGCGCGGGATCGCATCGAATTCCTGACGGGCACAGGAGGGGTTGTCGCGCAGGGCCTGCATGCGGTAGCTGGTTTCTGCCCAGGTGCGGTGCAGTTCGCGGCGCGGGCCTTCCAGCAGGATGGCACCGCCCAGACGAAGGCGCAGCACATCGTCGGCGTTCGGTTCGCCAATGCGATGCACGCATTCACCCAGACCGGCTTCGGCGTACTCGGCAATCACATGGTCGGCCAGGTCAGCGCGCACCTGCACCACGGCACCGGCTTCTTCGGCGAACAGGGCTTCCAGGGCTTCGTTGTGATCCCCGGCCACATGGTCGAGCACCAGGTCCACGCCGGTGCGCCCGGCAAAGGCCATTTCCAGCACGGTGACCAGCAGGCCGCCGTCGGAGCGGTCGTGATAAGCCAGCAGGGCCTCTTCCGCCAGCAGTTTCTGGGTCGTTTCAAAGAAGCGTTTCAGGCGACGCGGCTCGTCAATGTCCGGCGCCACGTCACCGACCTTGCCGAACACCTGGGCCAGGGCGGAACCGGCCAGGCGGTTCTGGCCGCAGCCCAGGTCCAGCAGCAACAGCACCGTGTCCGGTTCGCTGCGCAGTTGCGGGGTCACGGTCTTGCGGATATCGCTGACCGGGGCAAAGGCCGAGATCACCAGCGACAGGGGCGCGGTGACTTTCTTGTCCAGGCCCTTGTCTTGCCACACCGTGCGCATGGACAGTGAGTCCTTGCCTACCGGGATATTGATGCCCAGCGCCGGGCACAACTCCATGCCCACCGCCTGCACGGTGTCGAACAGGTTCTGGTCTTCACCGGGGTGCCCGGCGGCCGCCATCCAGTTGGCGGACAGGCTGATCTGACCGATGTCGCCAATCAGGGTGCCAGCGATATTGGTCAGCGCTTCGGCCACCGCCATACGTCCGGAGGCGGTGGCATCCACCAGGGCCATCGGGGTGCGCTCGCCCATGCTCATGGCTTCGCCGGTGTAGTGGTCATAGCCTGCAGCGGTCACGGCGCAATCGGCCACCGGCACCTGCCACGGCCCCACCATCTGGTCACGGTGTACCAGGCCGGTAATGCTGCGGTCCCCAATGGTGATCAGGAAAGTCTTGGCGGCCACGGACGGCAGGCTCAGGACGCGCTGGATGGCGTCGCGCAGCTCGATGCCCTCGACATCAAACGGCTGGCGTTCGAAATCAGCGCGGTCGAATTCTCGCTGCATTTTCGGCGGCTTGCCGAACAGCACATCCATGGGCAAGTCCACCGGCGCTTCATTGAAGTGACTGTCGTCGACGCGCAGGTGCTCGTCTTCGGTGGCTTCGCCCAGCACGGCAAACGGCGCGCGCTCGCGTTCGCACAGGGCGGCGAAGCGCGCCAGATCCTGCGGCAGCACCGCCAGCACATAACGCTCCTGGGCTTCGTTGCACCAGATTTCCACCGGGCTCATGCCCGGCTCGTCGCAGGGGATGCCGCGCAGTTGCAGGGTCGCGCCCCGGTCAGCGTCGTGCACCAGCTCCGGCAAGGCGTTGGACAGACCACCGGCGCCGACATCGTGTACCGAGACGATCGGGTTACGCTCACCCAGCGCCCAGCAGCGGTCGATCACTTCCTGGCAGCGGCGTTCGATTTCCGGGTTGTCCCGTTGCACCGAAGCAAAATCCAGATCCTCGGCGCTCTCGCCAGAGGCCATGGACGAGGCGGCGCCGCCACCCAGACCAATCAGCAGTGCCGGGCCACCCAGCACAATGATCTTCGCCCCGGCGGGAATCGGTTCTTTCTGGACGTGGCCATCGCGGACACTGCCCAGGCCACCGGCAATCATGATCGGCTTGTGGTAGCCGCGCATCTCGTCGCCGCCGACACCCGGCGCCTCGATTTCCAGCGTGCGGAAATAGCCGCACAGATTCGGGCGGCCGAATTCATTGTTGAAAGCGGCGCCCCCGATCGGCCCTTCCAGCATGATGTCCAGCGCCGAGGCGATCCGCTCCGGTTTGCCGTAATCCCCTTCCCAGGGCTGTGCAAAGCCGGGGATCCTCAGGTTCGACACCGAGAAGCCGGTCAGGCCGGCTTTCGGCTTGCCGCCACGGCCGGTGGCGCCTTCATCACGGATCTCACCGCCCGCGCCCGTGGCCGCGCCAGGGTGCGGGGCGATGGCGGTGGGATGATTGTGGGTTTCCACCTTCATCAGGATATGCACCGGCTCTTCCACGGCCCGGTATTCACCGCTGTCCGGGTCGGGGAAAAAGCGGCTCGCTTCATGCCCGCGCATCACGGCGGCGTTGTCCTTGTAGGCCGACAGCACCTGCCCGGGATGCTTCTGAAAGGTATTGCGGATCATGCCGAACAGGCTGTGCGACTGGGCTTCGCCATCAATGGTCCAGTCGGCGTTGAAAATCTTGTGGCGGCAATGTTCGGAGTTCGCCTGGGCGAACATCATCAGTTCTGCGTCACTGGGATTGCGGCCCAGGCGGGTGAACTGGCCGACCAGGTAGTCGATCTCGTCCTCAGCCAGCGCCAGCCCCAGGTCGCTGTTGGCCGCTTCCAGCGCCTCGCGGCCGCCACCCAGTACATCGACCCGGCTCAGCGGACGTGGCGACTGGTGGCTGAACAGGCAGGACGCGCTGTCCAGATCGTCCAGCACGGCCTGGGTCATGCGGTCATGCAGGGCGGCGCGCACGGCGGCCAGGGTCTCGGCGCTGTCATCACACGCCACCCGGTACTCAATACCCCGCTCCACGCGGCGCACCTGCGCCAGACCGGCGTTATGGCAGATATCCGTGGCCTTGGACGACCAGGGTGAAATCGTGCCGGGGCGCGGCACCACCAGGAACAGACGCCCTTCGGGCAGGGCCGTCGAGCCTGATGGCCCATAGGTCAGCAGCTTTTCCAGCACCGCCTGGGCGCGGCTGTCCAGGGTGCCTTCCACCTCGGCGAAGTGCACGAAACGCGCGCCCAGCGCGGTAACACCGGGCAAGGACTGCAGCAGTTTTTCCAGACGGAACGCAGACAGCGCGGAGGAACCGGGAAGTATCAGCATGAGACGCCTTTTTTTCAGCTGTTGCCGGGAGGAACTGGGGGAGGCGCAATGATACGGGATTTGCCCGCTGATGGCAGCCGCCTTCACCCATTGAAGACGCCATAAGGCAGGTGCAGCAGACCCGGAAGGCGGCCTCAGCCACTATTCCGAGGCTGTGCCCCCGGCATCAGGCTGAAAATCGCCCAGGTGTTACCTATCGACACAATTGTCGGACAAATACGGGTGAAATCCACCTTTTCGCCTGCTAGAGTCCGCGCCGAACTCGTGATACACATCACACAAGGCAGTGTGATTTCACGATGCTCCTGTTCAGCACGCCTGTTCAGAGAGCAACGGTCGGA
Organism: Isoalcanivorax indicus; assembly: GCF_003259185.1. NCBI lineage: Bacteria > Pseudomonadati > Pseudomonadota > Gammaproteobacteria > Oceanospirillales > Alcanivoracaceae > Isoalcanivorax > Isoalcanivorax indicus. The sequence continues at coordinate 2,557,326 of NZ_QGMP01000001.1, forward strand.
AGCGGCAGTACCGGCCTGTCACAGACATGATGACAGAGCAACGGACCAGGATATGAGCGCACTGATACGGCAACTGAAATACCTGCTGATCCCGGCAGTCTTGCTGGGCACCGTAGCCATCACCACCGCCATGCAGCCCACCCCCGGGCCGCTGGAACAGGTGCTGGCCCGCGGCGAACTGGTGGTGGCAACCCGTGCTGCCCCGACAACCTATTACATGGATCAGTACGGCGAGACAGGCCTCGACTACGAGCTGGTCGCGGGCTTTGCCCATGAACTCGGCGTCAGCCTGCGCGTTATCGAAGCCGATACACTGGATGAACTCTTCGCCCTGGTGCGCAGCGGCCGTGCTGACCTGGCCGCCGCAGGCCTGTCCATCACACCGAACCGCTCACGCCACTTCGATTTCTCAACGGCCTACCAGACCGTGGATGAAAAGGTCATCTACCGCATGGGCGGCGCACGCCCCCGCGACATCAGTGATCTGGCTGGCCTGCGCGGTGTGGTGCTGGCGGGCAGCAGCCATGCCGAGCGTCTGGACCTGATGGCCGCGGACATCGGTGATATGGAGGTCGTTGCGCTGGAGGGCGCCAGCGTCGAGCGCCTGCTGACGCTGGTCGATGAGGGCCACTTCGATTACACCCTGGTGGACTCCAACGCCTATGCCATCCACCGGGCGCTGTTCCCGGAACTGATTGCCGCCTTTGATGCTGGCCAGGCCCAGTTGGGCTGGGCCTTCCGCCGTGACAGCAATGGCCAGTTACGGCATGCCGCCCAGCGTTTTCTGACCCGGGCCAAGGCCAACGGCACCGTGGCGCGGCTGGAGCAGCGCTTCTACAGCCACGAAGAGCACTTCAACCTGTATGCGGCGCGCTCCTTCATCCAGCATCTGGATTCACGCCTGCCGCAGTACACCCAGGCCTTCATCGACGCCGGTGAAGCCACCGGCTTCGACTGGCGCCTGCTGGCAGCACTCGGTTACCAGGAATCCATGTGGGACGCCGAAGCCGTATCGCCCACCGGCGTGCGCGGGCTGATGATGCTCACCCAGCGCACCGCGCTGGAAATGGGCGTGGCTGATCGCACTGATCCGTACGAAAGCATTCACGCGGGCGCCGCCTACCTGCGCAAGATCTACGACCGTATCCCGGAACGCATCCCTGAGCCGGATCGCACCTGGTTCGCCCTGGCGGCTTACAACGCCGGCTTCGGTCACATGGAAGATGCCCGCGTGCTGACCCAGCGCAAGGGCGGCAATCCGGATTCCTGGGAAGACGTACAGCAGCATATGCCCAAGCTGCGCCAGGCGCGCTACTACCAGCACGCCCGCCACGGCTATGCCAGCGGCGGCGGCCAGGCGGTGATCTATGTGCGTGCCATTCGCGGCTACTACGACACCCTGGTCTGGGCCGGTTCTTCCGAGCGCCATACCCGCATGATGCTGGCGATGGTGGACTGAACCGCGACCGGTCTAGCGACGTTTGCCCGCAAAGAAGCCGCGCAACAGCGCGGCGCTGTCTTCTGCCAGCACCCCACCCGTTACCGCCACCCGATGATTGTAGAAGGTCTGCTCCGGCAGCCGCAGCTGGCTGACACAGGTGCCAGCCCGCGGCTCGGTGGCGCCATACACCAGCCGGGCAATACGCGCATGCATCAGCGCGCCGAAGCACATGGTGCAGGGCTCTATGGTCACGTACAGGGTAGCCCCGGTCAGTCGATAGTTGCCCAACCGCGTCGCGGCATCACGCATCGCCACCACCTCCGCATGCGCGGTGGGATCATGGCCGCTGATCGGCTGGTTCCAGCCCTGGCCGATGATCTCGCCATCGCGCACCACCAGCGCCCCCACCGGCACCTCGCCCACCTCGGCGCCACGCGCCGCCAGCACCAGTGCCTGGCGCATCCAGTGTTCATCGGTGTGCTGATCGCTGTGGTCGCTGACGGTCATGCTCGCTCCTCAAAGCCCGCCGCAAAGTGTAGGCAAGGCCACCACACATCACCAGCAGGGATGCGGTAAACTGCGCCGATCCCCAAACAGCGCAACAGCTCAGGAGCAACCGGCATGACCTCTGCAACACTTGGCACCCCGCTTTCGCCAACGGCCACCCGTGTGCTGCTGCTGGGCAGTGGCGAGCTGGGCAAGGAAGTGGTCATCGCGCTGCAACGGCTGGGCTGCGAAGTGATTGCCGTGGACCGTTATGCCAACGCCCCCGCCATGCAGGTTGCCCACCGCAGTCACGTCATCAGCATGCTCGACGGCGATGCCCTGCGCGCCGTGGTGGAACAGGAGCAGCCCCATCTGATCGTGCCGGAGATCGAGGCCATTGCCACGGAAACCCTGGTCGCGCTGGAGCAGGAAGGCTTCCGCGTGGTCCCCACAGCCCGCGCTGCACGGCTGACCATGAACCGTGAAGGGATTCGCCGCCTGGCCGCCGAGGAGCTGGGCCTGAGCACCTCTCCCTATCGTTTTGCCGAAACCGAAGCGGAGTACCGTGCCGCCGTGGCGGAGGTCGGCATGCCCTGCGTGGTCAAGCCCGTCATGTCATCCTCTGGCAAAGGCCAGAGCACAGTGAAAACCGAAGCCGACATCGCCGCTGCCTGGGACTATGCGCAGTCCGGCGGCCGCGCCGGCAAGGGCCGTGTCATTGTGGAAGGCTTTGTCGATTTCGATTACGAGATCACACTGCTGACGGTACGCCACATTGACGGCACTACTTTCTGCGCCCCCATTGGCCACCGCCAGGAAAAAGGCGACTACCGCGAATCCTGGCAGCCACAGCCCATGTCTGACACTGCGCTGGGCGAAGCAGAGAAGATCGCGGGCGCGATCACCGAAGCCCTGGGCGGGCACGGGCTGTTCGGCGTCGAGCTGTTCGTGAAAGGCGACACCGTGTATTTCAGCGAAGTGTCACCGCGCCCGCACGACACCGGCATGGTCACGCTGATCTCCCAGAACCTGTCCGAATTCGAACTGCACGCTCGCGCCATTCTCGGCCTGCCCATCCCGCTGATCCGTCAATACGGCCCGAGCGCTTCGGCCGTGTTGCTGGTGGAGGGGGATTCCGACCGCATGCAGTACGGCAACCTGGCTGCCGCCCTGGCGGAACCTGACACCGACTTGCGCCTGTTCGGCAAACCGGACGTGCACGGCGAGCGTCGCCTTGGGGTGGCGCTGGCGCGCGCTGACAATATTGACGACGCCATACAGAAAGCGCTGCGCAGCGCCCGCGCCATTGAGGTCACACTCTGATGAACAGCAACGACACCCACAGCAAGGTCATCGGCTATCTGCTCTGGCTGTTCGGCTTTCTTGGCGCGCACCGTTTCTATTATGGCAAGCCGATTACCGGCACCATCTGGTTCTTCACGCTAGGGCTTTTCTTTATCGGCTGGATTATCGACCTGTTTCTGATTCCGTCCATGGACCGACAGGCAGACCACCGATTCCAGAGCGGACAGATCCATTACAGCCTGACCTGGATACTGCTGACCTTTCTCGGCATTTTCGGCATCCATCGCATGTACATGGGCAAGTGGATCACCGGCATCCTCTACTTGCTGACGTTAGGCCTGCTGGGCCTGGGCTACCTGTATGACCTGTGGACGCTGAACAGTCAGATTTCCGAACGCAACCGGATTCTTGCCCGGCGCAGTTACTGAGAGACCGCCAACAAATCAGAAGAAGCCACGAAAATATAACAAACCACAGGGAAGGGAAGACAATGGGAAGCAGGGGCAATCATGTTCAGACATACCTGAAAAACGTCATTCTATCTTTGCTATGCCTGACAGCTTTTATCATCAGCGGCTGCGCCCGACAGCAAAGCCCCATTTATCAACATTCTTTTACCGAAACAGGCCAAGACTGCCCCACCTGGAGGCATGGCGAGATACGTCATACCCGTCGTTTGGAAGACCACATAATCCGGATCAATCCAGACGGCCTTATGCTTCACCCCCGAACCGGTGAAATCCTTGACCCACACGGCACAGGTGAGGCTTTCCTTCGTCATATCTTCTGCGAAGCAGAGCAGCTTTCAAGAAAACGGGGCAGTGACAAGATCAGGGTCCTGTTTTACGTCCATGGTGGTCTTAACAGTTTCCAAAGCACCGATCGGAAAATTGAGAATGGGCAAGCGCTCGATATCATGATCGATGATGAGCACTGGCATTACCCCGTCTATATTTCATGGAACTCGGGACCGATTTCGACCTGGGCTGAACACATCACTCGTTTACGCGAGGGGAACAAAACCAACCTGGGCATCGGCTATTCCACAGCTGGCGTTATTTTCGCATCTGATCTACTTACTTCTCTGGGTCACCTCCCCGCCACTGTCTACTATCAGGGCAGCAACGAGAAGGATCGGCTCGCCTCCGCATATAAAAGCAGCTGGCTTTCAGGCGCCTGGAAGAATGCGCAAACCCGTTTCGCGCACGACGACGGAAATCATCCGGCCGAGGCACTTTATTACGGCGAGCATTCTGGTCTGGTCGCCAACCTCAGCGGTTACAAGACAAACCGATGGCGCCGTGCAGGGCGAGGCCTGGTTCAGACGATCACCTTCCCTGTGCGCTACACCGTTGGCAGCCTTTGGCATAGCACATTTTCATCTTCTTCGTGGGATGTGATGAAGAGGCGCACACAAACCGGTTTTGCTCCTCCCTCTTACTTCGACGGTCGCTGGCCATCCGGGATGCCGGGCAGCGCCGTCTTCCCGTGGCTGTTTTCCGACCACACTCCTCGCAGTCGCGAGTATGAGATCACCCTGGTCGGTCATAGCATGGGCACAATGTTCCTCAATCGTGCCCTGACGGAATATCAGGACGAATGGCTACGGACCGGGGTGCTGAAAAATATCGTTTATATGGCAGCCGCTGCCGACATTGAGAGTTCACTGGCAGCCATCGCTCCCGTCATTCGTCTGTCATCCTCGTCTGATCACGATGGCCAGCCGGTAAACTTCTACAACCTCACACTGAATCGCGTGGCGGAGGTATCAGAAGTGCATGTAGCCGGCCTCATTCCAACAGGCTCCTTGCTGATATCCATAGACCAACACCACGAACGGCCCGAACACCCCCTGCGACGCACCATGGGTTCGGAGGTCAACGTGCTGTCATCCATCGCCATCATTGACAGAGCTTTCCGAGGTGCCCAGGGCAACATCGTATTCAAGTCTTTTGACCGCGAGGACGGCAGCAGCCCCCGGCAGCATGGTGATTTCGGACGTATTCCCTTCTGGCGGCCGACCATTTGGCAGCTGGACGCATCGGGATATCCGGAATAGCACCCAGGCTAGGGGGGCGTCTCTTGCAGGCGCCCCTCCTCAACACTGAAGCGATCGAGGGGACGCAGCATGTGGAAGGCGCGGTCGTGTTCGCGGCTGTGGCGCTTCAGGCCCTCCATCGCGCCGTGGAAGTTGTCCAGCAAGGGGCCCAGGGGGTGGGTGTCGTGGTCGAGCACGGTGAAGAAATCATCCCAGTGCATGGGAATGACCGTATGCGCGCCGGTGGTGAGCACCATTTCCTCGAAGTAGCGGCGCTGATAATCGTCTGACTGACGGCCCAGTGAACCGGTGGAGAGCAGGGCGATATCCGCTGACTGCCCTTGCAGTTCACCGCCGACAAATCCGGCACTGCCCTGAATCAGCAGGTTGCCCTGTGGATGACGCAACATCAGCGCGTAACTCTGGCCTTCTTTCCAGGCAGAAATCGATGCCGGGGGCACCAGCGGTTCATCAATGGTTTTGCCATGGCCGGTCAGGCGCGCCACCATAGGCAGCATGGGCACGTGCGCAGAAGGCACCAGTTCCAGTTCGAAATGTCCGAAGCGCAGCACCTCGCCGACGTCCGGCACATGAATGGATGACTCGGGCAAACGCCAGCCGCGACCGACGTTGGCGGTGCTTTCCGAGCCCACCAGCAACGCGCCCGTGCGGCGCGCCACTTCCGGTGCATCCATGGCGTGATCGTAATGCGAGTGGAGCACCACCACGGCATCGAGCTGCTGGACACCGGCCGTCTCCAGGCCCTCCCCGATACGCTCCAGATCCGGTTCGACAGGACCGCTCGCCACGCTCAGCAACGACTGCCGGGAAAAGAAACCATCGGTCATGATGGCGTTTTCGCCATCCGTCACCAGCACCGTGGCGGTACCCAGCCAGGTCACCTGCAAAGGCGCGGGCGGCGCCTCGAGAATACGAAAGGGCTCCCAGCGATCCAGAGAGGGCTGCCAGTGCAACAGCACCACAAAGACGGTCAGCGGCAGCACGAGAAGCGACACAGCCAGCCATAATCGCCAACGATGGCGAGCGGGGGTCATCCTGCGGATGGTCATGCGCGAGTCCTTGCGTGGCGAGTCCGGTCGACCCTGTGCCGACAGCTCCCTGAGCCGGAAAGTGTCGCCCCGCGACGCCCGTCAAACAACCCTCATTTCAAGCCAGTTTGCGGGAGGCGCCAGCGCCCGCCTTCAGGGCGGGGCGGCCGCTGATTCAGCGCTCCACCCATTGCCCTTCCGGTGTGCGTACCCAGGTGCCCGGTTCCGCGCGGCTGATGGCACGCTGCCCCGCCATATTGGCCACCTGCTCGATGGTGATGCCGTTCTCCCGGGCGATGCGCTCATAGGCCTGGCGCCGCCGGGTGTTGATGTCCTGGGCCAGCTCTACCGCTTCCGGTGTCGCCTTGACCACACCGAGGTAACCGTTGGGCTGCTCGCCCACCAGTCCCTGCGCCTTGGCGCTGTCCAGATCCAGAGCCAGCACCGCCGAGCTCAGTGCCAGCATGGCCACAACTATCATGCCTGCAATACGTTTCATGGTGCGCTCTCCCCGCTGTCAGAACAGGTCACTGTCATCGCTGAACAGTTCATCCAGATCCCGCTCCACCCGCAGGCGGATTTCGTGATCGATCTTGACGTTCAGATTGATGGTAATGGGCTCCTTCGGCGCCTCCAGCGCCAATCGGGGTGTACAGGCCGTGGTCAGTGCCAGCAGCACCGGCAGGGCCAGCAGCGTAAAACCTGATCGCGTCATCTTCAGTTGCTCCGTTGCTGCTGCATGAACTGGCGCTGGATGTCGTCGCCAATACGCAGGCTGCGCAGCAACGCCAGAATATTTTCCTGATGTGTGTAGTTGAAAATTACCGGCAGCCGCTGCTGCGGGTTATTGCCATGTATCGTGACTGCCGCATCCAGCCAGCCGTCAGCCGACATGCTCAGCCGCGCCTGGAAGGTACTGATCAGCATGGTGCCCAGTGCGTCGAGCGCTATCTGCACGGCACGGTTTGCACCTGCCATCGCCTGCACACCGGAGCCGGGCATGATCATCATCGACAGCATCTCTTCATTGGCCAGACGCCCCTCTTTCACGGCGACAAAATCACGGCCCAGCATGATCGGCAAATAGCCACCCACGCGCCCCGACAGCTGCACCGCGGGATCCGGTTGCAGCGCAGCCACTCGATCCAGATCAATACGGGTCAGCACAATCGGCTCGTAGATCTGCGATGGCCAGTGCAGTCGCGGCGCCAGGATGTCACCGCCGAAGGCTTCGGCACGGATATCCGTTAGACGCCAGTCGTCGAGATTGGTGCCGACCTGAGCCTGAATATTGCGCAGCGGCGCGCCCACGTCCAGCTCGGCCAGTTTCAGCGGTCCGACGCTCTCCAGCCACAGGTCGTCACCGTGCCAGCGCAGGCGCATCCGGCCGTCGCCGCCGCGCGCCCGGATGCCGCCGAAATCCGCCGTCAGCCTGGCCACCGTCATCTCGCCATCCACCCGCAGCAGATCGTGCCAGCGCCAGTCGGCCCAGGCCTCCACCTGGCCACGCTCCAGCGTGGCCGGCAAGCCGCGACTCATCGGCGCCGACAAGGGCGTCGACAGCCGTACCGTGCCCTGCGCACCCGCGTCATCCCGCCGCACCGACAGCGCCATGCTGCTCTGCCAGGCCGGTATGCGCAGGTCCGCCGAGGCAGACTGCCCGGCCAGGGTGATCGGCCCTTCCACCGGCGGCAGAATCCAGCGCGCTGCGGTCAGCCCCTCGCTACGCGCCTGCAGGCGCCCCTGCACTCCCTCGGCATCCAGTCGCAGGGGCGTGCTGGCCAGAAGGTGTAGTGGCCGGATCAGCACGGCCTCCACCAGGCCCTGGGCAACGCGCACCTCACTGCCCTGGTCGAGCACGAAGTCACCGGCAAACCGCCACGGCAGCCGGACATCCACCTCACCACCACTGTCGTAGAAGGGCAACCGCGACCGCAGTCTGGCTTCGCCGCGCCAGTCGCCGCTGGCCTGGGAGGCGGTTGCCGTGCCGGAAAACGGCGTCTGCTGCCAGGCGCCCTCGAAGGTCGCCCGGGTGGACCAGGCCGGCGCGCGCATGGCGGTCACGGGTACGCTGGCCCGCAACGACAGATCATCGCCCTGCACCGACAGCTGCAGCGGCTCACCCGACAGCCCTTGCATCGTGACACCGCCGCGCCAGTGTCCGCGCAGACGATAACCGGCCTGCTCGCCCTCCAGCGCAAGCGCTCCTTGCCAGGCCCACTCCGCCCCCTGCCACTGCAGCACACTGTCCCGGGCCGTTATCTGCACCCCCTCATGCTCCACCGTCAGCGGCAACCGGGCTTCACCCCGAGCCGCCAGCGGCACTGTCAGGGCTGACGTCCAACGCACCTGCGTCGTCGCGTAGCGCACCTCGGCGGGCGCCAGTGTCAGCTCACCTCCTGACCAGCGCAGGGGTATCTCACCCGCCAGCGACGGGCCACGCAGTTGCATACGGCCATGCCCGGCCAGCAGATCGTCCGGTTCAGCCTGCAGCGCCAGCGCCACTTCGCCCGGCGGCCCGGACGCGGTGGCCTGCCATGTCAGTTCGTCAACGCTGTCCAGATCGCCCGCCGCACGCAACGGCTGTTGTGCCGCCAGGGTCCAGTCGGCGCCCAGGGCCAGAGGGGCGTCCAGCATGGCCTCCAGGGTCCAGCGCGTCTGTGCCAGCGTGAGCCGGGCACTGGCGCTGGCACGCTGCGGTTGCGCGGCATGGCCCAGCGCATGGCCGGTTACGGCCAGATCGCCCGACCAGTGCTCCTCCCCCAGTTCACCCGCGCCCTCCAGATCGATACGCCCCAGCAGCGCCTCGTCCCAGTCCGGCAGATACAACTGACCCCTGAGCTGCCAGCCAGACGCGTGCTGATCGTGGACCAGCGCCATCTGACTGCGCCCCTGGCGGGCAGCCAGTTGCCACACCCCGTCCGCCTGGGTCATCTGCACTGCCAGGGGCGGCAGCGTCATGACATGCAGGGCATGGATATCCAGTGTCAGCGCGGGCAGGTCGGGGAGCGCCAGGCCGGGCGTGAGGGGCGCCGCATCGTCCGCCGGGCAAGGGGTCACCCGGACGTCTGCCACGCTGATCGTCACAGGACGCCAGCCGCGCAGGCGCAGCGACTCAGCCCGCAGCAGGGTGCAGGCATCCTGTTGCCAGCGCAGTTGTGCCACCTGGAGGCCCTCGGCGCGGCTCCAGCTGACCCCCTGCACCGCCAGGCCCGCAGGCCAGAGACGCCACACCACCAGCGCCGCCAGCACCATGAGGGCCAGCAACAGCAGCAGCGCACGCAAGGCGATCACAGGGAATCGACGAGAAGCTGACATGGCATCCTGCTCCGGAAAATCAGTGTCATCATACGGGTGTGCCACCACTCATGGCCAAACATCGGGCAAGCGCCTACACTTCTGGCCATGAACACTCTCCTTCTCGCTCACGGTCACCCCTTGGTCCGCGCCGCCCTGCGCGGCGCGCTGGTGTGCGCCTTGTGCGCGCCGCTCGCGCCCTTCCATTCCTGAGCCGGTCCCCGTCGTTGTTCTACCCGGGGCCCGGCGCCCCGCACAGCAACCCGATAACACGACGCATCACCTGACGCACAGATTATGGAGAACGACCATGCCTGCACCGGAACAACCCGGCTTGCCCGCCATCACCGTATCCACCCGGGACAGCGACCGGCTTTACGCCCTGCTGGATCGCCTGGATGAGCCCGCCGACGTTATCGAGGCGCTGTACGGCGAGCTGGAACGCGCCCGAACGCTCCTGCCGGAAGAAATGCCCGACGATGTTGTGACACTGGGGTCGCGGGCGCGGTTCGAAAATGAAACCACCGGCAAGGTACAGACCCTGACCCTGCTGCTACCCGCCGAGCTGGATGGCAGCCCGGGGCAAGTCTCGGTACTGGCCCCTGCGGGCGCCGCACTGCTCGGCCTGCGGGTCGGCGACAGGATTGACTGGCCCTCTGGCCATCGCACCCTGCGCCTGCACCTGGTCGAGGTGGCCCAACCGCCGCATTCTTGATCCAGATCAATAAACGGCAGACTGGGGCTTGCACTGTCGTGGGGCATCGTTAGCGTGAAAGATCTATTCACACGCAGGGAGGCCCCATGGCAGACGATATGCCCCGCGACAACGGGACGCCGCGTCGGCGACGTGAATTACTCACCTTCCTGTTCCTGTGTGTGGTGCTGTTTCCCGCGCTCAGTATCGCCCTGATCGGCAGCTACGGGCTGGCGGTCTGGATCAGCCACGCCATGGGGGGTTGATACGATGCCGGCCAACGACACCACACGGATTCCCTCCCGCACCACCACAACACCCGATCCGGGCATGGACCGGCGCGCCTTCCTGCGCCTGCAACTGGCCGCGCTGGCGGCGGCGGGCATCCCGCTGCCCGCGAGGGTCGAGGCTCAGGCGCTGCCGGAGGATCTCACCGGCATCACCTGGCACAAGGCCCCCTGCCGCTTCTGCGGCGTGGGCTGCGGCATGCAGATCGGCGTACGCGGCGGTCGCGTGGTGGCCGCCACCGGCGATCCGGAGGTGGACGTCAACCGGGGGCTGGCCTGCGTCAAAGGCTACTCGCTGCCGGGCATTCTCTACGGTGGCGACAGGCTGACCCGGCCACTGCTGCGCCTGCGCAATGGCGAGTATCACAAGCAGGGCACCCTGACCCCGGTGAGCTGGGACCGGGCGCTGGACATCATGACGGAAAAATTCCGCGAGGCCCTGCGCACAGGCGGCCCGGACAGCATTGCCATGTTCGGTTCCGGCCAATGGACCATCTGGGAAGGTTACGCCGCCAACAAGTTCATGAAAGCCGGCCTGCGCAGCAACAATCTGGATCCGAATGCACGCCATTGCATGGCCTCGGCGGTCATGGGCTTCATGCGCACCTTCGGCATGGATGAACCGCCCGGTTGCTATGACGACATCGAACACGCCGATGCTTTCGTGCTGTGGGGCGCCAACATGGCCGAAATGCACCCGATCCTGTGGACACGGGTGATCGCGCGTTGCCGCGAAGCGGGGGCGAAGCTGCTGGTGCTGTCCACCCTGCAGAACATGTCCTGTGATCTTGCCGATCGGGCCATGATCTTCAAACCACAGACCGACCTGATCATTCTCAACTACATTGCCCATTATCTGATCGAGGAAGACAAGGTCGATCACGACTTCCTGCGCCGTCACGCGCGTTTCAGGCGCGGCAATACGGACATCGGTTACGGCCTGCGCCCTGAAGATCCACGCCAGAAGTCAGCCCGCCATGCGGATGATCCGGGCGGCGGCGAGGACATTGATTTCGAAGCCTTCCGCGAATTTCTCAAGCCCTATACGCTGGCACGCACGGCGCGGGAATCGGGCCTGCGCGAGGTCGAACTGAAAGCCCTGGCCGAAGCCTATGCCGACCCGGACACCCGGGTCATGTCGTTCTGGACCATGGGCTTCAACCAGCACACCCGTGGTGTCTGGTGCAACAACATGATCTATAACCTGCACCTGCTCACCGGCAAGATTTCCACCCCGGGCAACAGCCCTTTTTCCCTGACCGGGCAACCGTCCGCGTGTGGCACCGCCCGCGAGGTCGGCACCTTTGCCCACCGGCTACCGGCAGACAAGTTGCTGGCCAATCCGGAGCACCGCGCCTTTGCCGAAAACATCTGGAAACTGCCTGCGGGCACCCTGCGTGCAGAGGCCGGGCTGGATGCCGTCGCCCAGAGCCGTGCGCTGAAGGACGGCAAACTGAAGGTCTACTGGACCCAGGTCACCAACAACATGCAGGCCGGGCCGAACGTCAGCCAGGAGATCCTGCCCGGCTGGCGCAACCCCGAGGCCTTCATCATCGTCTCGGACATCTATCCGACACTGTCGGCCCAGGCCGCCGATCTGGTGCTGCCGGCCGCCAGCTGGGTGGAAAAGGAAGGCGCCTTCGGCAACTCCGAGCGCCGCACCCAGTTCTGGCATCAACTGGTCTCTCCCCCCGGTGAGGCGCGCTCTGACCTGTGGCAGATCATCGCCCTGTCGCGGCGGCTGAAGGTGGCCGATGCCTGGCCCGAGGCACTGCTCGCCAAGGCGCCTGCACTGCGTGACAAGACCCTGTTTGACCTGCTTTTCGCCAATGGCCAGGTGGACGCCTTCCCGCCGGACGAGGACCACCCCAACGACGAGAGCAGCCAGCTCGGCTTCTACCTGCAGAAAGGCCTGTTCGAGGAATACGCCCGCTTTGGACGTGGGCTGGCCCATGACCTGGCGCCGTTCGAGGTGTATCACGCCACGCGCGGCGGCATGCGCTGGCCGGTGGTGGACGGCGAGGAAACGCGCTGGCGCTATCATCGCGACCATGATCCCTATGTGGCACAACACAGCGATGCCGAAGACGGTGACTTTGCCTTCTACGGGCACCGCGACAACCGGGCCATTATCTTTGCCCTGCCCTACGAACCGGCGCCGGAACTGCCCGATGACGACTACCCCTTCTGGCTCAACACCGGGCGCGTGCTGGAGCACTGGCACAGCGGCACCATGACCCAGCGCGTGCCGGCCCTGCATCGGGCCGTACCGCAGGCACTGTGCTACATGCATCCGGACGATGCCCACGAACTGGCGCTGCGCCGTGGCAGTGAAGTGGAAATTCGCTCGCGCCGCGGCCACATGCGCGCCCGGGTGGAAACCCAGGGCCGCAATCGCCCGCCCCGCGGCATGGTGTTCGTGCCCTTTTTTGACATCAACCGTCTGGTGAATGCCTGCACGCTGGACGCCACAGACCCGATTTCCCGGCAAACGGATTTCAAGAAATGTGCCGTGCGCATCGTGCCGGTCAGGGGGGCCGTATGATGATGACGCGCTTGCTGTGCGCCCTGCTGATCGCCCTGGCCAGCCTGATCGCCCAGGCGGAGGACCCCGCCAGGCATCTTGACCAGCCCGGCCCGACCCCGATGATGGGCCCCGAAGAAGATCGCGACCATTCACGCCTGCCCGGTGACAACCCGCTTGGCGCGCCGACCATTCCGCACCGCATCACCGGCCACCAGATGGATCGCCAGTTCAACCGCTGCCTGAGTTGCCATGGCCGCGATGCGCCGCCACAACTTGGTGCCAGCCCGATGCCCGATTCCCATTACCAGGACCGCGATGGCAAACAGCACAGCCAGGGGGCGGCCAACCGCATCCCCTGCACCGCCTGCCATGTCCCGCAGATGCGCGGCAGCGGCGCGCCACTGGGACACTTACCGGCACACACACCGGCTTACGGGGAGCCCTGACATGCACATGCTGAACCGACGTTCTGTCGACATGGAGGTATCATGCGCCGCTGGCTGAGCCGCTACTGGCATGTTTTCCGCAGCCCGAGCCTGCATTTTTCCCTGGGCTTTCTGGTGCTGGGCGGCTTCGTTGCCGGGATCATTTTCTGGGGCGGCTTCAACACGGCCATGGAATACACCAACACCGAATCCTTCTGCATCAGTTGCCACGAAATGCAGGACAACGTGTACGCGGAACTCAAGTACACGGTGCACTACCACAATCGTTCCGGCGTGCGCGCCACCTGCTCCGACTGCCATGTGCCGCACGAGTGGGGCAACAAGATGGGCCGCAAGATGGAAGCCTCGAAAGAAGTCTGGGGCAAGATTTTCGGCACCATCAATACGCCGGAGAAGTTCGCCGACAAGCGCCTGGAAATGGCGGAACGGGAGTGGCGGCGCCTGAAGGCCAACGACTCGCTGGAATGCCGCAACTGCCATGAATTCGAGTACATGGATTTCAGTCGCCAGACGCCGGTGGCCCAGCGCATGCACGAGAAAGCCTTCAGTGGCGAGATCGAGGCCACCTGCATTGATTGCCACAAGGGGATCGCCCACCGCTTGCCCGACATGAGCAATGTCCCTCTGTGGCCGGAGACAACGCCCTAGACCTGGACCTGGATCTAGACCTGGGCCTGGGCCTCGCCCCGCCCCCAGGCCTGCAACGGGTCCTGCCGATAGAACAGCGCCAGCTGCGCATAAACGTCCGGCCAGTGGCTGGCCAGGTGCCCGGGAGCATCAAAGAAACATTCCGACAGCACGGCAAAGAACTCGCCGGCATCCTCCAGCCCATAGGGGTCCAGCGGCAAGGGGGTACCGCTGGCCTCGGCACGCTCCAGTTCATTCCAGGCGGTCTGCATGACATCGTGCCAGCGCTTCGGGTCCATACCGCGATGCAGCGGCGGCGCGCCATTGGCACCGCCGGGGCCGCACATGTCGAGCTTGTGGGCCATTTCGTGAATCACCACGTTGTAGCCCGCGTTGTCCGGCTCGTCGCTGGCCAGCACGTCTTCCCATGACAGGATCACCGGCCCTTGCATCCAGGCTTCACCGGTCAGGGGTGCATCACTGACATGCACCACCCCCGTCTCATCCTGCCAGTCATGGCCGGGAATGAAGGCGCCCTCGTACAACACCACAGCATTCCAGTCGCGATACCAGTGCAAGCCCAGCTCCAGCACCGGCACCACCGCCAGGGCGGCCACATGCATGCGCATGCCCTCGGTGACGGCAAACCCCGCGCCCCCCAGCATGTGCTTGCGCACCATGAAGCGCTGCGCCATGGCCCCTATTCTTGCCCGCTGCGCCTCACCATAACGCTGCAGCCAGGCCATCTGCGGGACCTGCCTCTGCCATAGCGCCTCCAGCCCGCGTTGGCGGATACGGCGCTGATCGTGCCACTCGCGGATACGTCCGATCATGTTGCCTCGCCCGGCGCTGACGGCATCTTGCCCCAGCGGTCTGCTACACTCGAAGCATCAGTATAGAGGTTAATCCAACGGGAGAGATTGCATGGCATTGACGCCCTCCACCATGGTCGAACTGGGCCGCCCGCTACCCGCCTTCCGCCTGCCCGACGCGCGCGGCACCCTGTTCGACTCCGCCGACCTGGCCGATGCGCCAGTGCTGGTCGCCTTCATCTGCAACCATTGCCCTTACGTCAAACACATCGCCACGGTCTTTTCGGCCCTGGCGCGCGAGCTCACCGAGCAGGGGTTGGCCGTGGTGGCCATCAACAGCAATGACTGGGACAAGCACCCCGACGACGCCCCGGAAAAGATGCGCGCAGAAATCCTGGCACGCGATTATGTGTTCCCGTATCTGGCCGATGCCGAACAGGATGTCGCCCGCGCCTTCGATGCGGCCTGCACCCCGGATTTCTTTCTCTACGACAAGGGGCACCGGCTGGTCTGGCGTGGCCAGTTCGATGACAGCCGCCCGGGCAACGAGATACCGGTAACCGGCAAGGATCTGCGCGATGCGGCCAGGGCCGTGCTCGCCGGGCGCGCGCCGGAGGGCGAGCAGCAGCCCTCTATCGGCTGCAATATCAAATGGCGCGTCTGAATCGTGCAAATACCGTGGAACCCGCGCCTTGCCGTGCCACTCACAGGAGCATGCTGAAACTGTAACGCGTTATCATTACGCTCCCTCCCCATCCTCTTTTCGGAGACAGGCATGAAGAAGCAAGCGGGTATCGCCACACTGGTGCTGCTGTGCGGCGGCATTGGCGCATATCTGCTCAGCCCGGCGGGTCGTGAAGAGGCCCCGGCAGGCGCCCGGCCGCATACGCCGGTGAACGTGGCAGAGCCGCGCGTCGGCCAGGTTCGCGATCGCGTCAGTGCGGTGGCAACGACAGCCGCCCGGGACGCGATCGACATCACCAGCGAAGTGGACGGGCGCGTGTTGCGGCTGCATTTCCGGGAAGGTCAGCGGGTCGAGGCCGGGCAACCGCTGGTCGAACTGGATGACCGCCAGGCACGCGCCGACCTGCGCGCGGCCGAAGCGCAGTTGCGCGACGCCAGAGCCAAATCAGATCGCGCCACCCGATTACCCAGCCAGAGCATTTCCCGCGCAGATGTGGAAGAGCTGCAAGCCGCCAGAGAGGTCGCCGAGGCGCGACTGCTGTCAGCCCGCACCGTGCTCGACAACCACACCATTATCGCGCCGTTTGAAGGGGCCCTGGGCCTGCGCTATATCAGCCAGGGCGCCTTCGTCCGCGCTGGCGACCGGATCACTACTCTGGACAGCATTTCTCCCATCGAAGTGGTGTTTTCAGTGCCCGAGCGTTACCTGGCCGAGCTGGAAGCCGGCCAGAGCGTCACCGCGCTCAACGATGCCTTTCCGGGGCACGAGTTCAATGGCACCGTCACCGAACTGGGCACACGGGTGGACCCGATCAGCCGCTCACTGCAGGTCAAGGCGGCACTGGATAACGAGGAGGGCCGTCTGCGCCCGGGGCAGTTCATGTCGGTGGTGCTGACCTTCCGCGAGCGCGACGCCCTGCTGGTGCCCGAGGAAGCGCTGATGAGCCAGGGCTCCGAGCAGTATGTGTTTGTCGTGGTCGAGGACAACGAAGTCGAACGCCGCAGCCTGCGCCTTGGGCAGCGTCTGGTTGGCGAAGCGGAAGTGCTGGAAGGTCTGGCCGAAGGTGAGCGTGTTGTGATTACCGGGCAGACGCGCCTGAGCGCCGGTGACCGGGTTAACGTGCTGGACGACCCGGATGCCCGCGTCTCGGTACGCGCCAGCCAGCAGGGCCACCGCCAATGATCCTGTCGGATACCTCGATTAAACGGCCCGTCTTCGCGACGGTCCTCAGCCTGCTGATTGTTGTCTTCGGTATCGCCGCTGCCCTGCAGCTGCCGATCAGGGAATACCCGGACATCGATCCCCCCGAGGTCTCCATTGCCACCAGTTACGAGGGCGCGGCCCCCGAGGTCATCGATTCACAGATTACCCAGCTGATCGAGGGCGCCATCAGCTCTGTCGACGGCATCCGCTCCATGGAGTCCCGCAGCCGCATCGGCTCAAGTCGCACCACGGTGGAATTCGAGCCCGACCGCGACGTGGACAATGCCGCCAACGATATCCGTGACGCCATCGCCAACATCCTCGACCGGCTGCCGGATGAAGCCGACCCGCCGATTGTGGCCAAGGCGAACGCGGACGCCCGCCCCATGATGTGGGTCACCATGGCCAGCGACCGCATGAGCCCGGACCAGTTGACCGATTATGCAGAGCGCAATCTGGTTGACCGCCTGTCGGTGCTGTCAGGCGTTGCGGAGGTCATGATCGGCGGCCAGCGCCGCTTTGCCATGCGTGTCTGGCTGGACCCGGATCGCATGGCCAGCCGTCAGGTCACCGTGCCGGACATCGAAAATGCGCTGCGGGCCAACAACATCGAACTGCCAGCCGGTCGCGTGGAATCCACCAGCCGCGAGCTGTCAGTGCGCGCGGACAACCGCCTTCAGGACCCGGCCGATTTTGCCCGCATCACCATCCGCCGCGAAGGGGATTACCCGATTCGCATCGGCGACGTCGCCCGGGTCGAGCGTGGCGTGGAAGATGATCGCAGCCGCCTCTCCACCAACGGCCAGCAAGCCATTGGCCTGGGCATCATCCGTCAGTCGCAATCCAATGTGGTGGCGATTTCGGATCTGGTGCAAGCCGAACTGGACGCCATTCGCGAAAACCTGCCCGCCGGTATCTCACTGGCGGTGAACTACGATGAATCCATCTTCATTCGTGCCTCGATCCGCGAGGTCCTGATTACCCTGGCGATTGCGATGTCACTGGTGATTCTGGTGATTTTCGTCTTCCTGCGTTCCGTCCGCGCCACCCTGATCCCGGCCGTGACCATCCCGGTATCCGTGATCGGCGCCTTCATCGCCCTGGGCATGTTCGACTTCTCGATCAACGTCTTGACACTGCTGGCGCTGATTCTGGCCATCGGCCTGGTGGTGGATGATGCCATCGTCATGCTGGAGAACATCCAGCGGCGCATCGACGACGGCGAGCCTCCGCTGGTGGCCGCCTATCGCGGCGCCCGGCAGGTCGCCTTTGCCGTGGTCGCCACCACCCTGACGCTGGTGGCGGTGTTCGTGCCGCTGTCGTTCATGGGCGGCAACATCGGGCGGCTGTTTACCGAATTCGGTTTTACTCTGGCCGCTGCCGTGATCGTGTCCAGCTTTGTCGCCCTGACCCTGGCACCGATGCTGTGCTCCAAATGGCTGCATCCGGCCAAGGATGACGAGGGCAAGCATTCGGCGCTGTGGGAATGGACCGAACGGGGCTTCGAGAAACTCAACAGCAGTTACCGCACCCTGCTCCTGAAAGCGCTGGGCGCACCGCTGATCGTGCTTGCCGTGGGGATGACCGGTATTTTCATGGCCGTCGCCATTTTCCCGCAGTTGCCGCAGGAACTGGCGCCGATCGAGGATCGCGGCGTGTTTATTGTGCCCAGCCGCGCACCGGAAGGCGCCAGCATTGATTACACCGACCACCATACGCGCAAGCTGCAAGACATCCTGCAACCCCTGGTGGACAACGGCGAGGCCCAGCGCGTGCTGTCCATCGTCGGCTTCCGCGGCGAAGTCGAGCGCGGCTTCACCATTGTCCGCCTCAAGCCCTGGGGTGAGCGGGACCGTTCCCAGCAGCAGATTGTCGCGGAAATCATGCCGCAACTGCCGCAGGTACCCGGCCTGCGTTCCTTTGCAGTGAACCCGCCCGGCCTCGGCCAGAGCGGCTTCAACGAAGCCCTGCAATTTGTGATTGGCGGCCCGGACTATGAGTCTGTGGAGGAATGGGCACGCATCATGCTGGCGCGCGCCGAAGCCAACCCCAACCTGTTGCGTCCCGACATCAACTATGAAGTCACGCAGCCGCAACTGGGGGTCGACATGAACCGCGATCGCGCCGCTGACCTGTCGATCAACGCCAGCGATGTCGGCACGACCCTGCAATCCATGGTCGCCTCACGGGTGGTGACCCGTTATCAGGATCGCGGCCGGGAATATGACGTGGTGGTCCAGGCCGAGGAAGGCAAACGCGCCACACCCGGCAACCTGCACAACTATTTCCTGCGCACCGGCGCCGGGGATCTGGTACCCCTGAGCGCCGTTGCCGAGTTGCGCGAGTTCGGTGCCGCCCCGGAGCTGCGCCGCGTGGACCGCCTGCCTGCGATTACCCTGAGCGCCACATTGGGTGAAGGCTATGACATGGGGGCGGCTCTGGCCTACCTGAACGCTGAAGCCCGCGAGCACCTGCCAGGCGATGCACGTATCAGCTACCGCGGCGTCAGCCGGGAGTTCGTGGAAACCTCATCGGCCATCTATATCACCTTCGGCCTCGCCTTCCTGATCGTGTTCCTGGTGCTCGCGGCCCAGTTCGAGAGCTGGATACATCCGATGATCATCATGCTGTCGGTGCCGCTGGCGATCACCGGCGCCCTGCTGGCGCTGTACTTCTCCGGTATTTCGCTGAATATCTACAGCCAGATCGGGATGATCATGCTGTTGGGGCTGATGGCCAAGAACGGCATTCTGATCGTCGAGTTCGCCAACCAGATGCGCGATCAGGGCCTTGCTGTGCGCGAGGCCATCATCGAAGGCGCCACCCTGCGCTTCCGGCCGGTGCTGATGACCACCATCTCCACCATCTTCGGCGCCATCCCGCTGGTGCTGGCCACCGGCGCTGGCGCCGAAAGCCGTGCCGCCATCGGCACCGTAATCCTTGGCGGACTGCTGTTTGCCACCGTGCTGACACTGTTCATCATTCCGGTGCTGTACAACCTGCTGGCCCGATTTGCCGGGTCCGTCAACAAGGTCAGCCTGCAGCTGGAAGCGCAGACAGCGCACCACGAAGCCCGTGCCGGTGGGGGTGCAGCAGGGGTCAATCGCAAGGCGCCCTGAACGGCGCCCTGCAGACATCGACTCAGCTTTCCTGGTCCGCCAGCGCCTCTATGGTCTTGCGCAGCTCGTCAGCCTTGTCATAGGACGGATACAGGTGCAGGTAGCGCTCATAGTAGGGAATCGCTTCCCGATAGCGCCCGAGCTTGACCATGACATCGCCCAGATTCAGATACAGAGGAATCCGTCGGGGGGACAATTCCACCGTGCGGAAGTACCACACCAGCGCTTCTTCATACTCGCCGAGGTTGTACAGCACATAGCCGTAATTGTTGACGATAGTGGGATTGAACGGATTCAGCCGCACCGCCTCTTCCCATTCACGGCGCGCCTCCTCCAGCCGTCCTTCCTGAAAGAACTCCAGGGCCGAGGCGTTGTAACGTCGCGCTTCGCGAATGCGATCCGCATCTGCGGCGGCATCCGTCGGTGCGACGGCCAGCGCATCCGGGTCCCGCTCCAGCGCCACCTGCAGATCAAGTCGGCGCCGCATGTCAGATTGCGTATCGCGGCGCAGCGCCTGCATCTGTTGTTCGACCTGCTCGGCTTCCCGCGACAGGGCCTGGCTCACTTCGGCCACTGCATGGGCTTCCAGGCGAAAAACAAAATCTCCGCCCTGGCTGCCCACCAGATTACCGAACACCGGGGTCTGGCTGGCATAGCTCGACACCACCGGCGCCAGGTACGTCCCCAGTTCCGAGGCGGTGACATAGCCGTTGTCGTCGGTATCGGCCAACCCCATCAGCCCCTGCAACAACGTCCAGGTAAAGATCGAATGGCCACCGGGCCCGCCGTCAGCCACTTCTTCATCAGCGCCACCGGCCGTAAGTATCTGCCGCGCACGGCGCTGGGTAATCCGCTCCAGATACCCCTGACTCTGGCCTGTCGTCACCCCCGCCCGCGTCAGCGCCAGGCCGCTGTAACAACTGTCCATAACGAAAAACACATGCTTGGCTGGAATCGACGCTGAAAAATCATCCAGTTCGCTCATGCTGATGCCACGAATCTGGTAGCGCTGCAGGTCGGCATCTGCCGGAATGATATAGCCCAGCGAGCCGCCATCCGGCATGGACCGGGTTGTGCCATGTCCGGCGAAAAAAACGAACACCCGGTCGTTTTCACCAACCCGTTCCGGGTCCGACAAGTGATACCCCAGCGCTTCGATAATACGCTCCCGGGTCGCCTCAGCATCGTACAACCGAATGATATTCTGCTCAGGAAAGCCGAGCTTGGCGGCCAGCATGTCACCGACCGCACGTGCGTCGTTGACGGCATACTGCAAGCGCGGCCAGTGCTGATAATCGTTGATGCCGATGACCACCGCCCAGCTGTTGGCGTAAAGACGCTCATCGCGCACCGGCAACGTCAGGGCACCACCGGTGACTTCGTTGAACGGTTGGCCATCAAGAGCCACCACACGATAACCACGCTGGGCCAACGCCGTGAGAATGGTCGGTAACGCCTCAACGGTCTGGCGATGTATGTCATGAAACAGCAGGATGCCACTACCACGCTGATCAAGGGCCCTCAGCGTGCGGTCAGCGATGGATTCCGGGATCGGATCCGCCCAGTCCATCGAGTCGATGTTCCACATGATGGAGGCCATGCCCTTGCGGGCGGCCAACGCGTCGAGATCCTTGTCCTTGACGCCGTAGGGCGGCCGGAACAGTGTGTTTTCCTCACCACCGATCGCCGAGATCAGCTGATTGGTCTTGCTCAACTCCCGTGCCCGCTCGTCCTCTGACAGGCGCGAAAACGCACGATGGCTGAAGCTGTGATTGGCCAGCACGTGCCCGTCTTCAACGATACGGCGCGCCGTGGCAGACGCATTCCCCAGAGTCACGACTCCCTCATCACTGACGCTGCCCAGCTTCTGGCCAAGGGTAAAAAAGTAGGCCGTGGCATCATATTCAGCGAGGATATCCAGAACGCGATTGGTACGCAGGGCATGCGGACCATCATCAAAGCTGAGCACCACTGTTTTTTCCGGCAACCCACCCCCCCATATGACCTGGGGAGCGCCCTGCACCGGAGCGGGGGAAGCCTCCTGGTCTGCCGCCATGGCTTCCAGTCGTTGCACCATCACCTCATCAGGCACTGATGCCAGCAGTTCCGGGAACGGATACCGGACGCTGATGGCGGCAATGTAGTGGTCCCAGCTTTCCCGCGCCCCTTCACCGCGCGTTATCAACTGGCTCATGGCACGGGTGTACTCTTCCCGATAGCTGCCAAGCACGGCGGCAATGCGCTCGTGCAGCTGTCGCACCGGGGCCAGCCGGGGGCCATCGCCCACACGGAACTGCTCCAGCGCCAGTAACTCGTCCACCAGCCCGCCCAGTGCCAGCAAATCACCGTCACGCAGATCATCGCGGCTGGCAATATGGTCCAGCAACGCCAGTGTCTGGGCGGTCAATCGACTTGACGGCGTCAGGACAGCATCGCGCTGCGCGCGACCGAGACTGGCCTCGACCAGCTCATGCTGGCGGGAATAATGAAAGCGTGCCACCGCCACAGCGCGCGTCTGTTGCGCCGGCTCCCATGACCCGCGCGCCGCACCATCGGCCAGAATAATCATCTTGCGATAGGCCGAGATGATGTCATCAAACGGCTCGGCAGCCGCCACCACCGGCACCCCGACCAGCAGGCACACGAGGGCTGTCACCCAACGGAACATGGTCAATCCCCCAAGACAATCCTGTCGTTCCCCAGCAGGAAGGATAACGGCTGCTTCCCCGGGAAGGAACCGCCCTCACAGAACGCCCACATGGCGCACATGCTGCCCCCATGCGCACACCGCAGACTGCACCTTCAACCACTTACCGGGAGACGCCCATGATACGGCTTGCTCATATCACCCTGTGGCTGCTGGTCGCCTCACTGGCGCATGCCGACAGCCGCACACGCTGGCTCAACGAAGCCGAAACCGGCCAGCTACTGTTCCATGACGCCGAAAACGGGCGCTATCAGAGCGCGCTGCTGCAACAGAGTGATGTGCTCGTCCAGGTCAGCGGGCCGGTAGCCCACGTCACCCTGACACAGCATTTTCATAATCAGGGCCGGGAATTCGGTGAAGCACTCTATGTCTTTCCGCTGCCTGAGAGTGCGGCCATTCATCACATGGAAATTCAGGTGGGCGAGCGCCGTATCACAGGCGAAATAAAGGAACGTGCCGAGGCGCGCGCCCGCTACCAGCAAGCACGCGCCGAGGGCCGCCATGCCGGCCTCACCGAACAGCTACGCCCCAACCTGTTCACCACCAGCGTTGCCAACATTGCCGGCGGCGAAACCGTCAGCGTGACACTCCGCTACTCGCAGGTCCTGACACGAGATGGCGCCAGCTTCAGCCTGCGTCTGCCGCTGACCGTGACGCCCCGCTACCAGCCATTGATGCGCACACACCCGCTGGATGACGTGACCGGACACAATGATCACCATGGCCATCCGGTGACACTGCCTCTGGATATACACGAGATGGCAGACGCCACGGCACGGATGTCCGCCCGCGCCCAACAGGCCACCATCGCCGTTCATGTGGATGCCGGATTGCCCATCAGCAATCTGCACAGCTCAAGTCATGACGTTCGCCAGACCTTCGACGGCAACGGCTACCTGGTGGCCCTTGAACAGGAACAGACCCCCATGGATCGTGACTTCCTGCTCTCCTGGACACTGGAAGCGGGCGCCCGGAGCGAAGCCGCCCTGTTCACGGAAACCGTGAACGACGCCCATTACGGTCTGCTGATGCTGATGCCGCCCGCCCCTGCAACTCTGGAGCGCTTGCCACGCGAACAATTGCTGATCGTCGATACGTCCGGCTCCATGCACGGCCAGCGCATGCAACAGGCGCGGGAAAGCCTGGAGTACGCGCTCGCGCGCCTGACCCCGGGTGACCGGTTCAACGTACTCGAGTTCAACCATGTTCACCGCAGTCTCTTTCCTGAGCCGATGCCGGTCACTGCCGAGAACCTTGCCCTGGCCCGAGGCTTCATCAACGGCCTGCGTGCTGGCGGCGGCACGGAAATGCTGCCGGTACTGCGCACCGCCCTGAACATGCCGACCTCTGCCGAACACCTGCGGCAAATTCTGTTCATCACCGACGGTGCCGTCTCGAATGAACATGCCGTGCTGGCGCTGGTGCGCCAGCGCATCGGTGAGGCACGTTTCTTCAGTGTCGGTATTGGCGCCGCGCCGAACAGTTTCCTGATGCGCGAGCTGGCCTCTGCCGGGCGCGGCACCTATACCTATATCCACAACACCTCGGAAGTGCGTGCCCGGATGAACCGTCTGCTGGACAAGGTCGCACACCCGGTCATTCGCGATATCACGCTGACACTCCCGGAAGGCATCGAGTGGTCGCTGGCCGCCGACGAGATACCCGACCTGTATCTGGGCGAACCGGTCATGCTCAGCTTGCGCATGGACAAACTGCCGTCGTCTCTGACTGTTCGCGGCCAAACGCCTGAACCCTGGGCACGCGTGGTGACACGCACCCCGATACCCCATGCCGGCATCGGCAGTCTCTGGGCACGGGAACGGCTGCGCACACTGATGGCGCAGCAAGGCCCTGGCCAGATCGACAGCCGCCTGCGTGACGACATTGTGGATGTCGCTCTGACACACCGTCTGGTCAGTCGGTACACCAGCTTTGTTGCCGTCGATGACACCCCGGTGCGCGATCCCGATACGCCGCTGGAGAGCGGCCATATTTCGGCCCGCCTGCCCGTGGACATGGCCACCGCCGATCACACCCATGTTCCGTATCCGGCAACGTCACTAGGGTTGAAATCGCGACGGAACCTGGCCCTGGCCCTGCTGCTGCTCGGTGTGCTACTGCACCTGACCACCCGGAAACAGGCTCATGCGCGCTAACCGGCTGCTGGCTATCGGCCTGCTGATCTGCGCTGCGCTGCTGCTGGGCCAGAACGGCTGGCTGCATGCCAAGGCCTGGCTGGCCGGGCAACTGATCGAGGCCGCCTGGGCCAGAACACTGCAAGGCGATGACGCCGTGCGCCCCTGGCCGTGGGCAGACACCTGGCCAGTCGCCCGCCTGACGCTGCCCGGCGGCCGCCACCACATCGTGCTGCACGATGCCTCGGGCCAGAGCCTGGCTTTCGGCCCCGGGCTGCTCCCCGGCAGCACCCCGGCGGGCACACCCGGCACGCTGGCCATCGCCGGCCATCAGGACACCGTCTTCCGGGCACTGGAAAACATATCCATGGATGATCTGCTGCATATTCAGCGCCGCAGCGGCGACATGCTGGCCTACCGGGTGACCCGTATCGACATCGTGGACAGCCGCACACAGATGGCCGTGCTCTCCCCGGCGAGCGACACCCTGATGCTGGTCACCTGCTATCCTTTCGGGGCACCGGCGGGCACACCGTGGCGTTACGTGATTCATGCCCAACGGGATATTTGAAGTATGCTGTCAAACCTGAATCCCTTCAGCACAGGCGCTCCCCCTACCCACCCAGGCAAGGACGCAACAGGCATGCCCGAAACAATACTGCTGGTTGAAGACGAAACTGCCATCGCCGATACCCTGGTCTACGCCCTGGAAAGCGAGGGCTTCACCGTAGTGTGGCGACGACTGGCAGGCGAAGGCCTGAACTATCTGGCCTCTGCTCACGCCGATCTGGTCATTCTGGATGTGGGCCTGCCCGACGAGAACGGCTTTGATGTCTGCCGCCGCCTGCGCCAGCAATGGTCCATGCCGGTGATTTTCCTCACTGCGCGCAAGGAGGAAGTGGATCGTATCGTCGGCCTGGAGATCGGTGCCGATGACTATGTCACCAAGCCATTCAGCCCCCGCGAGGTGGCCGCGCGCGTACGTGCGGTGCTGCGCCGCACGTTGCACCAGGCTGTCTCACCTGCAGAAAGCGGTAAGCCGCACACGGCGTTCGCTCTGGACGACGATGGCAAACGCATCGCTTTTCGAGGTCGATGGCTGGACCTGACGCGCTACGAATACCAGGTACTGCGCGTACTGGCCGAGCGCCCCGGCCGCGTATTCAGCCGCGCCCAGTTGATGGACCAGGCCTGGGAAGACCCGGCACAGAGTTTTGATCGCGCCGTCGACACCCATATCAAGACGCTGCGCGCCAAGTTGCGGCAGATCGACCCGGACTGCAACCCCATCCGGACCCATAGAGGCCTGGGTTACAGCGTCGCCAGCGAGCCCTCCGCATGACACTGAGCCTGCGCATATTCATCGGATATTTTCTGCTGGTCGGGCTGGGCATGATGGTCTTCCTGTACAGCACCTACGATCAGCTTCACCCTGTGTTGCGCCAGGCCAGCGAGGAAACCCTGGTCGACACCGCCAACCTGCTGGCCGAGTTCGCACCAGCGGCCCTGGCCGAAGACGACCCGGCCAGCAGCGCCTTCGCCTCCACCATCGAACGCTATACACAGCGGCCCCTCAATGCGCGCATCTGGTTGCGGGAGAAAACCACCCCCGGTATCGATGTCTACCTGACCGATGCGCAAGGCCGGGTGGTATTTCATACGCGCCCGGAAGAAACCGGGGCCGACTACGGACGCTGGCGCGACGTCAGCCTGACGCTGGCAGGTGAGTACGGCGCGCGCACCACCCGCCTCGACCCCGACGACGAACTCACCAGCGTCATGTACGTTGCCGCCCCGGTCCGGCGTGACGGCGAGATCATCGGCGTACTCACCGTGGCCCAGCCGAATCTGAACATCCAGCCCTTCCTTGACTATGCACGACGGCAGATCCTGCAGCTGGGCAGCGGCATCCTGTTGGTGTCGCTTTTGCTTGGCGGGGTCATCTCGGTGTGGCTGACCCGCTCGATACGCCAGCTGGTGCAATACGTGGAGCGCGCTGGCCGCGGCGACAAGGTACAACCCCCCATTCTGCGCGAAACGTCCCTGGCGCGGCTGGCCGCCTCCACCGAGCGCATGCGGCGAGAGATCGAGGGTAAAGCCTACGTAGAGCGCTATGTCGAGAATCTGGCGCATGAAATGAAATCACCGCTGTCAGCCATTCGCGGCGCTGTGGAGATTCTCCAGGAACCCGATACCGGCGCAAGAAACCGGGAGCGCTTCCTGGATAACATTGATCTGGAGTCACGGCGCATGCAGCGCCTGATCGATCGCCTGCTGTCACTGGCAGCACTGGAGAACCGGCATACCCTGAATGCGGTGGAAACCGTGGATATGGCCACATTGGTCCGCGATGAGATCACACGACGGGCGCCCCATACCGAAGCCCGACAGATTCAGGTACTGGTCTCCACCAGCGGCTCCCCCCGGCTTGAGGGCGAGCGCTTCCTGCTCGCCCAAGCCGTCAGCAACCTGCTCGACAACGCCCTGGACTTCTGCCCGCCCGGGGGCACCGTCATGCTTCACCTGGCCCGGCGTGGGGATGAGCTGGTCCTGAGCCTGCACAATGACGGCGACCCGATCCCCGACTATGCCCGCCCCCGGGTATTCGAGCGCTTCTACTCCCTGAGCCGCCCGGACAGCGACCGCCGCAGTACGGGCCTGGGTCTGAGCTTCGTCCGCGAGATCGCCGAGCTGCATCAGGGCCGGATAGCGCTGGACAATGCCGTCGGCGGCGGGGTGATTGCTGTCCTGACGCTACCGGCACTAGCGGAAGGTCGGGTGCAGTAACGGCGCGGGGTTGCTATAATCCCGCGCCATCCGCAACTGCATCGGACTCGACCCATCATGGATTTTGCAAAAGTGCCTGCTGGCAAGGACATTCCCAACGATATCAACGTCGTCATCGAAATTCCGGCCAATGCCTCCCCGATCAAGTACGAGATCGACAAGGACAGCAACGCCATCGTGGTAGATCGCTTCATGGCAACGCCGATGTTCTACCCGGCCAACTACGGCTATATCCCCAACACCCTGTCCGAGGACGGTGACCCGCTGGACGTACTGGTGGTGACCCCCTACCCGGTGGTGCCCGGTGCCGTGATCCGCTGCCGCCCGGTGGGTGTGCTCAACATGAGCGACGAATCCGGCCAGGACGCCAAGCTGATTGCTGTGCCCCACGACAAGCTGACCAGCCTCTACAAGGACGTGCAGGAATACACCGACCTGCCGACCCTGCTGATCCAGCAGATCGAGCACTTCTTCGAGAACTACAAGGATCTGGAAGCAGGCAAATGGGTGAAGGTAGACGGCTGGGACAATGCCGAGGCCGCCCGCAAGGAAGTCATCAAATCCGTCGACGCCTACAAGAACGACCAGTAAGGCCGACCCGCCGGCCCGGCGCTGCCCGGGCCGGTGCTGCCACCCGCGCCACCGCGCTATTCCTGCTGTACCTGCACATCAACCTGATACAGGCTCGCCCTGAGCTCCTGCAATGACAGGTTGGCCCCGGCAATATGGTTGGCCATCACCAGGGAATGATTGGCAAACAGGCCGAAACCCCGCCCGTTGAGGATCACCGGGCTGCGTACCGGCGCCTGGGTGTACTCCAGCTGATGAATGACCCGCCGCAGGTGGACGCGCCCCGAGGGGGTCAACTGCCGACCGAAATCCTGCTCGGCACCGCGCATCAGATGCAGCAGGGCCCAGGTGCTGCCACGGGCCTGATAGAAGACGTCATCCACCTGAAAGCGCGGTGTGCGGGACAGCGGCACCGATTCATCGTCCAGCAGACCGGCGTCGGGCAGCGGCCGCCCCACACTGCCCGAAAGCTCTCTGCTCAGGGCTTTCAGGCGGTCGTGCACCTCGGCCAGCCAGAAATCGAGCGCCGCCGGATCCAGGTGAAAGCTGGCTGGCACCTCGGCCTCCTGGCCCTCACGCCGCCGCACCAGATAGCGCTCCAGCGCACGAATGCCGCGCCGGTATTCCCGCTCGGCCGACGGGAACGCCCAGCTCTTGTGGTCAAACGCCAGTTGCGGGGCGGCGACCCTCAGATCCGGGTCCTCAACCAGCGTTACGCCGCGCGGACGGCCCAGCTCCTTCTGCAGTGCCCGGCTCAGGTCACGGGCCTGGGTCAGTGCCCCGTATTCCCAGTTGGGCATGTTATCCAGCCACAGGCGGTGCGGCAGAATATCGTTGCTCAGGTAGCCACCCGGCTTCTCCAGCAGCGTCGTCATCACGTTGATCAATGCCTGGGTCGTGGCCTCCCCGGGCACCGGCTGCGCCGCCACAATCAGGTCCGGCTGGGCCGGTTCACGGCTCCAGTGCCAGCCCATGAGAATATTCAGCGACAAGAGCCCGCCCAGCACAGCGGGGATCAGCACGCGACCCCGGTCACGGGCCTGGTACAGCAGGGGTTGCAGGCGGTCAGGCATCTCGAATCCTTGTAAGCCACCGGGGGCGTGCCCCCCGACTATCATGCCCCCCGACTATAGAGGAACACCGTGACCAGACAAAACCGGTGCGGCAGATCACCGCAGAGCGCGCCCCTGCCGACTCTGGTATCCTGAGCGCGCCGTGCGAGGCGCTGAACTTTCTCGCCGAGGGGAATTCCAAAGACCGCCATGACCCGACTTCATACCATGCTCGTCACAGTGCTGCTGGTCGCCCTGAGCCTGCCCGCGCAGGCCCTGCTGGGCCGTTCAGACAGCGGCAGCAGCCTGCTTGGCGGCAGCAGTCAGCAGGACCTGCCACGCCCGGAAGAGGCCATCAGTATCCAGGCCGAACCGGACCTGCCCGAGCAGGCCATCACCCTGACCTTCCGCATGATCCCCGAGGTGTTCCTCTACGAGCATGGCTTCGGCTTTCGCCTGCGCGATACACACGGCAACCTGATCAGCGATTTCAGCGACTTTCGCGTGCCCGAGGGCGAGCACAAGGACGACGAGCTGTTCGGCCCGGTGCAGGTGTACTACGACACCCTGACCCTGTCGCTGCCGCTGGATTCCGTGCCGCTGACGCCCACCGTGCTGGAGGTCGATTATCAGGGCTGCATTGAGGATGTGCTCTGTTACCCGCCCTTGACGCGCGACGTGCCGCTGACGTTCGTCAGTGCCGAGGAACTGTCCTTTGCCGCGCCGGCGGACCGCCCCGGAGACAGCCAGGAGCGCGGCGGCTTCTTCAGCACCCTGGGCTCGGAAGACGCCAATGCCTTTTCCCGCTGGATGGGCGAGCAGAATCTGGCCATGGTGGTCACGCTGTTCTTCGCTGGCGGGCTGCTGCTGGCGTTCACCCCCTGCGTATTTCCCATGGTGCCTATCCTGTCAGGCATCATTGCTGGCCAGAGCCACCCCACTGCCCGGCGCGGCTTCATGCTCAGCAGCGCCTATGTGCTCGGCATGGCGGTGCCCTACACGGTGGCAGGCTTGCTGGTGGCGGTGTTCGGCGCGCGGCTGAACCTGCAATACCTGCTCCAGCAACCGGCGGCCATCATCACCTCGGCCAGCATCTTTGTCATTCTGGCGCTCGGCATGTTCGGCCTGTTTACCCTGCAATTGCCGGAGAAACTCCGCAGCCGCCTGGCCAACGCCGGTAGCCACCGCCGGGAAGGCTCACTCAGCGGTGCCGCGCTGCTGGGCCTGATCTCAGGGCTGGTGGTATCGCCCTGCGTCACACCGATCCTTGCAGGCGCCCTGCTCTACGTGGCGGGCAGTGGCGATGCCGCCACCGGTGGTCTGTCGCTGTTTGCCCTGGCGCTGGGCATGGGGGTGCCGCTGATCGTTTTCGGCACCGGTGGCAGCCACCTGCTGCCCCGTGCAGGCACCTGGATGGAAGGCATCAAGCACTTCTTCGGCGTGGTGATGCTCGGCGTCGCCATCTGGCTGCTCGATCGCATCATTGCCGACAGCGTGACCCTGGCGCTCTACGGGCTGCTGCTGGCCGTCTACGGCATCCAGCTCGGCGCCTTGCAGCCGACGCTGGACACCAGCCGCCTGAAGCGCGGCGTGGCGATGGTGCTGGCATTGTACGGGGCCATCATGGTGATCGGCGCTGCCGCCGGAGGCACCGACCCCTGGCAACCGTTGGTAACGCAGGAACGGCAGGCCGGCACGGGGAGCCCACGTGGCGCCGACACCGGGGCCGTACAGCGGCCTGCTGAAGGGGTTTACGATTTCATCGACGTCACCGGGCGTGAGCCGCTGCAAGCACTGCTGGCCGAGGCGCGCGACAGCGGTCAGCCGGTCCTGGTGGATTTCTTTGCCGAATGGTGTGTCGCCTGCAAGGTGCTGGAAGAGACCACGCTGAGCGACGCCGCGGTACTGCAAGCCATGCAGGATCGTGACCTGATGCTGGTGCGCGCTGACGTCACGCGCATCACCCGCGATAATCAGGCGATCATGGCGGATTATGGTATTTTCGGCCTGCCCAGCCTGATCTTCATCGATCCCCGGGGGGAGGAGATCGCAGATAGCCGGGTACTCGGCGAAATGAGCCCGGAGCGCTTCCTGAATCACCTGAAAACGCGGGTATTTCCGTCGATATGACAGGGAAAAGACCATGACCGCCCAGTCAGAGATGTAAGTAAAGGTGTAAACCTCTTTCCAGCCCCGTTTTTTCCCCCTAGTATTGGGCAGCATTGAGCCAGAACTGCAACAGCCGCCTGATTGGGCGGTTTTTGCCGTCCAGTTCACAACTTTTCACTGCTTTTCGCTGACAGGTTTGTTCCACAGGAGATCCACGTGGCTTCCATTCTGGTACTGCATGGCCCCAATCTGAATCTGCTGGGCACACGGGAACCCGAGACCTACGGCCACACGACCCTTGATGACATCAACCTGCGTCTGCAAGCGCTGGCCCAGGACAACGGCCATCACCTGCAGTGGCTGCAAAGCAACGCCGAGTATGAACTGATCGAGCGCATCCACAGCGCCCGTGTCGAAGGCATCGACTTCATCATCATCAACCCGGCCGCGTTCACGCACACCAGCGTGGCGCTGCGGGATGCCCTGCTGGGCGTGAACATTCCGTTCATCGAAGTGCACCTGTCGAACACCCATCGCCGCGAAGCCTTCCGCCAGCATTCCTATTTTTCCGACATCGCCACGGGCGTGATTCTGGGGCTGGGCGCAGAGGGTTACCGCCTGGCACTGGAGGCGGCCATGGCCCACCTGAATCCTGATCCGACTGAGAAGAAGTAAAGGACACCATTTATGGATATTCGCAAGGTCAAGAAACTGATCGAGCTGCTTGAGGAATCCGGTATCGACGAACTGGAGATCCACGAGGGCGAGGAATCCGTGCGCATCAGCCGCAACAGCCGCAATGCAGCACCTGCGCCGCAGATGTATGCCGCCCCTGCGCCCGCACCGGCACCAGCGCCCGCTGCAGCGGCTGCACCGCCCAGCGCAGGCAGCAAGGAAAAGACCGGTGACGATGCATTGCCCCCCGGACATATCGTGCGCTCGCCGATGGTCGGCACTTTCTATCGTGCCTCTTCTCCCGGCGCCGCCAACTTCACGGAAGTCGGCCAGCAGGTCAAGGCCGGCGACGTCCTGTGCATCATCGAAGCCATGAAGATGATGAACCAGATCGAAGCCGACAAATCCGGCACCATTGAAGCCGTACTGGTGGAAAACGGTGAACCAGTGGAATACGACCAGCCAATGTTCGTCATTGGCTAGGCCCTGTTCGCCCAGGAGAATCCGACACCATGCTACGAAAAGTTGTCATCGCCAATCGGGGCGAAATTGCACTGCGTATCCTGCGCGCCTGCAAGGAACTCGGCATTCGCACCGTTGCGGTCTACTCCAAGGCCGACCGGGAGCTGATGCACGTGCGCCTGGCCGACGAGTCGGTGTGCATCGGCCCGGCCCCGTCTGGCGAATCCTATCTGAACATTCCGGCCATCATCAGCGCGGCGGAAGTCACCGACGCCGATGCCATCCACCCCGGCTACGGGTTTCTGGCTGAGAACGCCGATTTCGCCGAATGCGTTGAGCGCTCCGGCTTCATCTTCATCGGCCCGAAAGCCGACACCATTCGCCTGATGGGCAACAAGGTCTCCGCCATCAATGCCATGAAAGAAGCGGGCGTGCCCACCGTGCCCGGCTCGAACGGCCCGGTCGGCGAAGACAGCGACGAGGCCCTGCGTCTGGCAGAAATGATCGGCTTCCCGGTGATCATCAAGGCGGCCGCCGGGGGTGGCGGGCGCGGCATGCGCGTGGTGGAGAAATCCGCCGCCCTGCTCAACGCCATCACGCTGACCCGTTCGGAGGCCAAGAATGCCTTCGGCGACGATACGGTCTATATGGAGAAGTTTCTCCAGCATCCCCGCCATGTGGAAATCCAGGTGCTGGCCGATGGTCAGGGCAATGCGATCCATCTGGGTGATCGCGACTGCTCGCTGCAGCGTCGCCACCAGAAGGTGGTCGAGGAAGCCCCGGCACCGGGCATCCCGGATGATATCCGCAACGAAGTGGCAGAGCGTTGTGTTCGCGCCTGTATCGAGATCGGTTATCGCGGCGCCGGCACCTTCGAGTTCCTGTATGAAGACGGCCAGTTCTACTTCATCGAGATGAACACCCGCGTGCAGGTGGAGCACCCGGTGACCGAAATGGTCACGGGGGTCGATATCGTCAAGGAACAGCTGCGCATCGCCGCGGGCGAGCCGCTGTCGCTGCGCCAGAGCGATATCCAGATCAACGGCCATGCCATTGAAGTACGGATCAACGCTGAACACCCGGAGCGCTTCACACCCTGCCCCGGCACTATCCGCTATTTCCATGCCCCTGGCGGCAACGGCGTGCGGGTGGATTCGCACATCTACGGCGGCTACACCGTACCGCCCTACTACGATTCGCTGGTGGCCAAGATCATCACCTGGGGCCCGGACCGTGCCAACGCCTTTGTGCGCATGCGCAACGCCCTCGACGAAGTGGTGATCGACGGCATCGACACCAATGTGCCGTTGCACCGCGAAAAGATCTTCCGCGACAAGGCCTTTGAAGCGGGTGGCGTGGACATCCACCACCTCGAATCGAAGCTGCGCAACTGATGGCCTGGCTGCAAGTGCACATTCCTTCCACCGCCTCACAAGCCGAAGCGGTGGAGGATGCCCTGCTGGCACTGGGTGCGCAGGCGGTCACGCTGGCGGATGCGGCTGACCAGCCCTTGTTCGAACCGCCGCTGGGCGCCACGCCCCTGTGGCGGGAAACCATTATCAGTGCCCTGTTCGATGCCGACACGGATACCGATGCACTGCTGACGGGCCTGACCGCGCAACTGGGTGAGGCGCCCGCTGATTACCGCATGGAGCAACTCGCCGACCAGGCCTGGGAACGGGCCTGGATGGACGACTTCAAACCCATGCAGTTTGGCGAGCGGCTGTGGATCGTGCCCAGCTGGGCGGAACCGATAAGCGGCGACGCCGTCAATCTGCGCCTTGACCCCGGCCTGGCCTTCGGCACCGGCACCCACGAAACCACCGCCATGTGCCTGCGCTGGCTGGACGGCGCCGACCTCACCGGCAAGACCGTGCTGGATTTCGGCTGCGGCTCCGGCGTGCTGGCAATCGCGGCACTGCTACTCGGCGCCGAACGGGTGCTGGCCTGTGACATTGATCCCCAGGCACTGATGGCCACCCGGGAGAACGCCGCCCTGAACGGCGTCGCGCATCGCCTGGACGCCTGCCTGCCCGGGGACCTGCCCACCAGCGCCACCTTTGATCTGGTCATTGCCAACATCCTTGCTGGCCCGCTGGTGGAACTGGCTCCGCAATTGCTCGGCTTCTGCGGACCCGGCAGCGAGTTGGTGCTGTCCGGCATTCTGGCCGAACAGGCCGATAACGTAGAGGCTGCCTACACCCCCTCGATCCGCTTTGCAGCGCGTGGGCGTGACGGCGACTGGGTGCGCCTGGCAGGGCGCCATTCGTAAGGCACCGTGACGCAAGCCCTTGCCAGAACCCCGGTGTTTCCGTAAAACCACACAGACAATGCCCGCGCGCTGACGGATTCCCATGGCAACTCAGTACAAGACGCAATGCCCGCACTGCGGCGCCCAGTTCAAGATTGGTGAACAACACCTCCGCCAGGCCCGGGGCGCCGTGCGCTGTGGCAGTTGCCTGCAGGTCTTCCAGGCCACAGACCATCTGATCGAAGCGCCCGCCCCGACGGCCGCGCCAGCGGCGCCCTCTCCGGCAAGCCCTCCGGCGAGGAAGAAACGGGCCACGGATGACGAATCCTGGGCCGAAGATCTGCTCGCCAGCGAAACGCCTCCCCCCGCACCCGCGCCCCCCCAGGCCCCGGCCCGGCAGTGGACACTGGACGACGATGCGCCCCCTGCGGCTGCCGCGCCGGGCGAGAGCAAGCCATCGCTGGATGACGACCGTAACGATACCCGTGTCTCTCTGGGCGGGCGTCTTGAACTGAGTGATTCCTTCCTGTCGCTTGATGAAGACAGTGCCGACGGCCTCGGCGATGAAGACTTTTCCGACATGAGCGGCGCCGGACGCAGCACTCAGGGCCAGGGCTCGGACGAATCCTGGGCCGAAGCCCTGCTTCAGGAACTGGAGGAAGAAGACGCCCCGCCCCCGCCGCCCCGCTCCGCTGCGGAGATGCGTCTCGACGGCGATACGCCGCCTTCTCGCCAGCGTGCGTCGAAGGCACGCGCGAAAAAAGAAGATGATCTGTTCGAGGACAATTTCGACCTGTTCGGCGGGTCCGGGGATGACGACCTCGACGCACTGGCCCTGGAGGAGCTGGATGAGCCGCCCGTCCGAAAGGCGCCCCGCGGCGAACCGCTGTTCGCCCGTGAGCGACTCGATATCGGCCAGGCGATAAAATGGACCACCCTGTCACTGGCCGCATTGCTGGTGCTCACTACCCAGTATCTGGTGTTCAACCACGACCGGCTGGCGCGCACACCGCAGTGGCGGCCACTGTACGCCACAGCCTGCGACCTGTTTGGCTGCAGCCTGCCCAATCCCTCGGACGTGCGCACGTTGCGCGGCGCCAATCTGGTGGTGCGCAGCCACCCCGATGTCGCTGACGCGCTGGTGGTGGACGCCATCCTGTTCAACCACGCCGACTATGAGCAGCCCTTCCCGATTCTGGAGTTGAGTTTCAGCTCGTTGCGCGGGCAGCCGGTGGCCAGCCGGCGCTTCCTGCCACAGGAGTACCTGCGCGGAGAACTGCTCGGCATGCAGACCATGCCCAGGGACGTGCCGATCCGGGTGTCCTTCGAAATCATGAATCCCGGCGAGCAAGCCGAGAACTACCGCCTCTACTTCCACCCCAACAACGGCCAGGCGAACCACCCCGGGGCCTGAATCCGGCCCCTTCGGGCCTTTCCCCCGGCCGGGCACAGCACTATCATGTGCGCCCTCGCCCTGCCGCCCCCTCGCGCAGGGCGATCCCGGCCCCGGAGGCGACCGTGCAGATCGGCCCCTACACACTCGACAACCCGCTGGTGCTGGCCCCCATGGCCGGCGTCACCGACCGCCCGTTCCGGCAACTGTGCCGTGACCTGGGCGCCGGGCTGGTGGTGTCCGAGATGGTGACCGCCGACACCCGCCTGTGGCAGTCGCGCAAGAGCCGCACCCGCCTTCCCCATGCCGATGAACCGGGCCCGGTGTCGGTACAGATCGCTGGCGCAGACCCGGCCATGCTGGCGGATGCAGCACGCGCCAATGTGGACCTGGGCGCGCAGATCATCGACATCAACATGGGCTGCCCGGCAAAAAAAGTCTGCCGCAAGGCGGCGGGCTCGGCATTGCTGCGCGACGAAGCGCTGGTCGCGGACATCCTGCAGGCGGTGGTACGGGCGGTAACGGTGCCGGTAACACTGAAAATCCGCACCGGCTGGAGTCCCGACGAACGCAATGCGCTGACCATCGCACGCATTGCCGAAGACGCAGGAATTCAGGCACTTGCCGTTCATGGTCGCACCCGCGCCTGCCGTTTCAACGGCCACGCCGAGTACGACACGATCGCCCGGGTCGCTGCGGCGGTGCGCATCCCGGTACTCGCCAATGGTGATATCGATTCACCGGAAAAAGCCAAACGGGTACTGGAAACCACCGGCGCCAGTGGTATCATGATCGGCCGCGCTGCTCAGGGTAACCCCTGGATCTTCCGCGACACGTTGCACTACCTCGCCCATGGCGAGTTACCGCCGTCGCCGGAAGTCGGAGATGCCGCCCACCGGGTGCTGGGCCATCTCGGGGCGTTACACCAGTTGTACGGCGAGGATGCCGGCGTACGCATCGCACGGAAGCATCTGGGCTGGTACACGCAGTCCCTGCCCGGGGGCGAAACGTTCCGGCAAGGATTCAACCGACTGGATAGCGCCGCTGCACAGCGGCATGCGATTGAGCAGTATTTCCACAATCTTGAACAGCACACTGACCGTATCCCCATTGGTCAGTACAGAGTGTCTGCCGCCGACACCGGGGAAGGCGTTGCGCAACACGGAGACATGGCCGCATGACCAGCACAGCTGCATGGACACTGATTGACATGAACACCGCTGAAGACCGTACACCCCACCTGACACTGGCCCAGACCGACAGTCAGGATACGCTGCGCAATTGCGTGCGCCGCTCGCTGATCGAATACTTCAACAATCTGGAAGGCGAATCCGTCAACGACCTGTATCAGATGGTCCTGGCCGAAATGGAGATCCCCCTTCTGGAGAAAGTGCTGGAGTACACCCGCGGCAACCAGACCCGGGCCGCCGAGATGCTCGGCCTGAACCGGGGCACCCTGCGCAAGAAACTCAAACAGTACGGCCTGCTCTGACCTGCAGGCCTGACCGAGAAGGGCAGTCATGGCTGCCCTTTTTTATTCGTAACACGTTCAGCACGAAGGTAGACAAGGCATGAGCACAGCCGTCCAGCGCGCCCTCATCAGCGTTTCCGACAAGACCGGCGTGGTCGATTTCGCCCGCGCCCTGCAACAGCGTGGCATCGAACTCCTTTCCACCGGCGGTACCTTCCGCGCCCTGTCCGAGGCCGGCATCCCGGTGCGCGAAGTGTCCGACTACACCGGTTTCCCGGAGATGATGGACGGCCGGGTCAAGACCCTGCACCCGAAAATCCACGGCGGCATCCTCGCCCGCCGCGGCCAGGACGACGCCGTGATGGCCGACAGCGACATCCAGCGCATCGACCTGGTGGTGGTCAACCTGTACCCCTTCGAACAGACCGTGGCGAACCCGGACTGCTCCCTGGAAGACGCCATCGAGAACATCGATATCGGCGGCCCGACCATGGTCCGCGCCGCCGCCAAGAACAACGCCCATGTCGGCATCGTCACGGACCCGAAGGACTACGCCCAGGTCCTGGCCGAGCTGGACCAGCACGAGGGCGCCCTGAGCGACGCCTTCCGCTTTGACCTGGCAATCCGCGCCTTCGAGCATACCGCCGCCTACGACAGCGCCATCGCCAACTATTTCGGCCAGCGCGTCGGCAACGGCAACGACCCCTTCCCGCGCACCCTGAACCTGAACTTCGTCAAGGCGCAGGACATGCGCTACGGCGAAAACCCGCATCAGCGCTCTGCCTTCTACACCGAGCGCCACCCGCAGGAAGCATCCATCGCCACCGCCAGCCAGTTGCAGGGCAAGGCGCTGTCGTACAACAACATTGCCGATACCGACGCCGCCCTGGAGTGCGTCAAGCAGTTCGTCGAGCCCGCCTGTGTCATCGTCAAGCACGCCAACCCCTGCGGTGTGGCCGTGGCCGACAACATCCTGGCGGCCTATGACCTGGCCTTTCACACCGACCAGGAATCCGCCTTCGGCGGCATCATCGCATTCAACCGCGAACTGGATGAAACCACCGCGCGCGCCATCGTCGACCGTCAGTTCGTTGAAGTGATCATCGCACCGTCGGCCACCGAGAAAGCGGTGACCACCGTGGCCGAGAAGAAGAATGTGCGCCTGCTGGTGTGCGGCGAATGGGACCGCAACCTGCCTGCCTTCGACTACAAGCGTGTCAACGGCGGCCTGCTGGTGCAGGATCGCGACCTGGGCATGGTCGGCGCCGCTGACCTCAAGGTGGTCACCAAGCGTCAGCCTGATGAGCAGGAGATCCGCGATCTGCTGTTTGCCTGGCAAGTGGCCAAGTTCGTCAAGTCCAACGCCATTGTCTATGCCCGCGACGGCCGCACCATCGGCGTCGGCGCCGGCCAGATGAGCCGCGTCAATTCGGCCCGCATCGCCGCCATCAAGGCCGAGCATGCCGACCTGCAGGTCCAGGGTGCCGTGATGGCCTCCGATGCCTTCTTCCCGTTCCGCGACGGCATCGACAATGCCGCCAAGGCAGGCATCCGCTGCGTCATCCAGCCCGGCGGCTCGATCCGCGACGAGGAAGTGATTGCCGCCGCCGACGAGGCCGACATGGCCATGGTATTCACCGGCATGCGCCACTTCCGCCACTGAGCCGAAGACTGGATAGCACCACAGGAGACATCCCATGAAAGTGCTGATTATCGGCAACGGTGGCCGCGAGCATGCGCTGGCCTGGAAAGTGGCCTGCTCGGAAGCTGTGGAGCAGGTGTTTGTGGCCCCCGGCAATGCCGGCACCGCCCGTGAAGCGAAAGTGGAAAACATCGCCATCGCCGCCACCGACAAACAGGCCCTGGCCGACTTTGCCGAGCAGAACGGCGTCGCCCTGACCATCGTCGGCCCCGAAGCGCCGCTGGTGGATGGCGTCGTGGACCTGTTCCAGTCGCGCGGCCTGCGCTGCTTCGGCCCGACAGCCGGCGCGGCACAACTGGAGGGCTCCAAGGCCTTCACCAAGGATTTCCTGGCCCGCCACCAGATTCCTACTGCCGCCTACGGCAACTTCACTGATCTCGACGCCGCGCTGGCCTATCTGCGTGAGCAAGGCGCTCCCATTGTGGTCAAGGCCGACGGCCTGGCGGCGGGCAAGGGCGTCATCGTCGCCATGACCCTGGAAGAGGCCGAAGCGGCCGTACGCGACATGCTTGACGGCAATCGCTTCGGCGACGCGGGCCACCGCGTGGTCATCGAGGAGTTCCTGGAAGGCGAAGAAGCCAGTTTCATTGTCATGGTCGATGGCGAGCATGTACTGCCGATGGCCACCAGCCAGGACCACAAGCGCGTCGGCGACGGCGACAGCGGCCCCAACACCGGCGGCATGGGCGCCTACTCCCCGGCGCCGGTGGTCACCCCCAGTGTACACCAGCGCATCATGAACGAGGTTATCCTGCCCACCGTGCGCGGCATGGCGGCGGAAGGCCATCCGTATACCGGCTTCCTGTATGCCGGTCTGATGATCGATGCCAGCGGCACGCCGAAGGTGATCGAATACAACTGCCGCTTCGGCGATCCGGAAACCCAGCCGATCATGCTGCGCCTGCAAAGCGATCTGGCCAGCCTGTGCCTGCTGGCCCTGGACGGTGAGCTGGATCAGGCCGACGCTGAGTGGGACCCGCGCCCGGCGCTGGGTGTGGTCCTGGCGGCAGGTGGCTACCCGGGCGACTATCGCCAGGGCGATGTCATCCGCGGTCTGGACCAGGTGGATGCGTCTGACCTGAAGGTCTTCCACGCCGGTACCGCCGAGCAGGACGGCCAGGTGGTCACCCGGGGCGGCCGCGTCCTCTGCGTCACCGCCCTGGGCGACTCTGTCGCTGCGGCCCAGACCCGCGCCTACCAGGGCGTCGAGCAGATCCGCTGGGACGACGTCTACTACCGCACCGACATCGGCTACCGCGCCATCGCTCGCGAAGCCTGACCTGCTTGCCTGCTCTCACCGGAGCGGGCCCCGTCCCCCCCCTGGGCGCGTGGTTGCCATTCTTTGACGGTTTGGTGGTTGTGGCCCTCGGGGGGCGGGTAAGGGTTTTCTGGACACGCCGTGAACCCGTCCCTGGGGGCTCTCGTTCGGCATCCATGCCTCTCGAAGGTCCAGAAAACCCTTACCCGCCCCCCGAGGGCCGTCACGCGCAGCCCGGTTAACAACTTCAAGCCAACCGAAAGTCTGGTTCCTCCAGAAAGTCTCGTAGGCTGGGCTGAGCGCAGCCCAGCCTACAAGCTACGAAGTGCCGCACGTGCCGCACGTGCCGCTGGCACTGAACTGAGGCCTTGGTGCGGGGTAACCCCTTCCAGAAGTGTGTGAGGCAGGATGCCGAACGCAAGCCCCCATGGACGGGTTCACGGCGGCTTCTGGAAGGGGTTACCCCGTACCGAGGCCGGGCTACGAAGCCCCCAACTGTGAGGGCCCTCACCAGAGGCGTGCGTTCGCTCCCCGG
Organism: Isoalcanivorax indicus; assembly: GCF_003259185.1. NCBI lineage: Bacteria > Pseudomonadati > Pseudomonadota > Gammaproteobacteria > Oceanospirillales > Alcanivoracaceae > Isoalcanivorax > Isoalcanivorax indicus. The sequence goes on from NZ_QGMP01000001.1 coordinate 2,598,449, forward strand.
ATTGGCACAAGCGCCCGCTCACATGTCATAATAAATTCGTACCCGTAACACACAGAGGTGCCCGCAGGCACCCATCCCCCGGGGAGAGCGCCCAACATGACCGATACCACCATCGACCTGGACAAACTCAAGCACTTCATACCGTTCGACAGCCTCAGCGACTCCCACCTGGAGGAGATCCGCAGCCGCCTGTCCGTCGAAACCGTGCTGCCCGGCCGTCTGGTGTTCAAACGCGGCGAACAGGACCCCCGCGCCTGGTTCCTCATTGATGGCGCCGTCGACCTTACCGATGCCAGTTTCCAGGTCCGGCACTTCCCCGCCGACGACGACGAAAATTATCTCGCCCTGGACAACTATTCCCAACACACCGTGAACCTGATCACCACGGAAAAAACCACTTTCTATACGATGGACCGTAATCACCTGGACCTGCTGATGACCTGGACCCAGGCCGCAGAATCCATGCTTGATGAAGGCGAAGACCGGCATCAGGGTGACTGGATGGATGCACTGCTGGAATCCGAGTTGTTCTCGCAAGTGCCCCCCGCCAAGATCCAGTCGCTGTTCGTTCAGTTCGAGGAACGTGAGGTGGCCCTGGGGGATATCATCGTGCGCGAGGGCGAAGCGGGTGATACCTTTTATGTGATCAAGCAGGGCAAGGCCATGGTGACCCGCAAGCAGAGCGGTCGCAGTGAAACCCTGGCCGCCCTGACCGCCGGTGATTTTTTCGGTGAGGACGCGCTGATTTCCGATGCGCCACGCAACGCCACTGTCACCATGACCAGTGATGGCACTTTGATGTGTCTTGGCCAGCAGGATTTTCGCGATATATTACAGCAGTCAGTGATTCGCCGGGTGACGGCGGAAGCGATGAATGCCATGAGCGAGGAAGGCGACAGAGCCTGTGTATTGCTGGATGTCCGTCTGCCCATGGAGTTCAAACACGACCGCACGCCGGGTGCACGCAACCTGCCGCTGACCGAGTTACGCCGCGACGTGCGCAATCTGGAAAAGGATTTTGTCTATGTGGTCTGCTGTGACGGAGGACGCCGGAGCGAACTGGGCGCCTACCTGCTCTCCGAAGCCGGCTTCGACGCCTATGTGCTGGACCACCGCCCAGCGACAGAAGACGCCGCGCAGCAGACGGCGACCACCACGGCCTGACCTCCGTCTCCTTACCCGCCTGTGCCTGATACTGGGTGGGCTGCTGGCATGTCTGCTGGCCCTGCCCGCCCAGGCGGTTTCGCCGCTGCCACCGTTTGTAATCACCGATACACTGGATAGTGCGCGCATCACCGTGTACTCGGAATATATCGAGGATGTCGAAGGCGACATCCGACTTCAGGATCTGCTCGCAGGACAACACGACGCGCGCTTCCGACCCGCCAGAGCGTCATCCGAATTTCTCGGTTTCAGTGCCAACACCTGGTGGCTGAGAATTGCGCTGGGCAACAGCACCGACCGTATGCAGCATCTGCTGCTCAATCTCACGCCGGGCCTGTTCGGGGATATCCGTTTTTACTACGCGGACGACACCGGCCATTACCAGGAAAAACGCGCCGGCACGCGAAATGATCCGCCCTGGGCCGACCTGCGCTATCGCTCACCGGTTTTCAATGTTGATCTGCCACCCGGTGCGACCCGGACCTACTACCTGCGCATCGTGCCGGAACGGCACATGACCTATACGTTACGGCTGAACACGGTGGAGCATCAATTGCAGAGCAGCCTGCGTATTGATGGCCTGTTCTTGTTGCTGACCGGCGTCATTCTCGGCCTGGTACTCTACAACGCCGCCCTGTTTGCACAGTATCGCGGCTGCGCGCACCTCTACTATTCTGCGTTCCTGTCTGCCCTGGCACTGGCCGCACTGAGCGGCGGTGGGTTTATCGGTGTGCAGTATCTGCCGCTGCCGCATCTGCAGCCGCACATGGAAGCGACCGCAACCTTGCTGGCGGTGGCCGCCAGCACGGCCTTCAGCCGTACTTTCCTGAACAGCCGCGAACAGGTCCGCGAGGCGGAGCCGTGGCTGCTGACGCTGATTGCCTGTGCGCTGGTCAGTGCCCTGCTCAACTGGATACTGCCCGCCATCCTGGCCTTGCAGATCGCCTACATGCTGGCGCTCGTCTGCGTTGCCCTGTTGCTGTGGGTCGGTTTTGCCTGCTGGTTCCGGCAGAGTGATCACGCCAGTCTGTATCTGCTTGCCCGCAGTCCGTTGATCGTCTGCGTGACCCTGACCGTGCTGGCCAGCTTCGGGGTACTGCCGGTATCCATCAATGGTCCGTTACTCATCCTGACCACGGCCACCATCGAAGCACTGCTGTTTGCGCTCGGCCTGTCGCGCAAGAGCCGTGACGAACTCGAGCAGCGTCTGAGCGCGGAGCAACATGATGCGCTGACCTCCGCGACCTGGCGTATTCGCGGTGAAACGCTGGCGCGCCTCAGCCACGAAATCCGCACCCCCATGAGCGGTGTACTGGGCATGGCTGAAATTCTGCGCGATACGCCACTGACACCAAACCAGAAAGACTATGTCCAGGGCATCCAGAATGCCGGCGAAAGTCTGCTGAAAATTCTCAATGATGTACTGGAGTATTCCCGTCTGGAACAGGGCCATACCGAACTGGAAGTCAGCCGCTTCGATCTCAATGAACTGGTGATGGAGGCTGTCGCGCTGTTCCGTGAGCGTGCTGAAGAAAAGCAGATCGAGTTGATCCCGCATATCCACACCAATGTGCCGCAGGAGGTCGAGGGCGATGCTGCCCGGCTCAAGCAGGCGCTCACCAACATGCTCGGCACCTGCATCCGCCACGCCCAGAGTGGTGAACTGGTCATCGATGTGGCCCGCGATGCCTCGGGCCGCGCCGACCATCTGCGTTTCGAGTTTGAAGGCAGCGCGCTGCATCACGAAGCCGATCTGTTCGAGCCCCTGGCCAGCCACGAGACGACACCGCCGCCCGCTGACAGCAGTCAGCTCGGTCTGGCGATCGCCCGGCAGCTGGTAGAAGCCATGCAGGGCCGCTGTGGCCATCGCACCAGCCGGGGAGGCCCGGCGGGCTGGTTCACGCTGCCGCTGCCCGCGACGGAGCAGCCGTCACCGGCGGCCATCGACGATTCCCTGCTGCGCGGCCGTGCCATTCTGGTGGTGGACGACTCCAGCACGGTGACCCGGGTCATTCGCCAGCAGGCGCTCGCCTGGGGCATGCGCGTCACGGCCTGCCATGATCCCCGCGAGGCGCTGGCCAGTATCCGCACCCAGGCCAACCTGAACGATCCCTACGATGTGGTGCTGCTGGATCACCAGATGCCGGGCATGACCGGCATGCAGCTCGCGGCACGCATTCACGAGGACCCGATGATTACCCGCACGCCGCTGCTGGTGATGCTGACCGGCATGAACGATGCCCCCACGGCCACCATGGCACGCAATGTCGGTATTCACCGCGTGCTGGGCAAGCCGGTCTCCGGGCCACGGCTGCGACAGGCCCTGGCGGAGGAACTGGGCGCCGTGGCCGACCGCCAGGAGACGGATCTGGAGCATCAGTCGCCGGATCCGGGGCTGCGTATCCTGGTGGCGGAGGATCATCAACTGAGCCAGAAGGTGATTCGCGGCATGCTGGCCAAACTCGGCCTGGATGCGGACGTGGTGGCCAACGGCCGAGAGGCGCTGGATGCCGCGCTCAAGGGGAGCTATGACCTGGTGCTGATGGATTGCGAGATGCCGGAAATGGACGGTTTCGAGGCCACACGGCGCATCCGCGAGTGGGAGCGCCAGCACGGGCGCGCGCCACTGCCCATCGTCGCGCTGACTGCGCACATCCTGCGCGAGCATCGCGAGCGCAGCCTGGCCGCGGGTATGAACGCCCATGTGCCCAAGCCGGTGGAGCTGGATACCCTGCGGCGCGCGATCGTGCAGTTCACGTCTGCTGCCGGAACGCCGCCGGGCTCATCCCGCGCCAGCGCCGAAACGCCCGGGTAAAGGAGCTCTGTTCGGCGAAGCCCAGCAGCAGTGCAATCTCGGTCAGGCTCAGCCGTGCATCGCGCAGGTAGATCTCGGCCAGTGACCGGCGCAGGCCATCCAGCACTTCCTGAAAGCTCACCCCCTGACGTCGCAGGCGCGCCTGCAGGGTGCGCACGGCCAGCCCCATGCGCTGCGCCACACCCTCGATGCCCGGCTCGCCATCCGCCAGCATGCGGTACAGCTGGCTGCGCACGGCGTTGACCAGATTGGTGCCGATATCGTAGTCCGCCAGCAGGGCGCTGGCTTCGCGCTCCATCAGGCCGGACAGTCCCGGATCGGCATTGGTCAGGGGGAGCGCCATCAGCGCGCTGTCGAACTCGACGCCGTCAAAATCTGCCGCAAAGACCACCGGGCAGCCGTAGGCATCACGGTAGCGGTCCTGGTCCTGCGGCGCCTCGTGCCGAAAACAGACCCGTTGCGGGGCCACCTGGACGTCCACCAGTTGCTGACCAAGCGTCACCCAGCCGGTAATGGCGGCTTCCGTGATGAAACGCTGCGGCGCACCCGCCAGGGGGCAATGCCAGTGCAGACACACGCTGTCACCCTCACGACGCATCTCGGTACGGCCCACATTGCCGGCCAGCTTCTCGAAACGCAGCAGGCGCTCCACCGCCTCGCCCAGGGTGGCGCTGGACAGTACGGCATAGCCAAGCACCTGATAGGAACGCGGCCGCACCCGGCGGCCGATCTCGAAGCCCAGCCCGGCGTCCCCGGTACGCTCCAGCACCACGAGAAACAGGCGCAGGGCATCCAGCAGCGGCAACAGGGCGTCGCTGCGCTGCAACAGCGCCGGATCAATGCCGGCCTGGGCCAGCACCGCCGCCTGATCCAGCCCATAGTGCTGCAACACCTCAGGCAGCACCGAAGCCAGATAGGCCGCCGACAGACTCTGCGGCTGGCCCGCCAGGGACGGATCGATCTGCATCATTCCGCCGGTACCGCGCGGCCGTGGCACCAGGCCCGCAAGGCCTCAAGCCGCTCCGACATGGTCACAGACAGGGGCACCGTGCTGCGAATCTCATCCAGCAGATGGGCGCCGGTCAATGGCTGCTCCTGAGCCCTGGCGCTGTAGAGACCCGCGACGATGGCCTGTTCGATCTCGGCCCCGGTAAAGCCGTCACAGGCCGCCGCCAGGGCGGGCAGGTCGAACAGCGCCGGGTCCTGATCGCGACGCGCCAGATGGATACGCAGGATGACTTCGCGGGTCTCCGCCCCGGGCAGGTCAACAAAGAACAATTCGTCGATCCGGCCCTTGCGGATCAGTTCCGGCGGCAACTGGTCGATCTCGTTGGCGGTGGCCACCATGAACACGGGCGCCTTGCGCTCGGCCATCCAGGTCAGCAGGGTGCCGAGCAGGCGCCGTGAGGTGCCGCCATCGTTGTCGGCCGTCGCCAGGCCCTTCTCGATCTCGTCCAGCCACAGCACGCAGGGCGCCATGGTTTCCGCCATTTTCAGCGCCTCGCGCAGGTTCCGCTCCGATTCGCCGATGTACTTGTTGAACACGGCCCCCATGTCCAGGCGCAGCAACGGCAACTGCCAGAGCCCGGCCACTGCCTTGGCGGCCAGCGACTTGCCGCCGCCCTGCACGCCCACCAGCAGGATGCCCTTGGGGGTATCCGCCGTCACACCCCCCTGGGCGGCGCCCATGAAGGCGCTCTCGCGCCGGGCCAGCCACGCCTTCAGACGGCCCAGCCCGCCCACCTGGGCGAAGTTGGCGGTGTCATACTCGAAGCTGAGCACGCCGTCCATGTCCAGCAACCGGAACTTGGCCTTGTTGACCTCGGGCAGGTCGTCCTCGGTGATGGCGCCGTCGTGGATGATCGCGCCCCGGGCCAGACGCCGGGCATCTTCCTTGGTCAGGCCACGCAGGTTGCGCACCAGCTTGTCCAGCACCTCGCGGCCAGTGCGCACCCGGTCCCCCCGCTCCCGGGCAAAGGCGCGGGCTTCCTCCTGGACAATGTTCAGCAATTGATCCTCGTCAGGGAGGCTCAACTCGAAGCGGGCACAATAGCGGCTCAGTTCCGGCGGAATGGTCAGCGCATGGCTGATGAATACCAGTGTATGGGGTACCACATCGTGACGCAGGGCGATGTCCTTGATCAGGCGCACCACCTTGGGGGCATTGACCAGATAGGGGTGGAAGTCACACAGGGCATAGATACCCGCTTCGGCATTGCTGCGGATCTGCCCCAGCGCCGCATCCGGCTCGATGGTATGCCGCTGGCCGCTGGCATCGGCGAGTTCCAGCCGCTTGAGCCCTTCGGTGATGGTCCAGCTAAATACCGGCAGCGCCTTGCGCATGCCGATACGCTTGAGCAGCTCCAGGGCGCGCCGCTCTTCCCAGGTCTCGATGACGATGACCGGATAGCGCGACATCACCATCAGCCGCAGGTCCTGCAGATCCTTCATGCCTTGCCCCCGTACCCTTGTTATCCCCGTTGTGCGGCAAGGTTATCATGACATTCACCTGACCGTGGTAGACTGACACCATGACCGAATCACACTCCCGACACGCGCCGCCACAGCGCCGCCTGAGCCCGCTCGACCAGCTGTTGTCGCGGGCCGACAACGCCCTGCGCACCCTGACCCCCGGCAGCACCCGGGGCGAGCGCCCCAGCCCGGCACAGCACGCCACCGTCAGCAGCACACCGGCCGACCCGCACCAGGCACGCCATCTGGCCGGGCTGATGCGTATCAACCACACCGGTGAAGTGTGCGCCCAGGCGCTGTATCAGGGCCAGGCCACCACGGCGGGGCTGCCCCATGTGCGACGTGCCATGGAAGAAGCCGCCCGCGAGGAAGAGGACCACCTGGCCTGGTGCGAAGACCGGATCCGCGAACTGGGCAGTGTACCCAGCCGCCTGAACCCCCTTTTCTATGCCATGTCCTTCAGCATCGGCGCCCTCGCCGGGCTGGCCGGAGACCGCTGGAGCCTGGGATTCGTCAGCGAAACCGAGAAGCAGGTGGTGCGGCATCTGGACAGCCACCTGGCCCAGGTGCCGCTGGAAGATGAGCGTACCCGCGCCATCCTGGAACAGATGCGTGATGACGAGTTGCGCCATGCGGTCACCGCCGAGGAGGCTGGTGGCGCCCCGCTGCCGCCCCCGGTGCGCCGATTGATGACGCTGATGAGTCAGGTGATGACCTTCAGCACCTATCGCGTCTGAGCGCGCCGCCGGTCAGCGCTCGAAATCGCCGCTGTCACGGAACAGCGGCATGTCGTTCATGAAGGGCACCTCCTCCGCGACATGGCAGGCCATGCAGGCATCACGGGCGTCCAGAAACGCGGACTGCACCGTATCGCGGTCTTCCTCCTGCAGTGCCCTGTCCAGTGCCTCCCAGGCCCCCTCCAGGAACATTGCCTCGGCATTGTGCTGGCGCCCCGGGCGCTTCATGTAGCCGTTTTCAATGGCACCGCGCAGTTTGCCCCAATGGTAGTCCGCCAGCGCCAGGTTGCCGTCGACAATCGCATCCCGGGTGCCCTGATAGCGGTACCCGGTTTCCCACATGGCCGATGAGAAGCCACCCAGATAGCCTTCCAGCCGCTCGAAGCGCGCCGTGTTGTCCTCCTGGCCCGTGAGCCAGCCGTCCCCCATGCGGCCTTCGGGCGATGGCGCGGCGTCGCACGCTGTCAGCAACAGGGTCGTCGACATCAGCAGGATCATTGTGCGGGTTGCAGGTCTCATCGTTGCGGGCTCCTCGTTACAGAGTCTCAATGTAAAAAAACTGCTTAGCCTTCCGAAATATCGCGCACTGCGTCCGCGCACTGCACGCTGTCCTGCCAGTCTGCACGGACCCCAGGGGTATTTCCAACTCAAACTACCTGCTTGCCGGTATCGCGAAGTACGACGGTTCCGGTTTGTGCACGGCTGTTTTTCTCTGCTAGGTTCAAGGGAGAGCCATTACAGGAGTTCTGCATCATGAGCCTCGACGCGCTGAAGGATCGCCATCTGTTTCGCCAGCAGTGTCACATTGGCGGCCGCTGGTGCGACGCCGACAACGGTGCCACCGTGGCGGTGGACAACCCTGCTTATGGCACGCCACTGGGCACCGTGCCCCGAATGGGTGCAGCAGAAACCGAGAAAGCCATCGCGGCGGCGGATCAGGCCCTGCCTGCGTGGCGTGCGCGCACCGCAGCAGAACGTGCGGCGGTGCTGTATCGCTGGTACGAGCTGATGCTCGAACATCAGGATGACCTCGGCCTGCTGATGACGCTGGAGCAGGGAAAACCGCTGGCAGAAGCCAAAGGTGAAATTGTCTACGCAGCATCATTTCTGCTCTGGTTCGCCGAAGAAGCGCGACGCGCTTACGGCGATACGATTCCCGCCCCCAAAGCGAACCAGCGCATCGTCGTCATCAAGCAGCCGGTGGGCGTCACCGCAGCCATCACGCCATGGAATTTTCCGTCGTCGATGATTACTCGCAAGGCGGGCGCCGCCCTGGCTGCTGGCTGCACCATGGTGGTCAAACCGGCGAGTGCCACGCCCTACTCCGCCTTGGCACTGGCCGAACTGGCACAGCGCGCCGGCATGCCTGACGGGGTACTGAATGTGATCACCGGCAGCGCCAGTGACATCGCCAACACCCTGACCGGCAACCCCGTTGTACGCAAGATCAGCTTCACTGGCTCTACCGAGGTTGGCAGCGGATTGATGGCCAACGCCGCGAAGCACATACAGAAAATATCACTGGAGCTGGGCGGCAATGCACCGTTCATTGTTTTCGACGATGCCAACCTGGATGCCGCCGTGGCCGGTGCCATGGGCTCGAAGTTCCGCAACACCGGACAAACCTGTGTCTGCGTGAATCGCTTCCTGGTACAGGACAGTGTGCATGACGCCTTTGTTGAAAAACTGTCTGCGGCCATCAGCAAACTCAAGGTGGGCGACGGCCTGGCAGATGGCGTCAATCAATCTGCGCTGATCAATCCTGCTGCGGCAGACAAGGTGCATGCCCATATTGATGATGCGCTGGCCAAAGGCGCGCGCTGCCAGCTCGGTGGCAAACGCCATCCCGATGGCGGCAGCTTTGTGACGCCGACGCTGATCACCGGCGTCACGCCGGACATGCAACTGTGCCAGGAAGAAACCTTCGGCCCGCTCGCCGCCATCATGCGCTTTGATAGCGAAGACGAAGCCATACGCGAGGCCAACAATACGCCCTACGGGCTGGCCGCGTATTTCTACAGTGAAAATATCAGCCGCTGCTGGCGCGTGGCCGAAGCACTGGAAGCAGGCATGGTGGGCGTCAATGAAGGCATGATCTCCAACGCTGCCGCACCGTTTGGTGGCGTCAAGGCATCTGGCCTCGGCCGCGAAGGCTCGAAGTATGGGCTGGATGAGTTCATGGAAGTGAAGTACCTGTGCATGGGTGTGGGTGAGTGAACGGCCAGCGCACGAAAACCTGGCGCGTGGCCGTGCTGCCCGGCGACGGCATCGGTGTTGAAGTCAGCCGTGCCAGCCTGCGTGTACTGGAAGCGCTGTGCGAGCACACCGGGGCGCCGCGCATCGACTGGCACTGGTTGCCCTGGCCGGCAACCGCCTGGCATCAGCAGCACGGCCAGATGATGCCTGACGATGCACTCAGCCAACTGCGCGATTTCGACGCCCTGCTGCTGGGCGCCCTGGGCGATCCCGGCCCCAGCCGCGACCGGCAGCGTTACCGGCTGCCAGATGGCATCTCGCTGGCGCCACTGCTGACACTGCGCAAGGGCTTTGATTTGTGGGCCTGCGAGCGCCCGGCACGCTGGTTCCCGGGCGCGCCGCGCTATCTGGCCGATGAACGCGCACGCGATATCGATATGCTCGTGATTCGCGAAAACAGTGAAGGCGAATACGTCAATCAGGGTGGCCGTCTGCACCGGGGGCAGCCAGAAGAAGTGGCGACACAACTGGAAGTCTTTACTCGCCGGGGCACCGAGCGGTTGATCCGCCATGCCTTCGAACGGGCACAGCAGCGACGCACTGCCCGGCGCCACGCCGAGGCAACGCGGCAGTATCAGAATGCCGCCGGTGACACCGCCGAGGCACAGGTCTGCCTGATTACCAAACGCAATGCGCAGCGTTACTGGGGCGAGCTCTATACCGACGTGTTCGAACAGGTGGCCGGCGACTACCCGGACATCGGCACGCATCATGAACTGGTGGATGCGGCCTGCATGAAATTCGTGCAATGCCCATGGCGCTTCGACGTGGTCGTGGCGAGCAACCTGCATGGTGACATTCTTACCGATCTGGCGGCGGTGTTGTGCGGCGGTCTGGGTGTGGCGCCGTCGGCCAATATCAATCCGGATGATCGCCACACCCCGCCGCTGTTCGAACCCACCCACGGCAGTGCGCCAGACATCGCCGGAGAGGGGCTGGCCGACCCGCGCGCGATGCTGTTCAGCGCTGCCATGCTGCTCGACTGGCTGGGCGAGGACGACCCGAGTGCCAGAACGGCCGCCACGCGCCTGCGCGACGCCTTGTGCCAGGACCTGGCCGACAACGCCGACCATCCACGCGGCACCGATGCCATTGCCGCCAACCTGAACCGATTGCTCACGACATGACGGAGGTCAGCATGAGTCACCTGTCACCGCTTCTGAAACCGTCCAGCCGCATCCAGGCCGATCACGGCAAGGGTTGCTATCTGTACGACGAGGCCGGCAACAGCTGGCTGGATTTCACCTCCGGTATCGGCGTGACCGGCACCGGCCATTGCCATCCGACCGTGGTGGAGGCCGTGCGGGAGCAAGCGGGCAAGCTGATCCACGGCCAGTACACCACCATCAGTCACGACGGTATGCATACCCTCACCGATCGGCTGTATGAAAAGTTGCCGACATCGCTGGATGCGATTGCGCTGTTCAATTCCGGCAGCGAAGCCGTCGAAGCCGGTATTCGCCTGGCGCGGCATGCCACCGGGCGCACCAATATCATTGCCTTTACCGGCGGCTTCCACGGTCGCACCAACGCCGCAGCAGCCCTGACCACCTCGACCACGAAAGTACGCACCGGCTTTCATCCGTTGATGGCGGGTGTCTGCTTCAGCCCGTTTCCCCACACCTACCGTTATGGCTGGAGTGAAGAGGAGACCGTGGCGTTCTGCCTGCGCGAACTCGATCATCTGTTTCTGACCCAATCCACCCCGGCCGACACGGCCGCGATGATCATCGAGCCCGTGCAGGGTGAATACGGCTACTACCCCGCCACCGTGGCCTTCATGCAGGGGCTGCGCGAGCGTTGTGATCGCCATGGCATTCTGCTGATTGCCGATGAAATCCAGGCGGGTTACGGACGCACCGGGGCGTTCTGGAGCCACAGCCACTTCGATATCGTCCCGGACATCCTGCTGACCGCCAAGGGGCTGGCCAGCGGTTTTCCGCTGTCCGGGATGGCCGCCAGCACGGCACTGATGGGCAAAGGGCTGCCGGGCTCCCAGGGAGGCACCTATGGCGCCAACGCGGTGTCCTGTGCCGCAGCACTGGCCACACTGGATGTCATCGAAGAGGAAAGCCTTGTCGATAACGCCCGGCAGCGCGGTGCCCATATGCTCAAGCAACTGCATGATCTGCAACAACGGCATAGCTGCATTGACGAGATCCGTGGCATGGGCCTGATGCTGGGTATGGAAATCACTAACCGCGAGCGACAGCCCGATGGCGAACTGGCGGGCAAACTGGTCAGTGCGGCGGAGGACGAAGGTCTGTTGCTGTTGCGTTGCGGCACCCACGGCCAGGTGGTGCGCTGGCTACCGCCCCTGACCGTGCAGAATACCGAGATTGATGACGCCGTGCGTGCCTTTGAAGGCGCCCTGACCCGTGCGGGGGCCTGAGCTTATGAATACGCCCGTGATCGCCGTGCTCACCGCCGAAGATGAAGAGCTGCTGCCAGGGCTGGAAACGCTCGACGCCCAGTGCACGCTGCTGCATGTGCGTGATGACACCGGGCTGACGGAGGCGCTGACACGCGCTGACATTCTGGTGGTCACGGATTTCCGCACCGGCATGCTGGAACGGTGCTGGCCCGCGCAGACACCGCTGCGCTGGATTCATGCCACCAGCGCCGGGGTCGATGCGGTGATGATCGAGCCGGTGCGGCGCAGCGATATTGTCGTGACCAACGCGCGCGGCCTCTTCGATCGCGGTATTGCTGAATATGTGCTCGGCGCCGTGTTGCTGTTTGCCAAGGACACGCTCGGCAACCTGCGACACCAGCGGGCGCGCCGCTGGCAGCACCGTGACACGGCGTTGATCCGCAATGCTCAAGCGCTGATCGTGGGCGCTGGCAGCATCGGCAGTGAGGTGGCGCGGCTCTTGCAGGGCGTGGGCATGCAGACATCTGGAATTGCCAGCCGCGCACGCGAGGATGCGGTCTTCGGCCAGTTGCATGACAACAGCGCCCTGCCGGAGCTGTTGGCCGAGGCCGATTATGTGGTCATCACCGCACCGCTCACCGAGGCCACCCGCAACCTGTTTGACGAGGCCATGTTCCGGCATTGCAAACAGGGCGCCGTACTGATCAATGTCGGGCGTGGCCCCATCGTGAACACCGACGCCCTGATGGCGGCGCTGGATCAGGGGCTGCTCGCCGGCGCCGCCCTGGATGTGTTCGAGCAGGAACCCCTGCCTGAATCGCACCCTCTCTGGGCCTGTCCCAATGTCATGATATCGGCGCATATGGCTGGCGATTTCATCGGCTGGCGCGCCGCACTGGCAGAACAGTTCATCGACAATCTGGCTCGCTGGCAACGCGGCGAGGCCCTGTTGAATCAAGTGAAATCCCGGAACACGATCTAGGAGGCGCACGATGAGCCAGGCACTGCTGACCCTGACCGCCACGCAAATGCTGCAACAGTTTCGCGACGGCACCCTGTCTCCGGTACAGGTCACGGAGGCCATGCTGGCGCAGATCCAGCGCCTGGACCATCACACCAATGCCTGGTGCCTGGTCGACCCGGATACCACGCTGGAGTATGCCCGCGCTTCGGAAGCGCGCTACCGCAAAGGCGCGCCGCAAGGGCTGATCGACGGCGTGCCGGTTGCGGTCAAGGATGTGTTCCTGACGCCCATGTGGCCCACCGTCAAAGGTTCGCGCGTGATCGACCCGGACAGCACGCTGGGCAAACGCTCGCCATGCGTGGCTGCGCTGGAACGCAACGGTTATGTGCCCCTGGGCAAGACGACCACGCCAGAGTTCGGCTGGAAGGGCGTCACCGACAGCCCGCTGTGCGGCACCACCAACAATCCCTGGGACCCGACCCTGACCGCTGGCGGCTCCAGTGGCGGCAGCGCGGCGGCGGTGGCCCTGGGCATGGGCCCGCTGGCGCTGGGCACCGACGCCGGCGGCTCGATCCGCATCCCGGCGGCCTTCTGCGGTATCACCGGCCTCAAGCCCACCTGCAGCGAAGTGCCGCACTGGCCGGCCAGCCCGTTCGGCAGCCTGGCCCATGCCGGCCCCATGACCTGGACGGTGGAAGACTGCGCCCTGATGCTCAACGTACTCTGCGAGGCCGATCCACGCGACAGCCAGGCCGCGCCGCGCCGCTACATCGACTACCTGCAGGGCCTGGATGACGGCATACGCGGCCTGCGCGTCGCCTTCAGCCCGTCACTCGGTTACGTGGACGTGCATCCGGATATCGAAAAGGCGCTCAATGAGGTCGCCAGCGTGTTTCGTGAGCTCGGCGCTGAAGTCGTGGAAGTGGACCCCAGTTTCAGCGACCCCCTCGCCGCTTTCGGCCACCTGTTCTACGGGGGCGCGGCCAATGCCATGCGCGATCTCAGTGCCCGCAAACGGGCCCTGATGGACCCGAATCTGGTCAGCGTGGCGGAAAAGGCATCGCAGCTGTCGATGCTGGATTATCTCGGCGCGGTCAATGAACGCATGGCGCTGAGCGAGCGCATGGCGGTATTCCATACCAAGTATGATCTGTTGCTGACCCCGACCCTGCCAATCACGGCCTTCGAAACCGGGCGAGAAGTGCCGCGCGACTGGCCCAGCACCCGCTGGCCCACCTGGACCCCGTTTACCTATCCCTTCAACCTGACCGGCCAGCCTGCGCTGTCCGTGCCTTGCGGACTGGCCAGCAACGGCCTGCCCATCGGCCTGCAGATTGTCGGCCGTCGTTTCGAGGATGCGCTGGTGCTGCGTGCCGGACAGGCCTGGCAAAAGGCCAGGCCCGATACGCTGCGACGGCCGCCATTGTTTGATGACACCCGCGCGTTTGATAACGCCAGCCCGGCCGCTCGCACGGCGAACCAGGAAGGTGCCGCATGAGCAAACTCGACCTGGACTTCTATGAATCCGAAGACCCGATCTGGAATCCGGCACTGCTGACCATTCCGGTACCGGGCATTCGCCGCATGGTGAATCTGGCCGCCAATCTGGACGACGTCATTCACCTGTCCATCGGTCAACCGGACATGTCGGCGCCCCAGCACGTCGTGGACGCCGCCGTGGAAGCACTGCAAGCCGGGCAGACCGGCTACACCATGGACGCCGGCCTGCCAGAGCTGCTGGAGGCACTGGCGGAATACTACGGTGAGCGTTGCCAGCGCCCCCTCACACCGGAAAATATTCTGGTGACCACCGGCGCCACCGAGGCCATTTATCTGGCGCTGACCGCCACCTCAGCGCCGGGGCGCGAGTTTATCGTCCCGGACCCGTCCTTCATGCTGTACGCGCCATTGATCCGCATGAACGGCGGCATTGTCAAAAGCATACCGACGCGCGCCGAGAACAATCACCAGCTCGATCCGCAGGAAGTGATCGACGCCATCGACATGAACACCTATGCCATCGTGCTCAACTCACCGAGCAACCCCACCGGCACCATCTATCCACGCGAAACGGTGGAAGCCATCGTCAAGGAAGCCGCCTATCGGGGTGTCTATGTGATCAGCGATGAGGTCTATGACCATCTGGTGTATGACGGCCGCGATTATCCCAGCGTGCTGTCCTGCTGCAGCGATCTGGACCATGTCATGGTGGTGTCGAGTTTTTCCAAGACCTTCAGCATGGCCGGCATGCGCATCGGCTGGCTGATGGCCAGCCAGGGCGCTATCCGCAAGTTGCGCCGCTATCACATGTTCACCACGACCGTCGCCAACACACCATGCCAATGGGCGGGCGTGGCGGCACTGCGTGGCGAACGCACCTTCGTCAATAACATGCTGGCTGAATATACGCGACGCCGGGACCGGCTGGTGGAGCTGGTGGCGCAGACGCCCCATCTGACCGGCTACACGCCGGAGGGCGCCTTCTATCTGTTTCCGTCACTGCCCGAGGGGATTGATGGCGACAATGTAGCGCTGCGCATGCTCAAGGAAACCCGCGTCTGCACCATCGCCGGGAATACCTTCGGCGACAGTTGCAGCAACGCCTTGCGCATCAGTTACTCCACCTCACTGGACAATATCGAGCGCGCCTTCGAGCGCATCATCCCGTGGATGGCCAAACAGGATTTCTAGACCCGGGACGAGATGGCCCTAGGGCATCTCGTCCAGTTCCTCCTGCTGGGGCACCATGAAGTCTTCCTTGCTGACGTTCATCAGCATCAGCACGTTGCTGGCCACATAGATGGAGGAATAGGTACCGATCACCACACCCGCCATCAGCGCCATGGAGAAGCCACGCATGGTCTCGCCGCCAAACACGTACAGGGCAACCAGTACCAGCAAGGTGGTGAAGGAGGTGACGACCGTCCGGCTCAGGGTGCGGTTCAGCGCCTGATTGATGATCGCCACCGGATCGGTCATGCGCGAATGCCGGAAGTCATCGCGAATATGATCCGCCACCACGATGGAGTCATTCAGCGAATAACCGATCAGCGCCAGCACCGCCGCCAGCACCGTCAGGTCGAACGACCACTGGAACAGGGAGAAGAGCCCCAGCACCACGATCACGTCGTGCAGCAATGCTGCCACGGTGGCCACACCGAACTTGTTGGTAAAACGGAACCAGACATACAGCAGCATCAGCCCCAGTGCCATGAGCATGGCGAGGCCGGACTGGTCGCGCAGCTCATCACCCACCTGGGGGCCGACAAACTCCACCCGGCGCAGTTCCAGATCCGGAACGGCGTCACTCACCAGCGCGAACACTTCCAGGCCAGCCTGGTCCGGTTCGTCAGTCTCCTGGGGGGGGATACGCACCATGACATCGCGGCTTGAGCCGAAGTGCTGGACCACAGCATCGCCATAGCCCCCTTCCGCCAGCACACCACGTACCTCCGACAGGGAAATATCCTGCGGCGCCCCCACTTCCACCACGGTGCCGCCGGTAAAATCCAGGCCGAAATTCAGACCACGGGTGCCCAGCAGGAAGATCGACGCCACGACCAGCACGACCGACAGGATGCCCAGCGGTTTCGCTATGCGCAGAAAATCGACATTGGTATCAGGAATCGCAATAGCCATGGCTCAAATACTCAACGCTGTGGGTGCACGCGCACGTCCACCGTAAATCAGATCGATGATCGCCCGGGTACCGACAATCGCCGTGAACATGGAGCTGACGATACCGATGAACAGCGTCACGGCGAAGCCCTGCACCGAGCCGGTACCGGCGGCGAACAGGATCACCGCCACGATCAGCGTAGTGATATTGGCATCCAGAATGGTCTGGAAGGCACGCCCGTAACCGGCCTCGATGGCCTGTAACGGCGGCTGGTTGTTCCACTTCATTTCCTGACGGATACGCTCGAAGATCAGCACGTTGGCGTCCACCGCCATCCCCACCGTCAACACGATACCGGCGATACCGGGCAACGTCAGGGTGGCGCCGGGAATCAGCGACATGACACCGACCAGGATCACCAGGTTGCCCACCAGCGCGACATTGGCCACCAGGCCAAACACCTTGTAGCGCAGCACCATGAACAGCAGCACCAGGGCCATGCCCAGCATCATGGAATTCAGACCGGCTTCAATGTTGTCTGCGCCCAGGCTGGGGCCCACCGTCCGTTCTTCCGCAATATAGATCGGCGCGGCCAGACCCCCCGCACGCAGCAGCAGCGCCAGTTCGGCGGCCTCCGCCGGGCTGTCCAGCCCGGTAATCCGGAAGCGGCTGCCCAAGGTGTCACGGATATTGGCGACGTTGATCACGTAGGCTTCGCGGCTGCTGGTCGCCACCTGCTCGCGCTCGCCCTCTTCATTGATCACGGTTTCGATATCGGTGCGCGTTTCGATAAACAGCACCGCCATCGGCTTGTTGATGTTGCGCATGGTGACCCGCTGCATATTGCGAGCCCCGGCCGAATTCAGGGTGATATTGACCTCGGGCATGCCGTTTTCGTCATAGCCCATACGCGCGTTGGTCACCTGATCCCCGGTGACGATGTTCTGCCGACGCAGGATCACCGGGTTACGCTCGTCGCCCTTGAACGGGAATATTTCGGTACCCGGCGGAGCAATGCCCGACTGCGCGCGGCGCGGATCGACATCATCCGCCACCAGACGGAATTCCAGCGTCGCGGTACGGCCCAGGATACGCCGCGCCTGACTGGCGTCCTGAACGCCCGGCAACTGCACCACGATGCGATCGGCGCCCTGGCGCTGCACCACCGGCTCGGCCACACCCAGCTCGTTGACCCGATTGTTCAGGGCGGTACGGTTCTGATCCACCGCATAATCCTGAATCTCGGTGATGGCGTCCGAGGTCAGGGTCAGCACCAGCGTGTGGTTGTCGGAGTCACGGCTGACGGAGAATTCGCGGAACTCATTGCGGATGCGCGTGTTGGCCGCATCCAGATCGCCGCTGTTATCGAAGCGTGCTGTCAGCGTGCGCTCGTCGTAGGTGACTTCACGGTAGCGGATGTTTTCATCGCGCATCAGCAGGCGCAGTTCATTGGCCCAGGATTCCAGCCGCTGCTCGATGGCGGTTTCCATATCCACCTGCAGCAGGAAGTGCACACCGCCGCGCAGATCCAGACCCAGGTTCATCGGGCTGGCGCCGATCCGGCGCAACCATTGCGGCGTGGTGGGTGCCAGGTTCTGGGCGACCACCACATCACGACCCAGAGTACGCTGGGCCAGTTCGCGGGCGCGCTGCTGGGCTTCGCTATCGGTCAGCGGCAGCAGCCAGGAGTCCCCGACACGCTCGGGGGCGCTGTATTCGATACCCGCCTCGTCCAGCGCGCGGAACAGCCGGTCCATCTGGCGCTCATTCACCTCGCCCCCCGCCTGGGAGCTGGTGATCTGGATCGCCGGCGCGTCCGGGTACAGGTTGGGCAGGGCATACAGGCCACAAATGGCCAGCACGGCCACCAGCAGGAAAAATTTCCAGCGCGGGTAGCGGGTCATGGGACTCTCCGGCAGATCAGACTGACTTGATGGTGCCTTTCGGCAATGTGGCCTGGACGGCGTGCTTCTGCACCTTCACTTCCAGATTGTTGGCGATCTCGATCACCACATAGTCCTCGGTCACCTTGTTGATCTTGCCGAGGATGCCACCGCTGGTGACGACTTCATCGCCCTTGGCCAGGCCACCCACCAGTTCGCGGTGTTCCTTGGCGCGTTTGGTCTGCGGACGAATCAGGAAGAAGTAGAACACCACCATCATCACGATGATGAAGATCAGCTCGAAACCGCCGCCACCAGGGCCGCCCTCTGCAAACGCCGGGGAAGCCATCAGGATACCGGCCAGAGCCAACAGGGTGCGCGCCGGCAGGCGGGCAAACAGGGTCATCAGGTGCATGGGTTTACTCCGTTCTGAAAATCGGTGAGGGCGGGGGTCTGCTGCCCCCGCGCCTGATAGAAGTCATCGACAAAGGCGGACAATGTACCCGCTTCAATAGCCCCTCGCAATCCAGCCATCAGTTGCTGGTAGTAGCGCAGGTTGTGAATGGTCGCTAACTGCGCGCCCAGCATTTCGCCGCAACGATCCAGATGATGCAGATAGCTGCGACTGAAATGCTGGCAGGTATAGCAGTCACACTGCTCGTCCAGCGGGCGCTGGTCGTGCCGGTGGGCGGCATTGCGGATGCGGATCACGCCTTCACGGGTGAACAGATGGCCGTTGCGGGCATTGCGCGTCGGCATCACGCAGTCGAACATGTCGATGCCACGACGCACGGCCTCGACGATGTCTTCGGGGCGCCCCACGCCCATCAGGTAGCGCGGCCGCTGCGCCGGCATGTCGGGCGTGATCTCGCCCAGAATGCGCAGCATCTCTTCCTGCGGCTCCCCCACCGACAGACCGCCGATGGCGTAGCCGTCAAAGCCGATATCGGTCAGGCCCGCCAGTGAAGCGCGCCGCAGCGTCGGGTACATGCCGCCCTGGACAATGCCGAAGCAGGCCGCATCGTTGCCCTCATGGGCCGCCTTGCTGCGCGCGGCCCAGCGCAGCGACAGCTCCATCGAATCGCGCGCCTGTTGCTCGGTGGCCGGGAACGGCGTGCACTCGTCGAAGATCATGCAGATATCGCTGCCCAGGCTGTGCTGCACCTGCATGGCGCGCTCCGGAGACAGGAAGACCTTGTCGCCATTGACCGGCGAGCGGAAGGTCACACCCTCTTCGGTGATCTTGCGCAGCTCTCCCAGGCTGAACACCTGGAAACCGCCGGAGTCGGTGAGGATCGGTTTCGGCCACTGCATGAAGCCATGCAGGGAACCGTGCGCCTCAACGATCTCGGTGCCGGGCCGTAACATCAGATGGAAGGTATTGCCCAGGCAGATCTCGGCGCCGGTCTCCAGCAGATCCCGGGGCAACATCGCCTTGACCGTGCCGTAGGTGCCCACCGGCATGAAGGCCGGGGTCTCCACGGTGCCCCGGGGGAAGGTCATGCGCCCGCGACGGGCCGCGCCGTCGCGGCCCAGCAGATCAAACGTCATGCGCGACATCCGTCGTCCTCCCCTCTGCGCTCGATGAACATGGCATCGCCGTAACTGAAGAATCGGTATTCCTGCGCCACCGCCTCGGCGTAGGCCGCCAGAATGCGCTCGCGACCTGCCAACGCGCTGACCAGCATCAGCAGGGTGGAGCGCGGCAGGTGGAAATTGGTGACCAGCGCATCGACACAGCGGAAACGATAGCCCGGATAGATGAAGATATCGGTTTCGCCCTGCCCTGCCGCCAGCGCCCCGCCCGCACTGGCGGATTCCAGCGCGCGCAGCGAGGTGGTGCCCACCGCCACGACACGGCCGCCAGCAGCGCGCACCCGGGCCACCTGATCAACCAGACTGGCCGGTACCTGATAGCGCTCGCTGTGCATGATGTGATCTTCCACCGCTTCCGCCCGGACCGGCTGGAAGGTGCCCGCCCCCACATGCAGCGTCACGAACGCTGTCTGCACGCCCTGTTCCGCCAGAGCCGCCAGCAGGGCCTCATCGAAATGCAGCCCGGCGGTGGGAGCCGCTACAGCGCCGGGGTGGCGCGCGTAGACCGTCTGGTATCGGGTCAGGTCCTGCTCGTCGTCCGGGCGATCGATATAAGGCGGCAGCGGCATATGGCCGATACGATCCAGCACCGCGAGCAGGTCCTCGTCGCCGTCGAAGGCCAGCTCGAACAGCTCGCCCTGGCGCGCCACCATGGTGGCGCTGACCCCCTCGTCAAACAGCAGACGGGTGCCCGGCTTCGGCGCCTTGGAGGCTCGCACATGGGCCAACGCCCCGTGCGTGTCCAGCAGTCGCTCGATCAGTACCTCGATGCGCCCGCCGCTGGCCTTGTGGCCAAACAGGCGTGCCGGAATCACCCGGGTATCGTTGAACACCAGCAAATCACCGGGGCGCAGCAGGGTCAGCAGGTCGGGGAAACGGCGGTGGGCCAGACCGTCACGGGTGAGGGTCAGCAGGCGTGAACCGGGCCGTTCCGGGGTGGGGCGCCGGGCAATCAGGTGCTCCGGCAGGTGGAAATCAAAATCAGCAACTTGCATCGTACTTTACCGGCACGTGCTACTCAGCGGGACCGCAAGGATACAGATCATCCCCGCCATCTGCCAGTTACGGCTTCCAAGCCGCCCCAGTCTTGGTATACTGCCCGCCCGTGCCAGAGTGGTGAAATTGGTAGACACGACGGATTCAAAATCCGTTGGGGTAAAACCCGTGCCGGTTCGAGTCCGGCCTCTGGTACCAGATACAAAGAAAAGGGGCGGCCAACGGGCCGCCCCTTTTTGTTTATTGCAGGCTCACCCGCCTCAGCGCTGTTCCAGCACCTCGACCAGATTCCAGACGCCGTTCTGCACCTGCGACACATAGACGCCGCTGATAGCTTCGTGGTTGTCCGCATTCATGACCACACGCGCGCCGGAGATCGGATCTTCGTAATCCAGCGTTTCCAGCGCAGCCACCAGCGAATCCACGGTCAGGTCACGCCCGGCCGCCTCGAGACCGCGCACAAAGACCTCAGCGATGGTCCGGCCCAGGGCCGCGCCGGTATTCGGCCGCTCGCCATGTGCCTTGCGATAGGCTTCAACCCACTCGGCCACAGCCGGCTCATCAATGCGGCTGTAGATGTCCTCACCCGCCGCCGGGCCGTACAGGCCTTCGGTCACACCACCAGGCGCCGCCGCCACGGCGGAATGGAAGCCTGCCGGGGAGACCATGAACTTGACGTCATCCCAGCCCATGTCCCGCGCGGTGGCCATCACGGAAATGATCGGGCGAATAGCCACTGCCAGCACGACCAGTTCGCAGTCGCGTGAACGCAGGCGTGACAGGGTGCCCGAGAAATCACTCTCGTCCGGGCGATGCGAGGTCGCGGCGACCAGACTCATGCTGGTATTTTCCGCCACGTCCTTGCTGGCCTGGTGTACTTCCTCCCCGAAGTCGGACGGGATATACATGATGCACAGGCGCTCGATGCCCTTCTCTTCGGCCATCCACTCCAGGGCCGTACGCACCTGGTGGTAATAGCTGGAGGAATAAACGAAGCGGCGATTGAAGGCGCCTTCTTCCTGCATCTGGCGAGACAGCGCCAGCGGGAACAGGTTCGGCACATCCTGACGGTCCATGACCCGGAACGCTGCCAGATTGTGCGGAGTGCCCATGTTCATCAGCATGGCAAACACGCGGTCACGGTTGACCAGCTTGTTCGACGCCTGCACCGCACGCGGCACCTGATAACCGTGATCTTCCACAATGTAGCGAATACGTCGGCCATGCACGCCGCCTTCTGCGTTCACTTCGGCGAAATACTGCTGGGCGGCACGCACTGCCGGCACGGAAAATGCCGAGAACACACCGGACAGGTCATGCATGCCACCCACCACGATTTCGTTGTCGGTAACGCCACGCTGTGCCGATACTGCTGAAGCTGCCGTCAGGGCCAGAAGCCCTATCAGTACACGTTTCATCGTCTCTCTCCTGCGACCGGAACGGTCGCGTCTCCATTACCTGGGGTCAGTACATATCGTCAATCAGGGCCTTGTGCTTCTTCTCCACGAAGGAGCGCTTGAGCTTCATGGTGGCCGTCAGCTCTTCATCCTCGGCGGTGAGCAGCACATCAATCAAGCGGAAATACTTGATCTGTTCCACCTGGGCGAAGGACTTGTTGGCCTCCTGCACAATCCCGTCCACCAGCTCGACCACTTCCTTCGCCCGGCACAGTGACGCAAAGTCCGAGAAGGGCACCTGGCGCGCCTGGGCATACTTCTCCACATTTTCCTGGTCGATCATGATCAGGCAGGTCAGATACTTGCGCTGGTCGCCGATCACGACGGCATCAGAGATATAGGGCGAGAACTTGAGCTTGCTCTCGATCTCGGCGGGCGTGATGTTCTTGCCGCCTGCCGTAATGATGATGTCCTTGATACGCCCGGTAATGGTCAGCATGCCATCTTCAAACCGGCCCATATCGCCGGTGTGCAACCAGCCATCGCGAATATCTTCGGCGGTCTTTTCCGGCTTGCGCCAGTAGCCGGCAAACACATGGCCGCCACGCACCAGCACTTCGCCTTTTTCAGAAATACGCACCTCGGTGCCGGGCAGCAGATGACCCACGCTGCCCACCTGGCTGCGTTCCTCGGTATTCAGGGAAATCACGCCGGTGCTCTCGGTCATGCCGTAACCTTCGAACAGCGGCACACCCAGTGCATCGAACCAGCGAATCAGGTCCGGTGCAATCGGCGCCGCGCCGGTGGTGGCCCGGCGGATATTGGCCATGCCGATCATTTCCCGCACGTTGCGCAGCACCAGCAGGTTCCAGAGCCCATACTGCAGGCGCTGCACGAACGAGGGTGTTTTCGTGCCCCGATAGGCCAACCCTGCTGCGATGGCACGGTCGAACGCCCACTGCCCCAGGCGGGTGCCTTCATTACGCTGGTTGATCAGCGCGCTGTAGATCTTTTCCCACAAGCGAGGCACGGCGGTGAAGGTGTGCGGCGACACTTCGCGCAGGTTGTCGAAGACGGTTTCCGGGCTCTCGGCAAAGTTGACGGTGGAGCCGACATAAGTCGGCATTTCCACGGACACCAGTCGCTCCAGAATATGACACAGCGGCAGGAAGCAGAGCTGCTCATCGCTGTCGTTGATGCCCAGCATCTTCTCGCCAGCCTGCAACTGGAACAGGATGTTGCGGTGGCTGATCATGGCCCCTTTCGGTGCGCCGGTGGTGCCGGAGGTGTAGATCAGCATGCGGATATCATCCGGCTGACTGGCCTCGATAGCGCCACTGAAACGTGCCTCCGCATCGGCCACGCCGTTACCCAGGGCATACAGGTCATCAATGAACATCACCATGGGGTCATCGAAATCACGCAACCCCTTGCGATCAAACACGATCACCTTTTTCAGGGTGGGCACCTGATCGCGCACCTGCAGGTATTTGTCCAGCTGCTCATCGTTCTCGACAAACAGGAAGGCAGATCCGGAATCATTCACCAGGTAGGCAAGCTGCTCGGCGCTGTCCGTGGTATAGACGCCGTTGGAGATACCGCCCGCCCCGGCAATGCCCATGTCGCAGTAGAGCCACTCCTTATTGTCCTCACTGAGGATCGAAACCGGTTGGCCACGCTCCAGGCCCAGCTCAAGCAGCGCCACACCGATGGCGCGAGCGCGCTCGTAGTAGTCCTGCCAGGTGCTTGCCTGCCAGATGCCCAGATGCTTTTCCCGATGGGCGATACGCGCGCCGCGCTCCAGGCACTTCTTGCGCCAGAGTTTGGTCATGGTGTCGCAGCCATCGACGTATACTGTGGTGTCGTTTTTTGTCGTCATCAGCGCCAGGTCTTCTTGCGTTTCCAGCGTTTTTCCGGTCGGTCACTATCAGCCGACTGGCCAAGATAAAACTCACGGATATCTTCCGAGGCGAGCAGCTTGTCCGCCGAGCCGTCCATCACGATACGGCCGGTTTCCAGCACATAACCGTGATCGGCGGTCTGCAATGCCACCCGGGCATTCTGCTCCACCAGCAGCATGGTCACGCCCTGCTCCTGGTTAAGTCGGCGGATAATGGCGAAGATTTCTTTCACCAACAGCGGCGACAACCCCAGGGACGGTTCGTCCAGCAGCATCAGCCTCGGTCGCGACATCAGCCCCCGGCCAATGGCCAGCATCTGCTGCTGGCCGCCGGACAGGGTGCCCGCCGGCTGGCTGCGCCGCTCGCGCAGTACCGGGAAATAGTCGTAGACCATCTCGATGTCGGCGGCCACACCGTCCCTGTCGCGGCGCGTATAGGCGCCCATGGCCAGGTTCTCGGCCACCGTCAGGAATGGAAAGACTTCGCGCCCTTCCGGCACATGGGCAATGCCCTTGCGCACCAGCACATCCGGCTCGCTGCCACCGATCTGCTCGCCATGAAACGTCACGGTGCCCTTGCGGGGCGCCAGCGATCCGGAGACCGTTTTCATCAGGGTGGTCTTCCCTGCCCCGTTGGAACCGAGAATGGTCACGATCTTGCCTTCCGGTACCGACAGCGACACCCCGCGCAGGGCCATCACCGGGCCATAGAAGGCTTCCAGGTTGCGGACTTCCAGCGTAATCGTCATGCCGTTTCCTCCGCACCCAGATAGGCTTCGATCACACGCGGGTCTGCCTGCACTTCAGCAGAGGTGCCCAGCGCCAGCGGCTTGCCTTCGGCCACCGCCAGCACGCGATCGGAGACCCGCGATACCAGACTCATATCGTGCTCCACCATCAGGATGGTCAGGCCCAGATCCTTCTGCATGTCCTCGATCCACCAGGCCATGTCCTTGGTTTCTTCCACGCTCAACCCCGAGGCCGGTTCATCCAGCAGGATCAGGCGCGGCCCCGACGACAGGGCGCGAGCGATTTCCACCACCTTGCGCACGCCATAGGGCAAACCGGCGATCAGCTTTTCGCGATAGGCGGCCAGCCCCAGGAAATCGATCACTTCTTCCACATGGCGACGATGCTCGCGCTCAGCGCGACGCACGCGTGGCATGAACAGCATGTCTTCCAGCCATAGCGTCTTGCGGCGCACATGCCGCCCCATCAGCAGGTTCTGCAGCACCGTAGAGTGATCGAACAGCTCGATATTCTGGAAGGTCCGGGCGATGCCCAGTGGCGCGATCTTGTGCGCTGGCAGACGAGTGATCTCCTGACCGTCGAAAACGATACGGCCGCCACTGGGTTCGTACAGTCGGCTGATCAGATTGAAGATGGTGGATTTGCCGGCGCCATTCGGCCCGACAATCGTGAAAACTTCACCGGCTTCCACAGTGAAACTGACGCCATCGACGGCCTTGACGCCGCCGAAGGCAATGGACAGATTCTCGACCTGTAACAGACTCATCGCATGCGCTCCGTTTTCAGGTAAGTACGGGAGCGGCGGAACATGCCCTTGCGGTACAGCGGAAACAGCTGGAACCAGGTGCGCACCTTCAGCCAGACACCATAAAGGCCACGCGGCTCATAGATCACCATGATCAGAATGATCAGGGCAAAGGCCGCCATGTCCATACCCGGATAGTTGCCCAGCGCAATCGGGGTGTGCGCGTTGACCAGGTCTCGCAGGGTCGCGATCACCTGGGGCAGCAGCACCACCACCATAGCCCCCAGGAAAGCACCGTGCATGGAGCCCAGCCCGCCGATCACCACCTGCAGCAGCAGCGTGATGGAAATCAGGATCAGGAAGCTTTCGTAATTCACCACCTGCACCATGTGGGCGTACAACGCCCCGGCAAGCCCGGTGATGGCGCAGGACAAGGTGAAGGCCAGCGTCTTGGTATTGGCCACGTTCACGCCCAGCGCCCGCGCGGAAACCTCGCTGTCACGCACCGCCAGAAAGGCACGACCGGTGGGTGAGCGCAGCAGATTGGCGTACATCAGCGTCACCAGCAGCAACACCCCCAGACACAGATAGTAGAAAGCGGTGGGCGTGCCGTAGCGGTCGATCTCGTAGCCGAACAGCTCGATGATGGGCGCAAACACACCGCTGACCCCGCCCGTCACCGGTTCGGCGATGATGGCGATATCCTCGATAATCACGCTCAACGCCAGGGTAGCGATGGCCAGGTAAATGCCGGTCATGCGCAGCAGCGGCCGCGCCAGTACCGCCCCGGCCACCCCCGTAATCACGGCACTGGCAATCAGCGCCGGGATAAACGGCCAGCCGCGCGTCATCAGCGCGATATTGGCAAAAGCACCGATGGCCATGAACGCCGCATGGCCGAGGCTGACCTGGCCGGTGTGACCCACCAGCAGCATCAGGCCGAGACCGGCCAGCGACCAGATGGCGATCTGGGTCAACTCACCGACAAAGTACTCTGGCAACACGAAAGGCGCCGCGATCGCCAACAGGATCAGGATGCCGTACTGGATGCGATGCCGGTTGTCCTGAAACAGATTGATGTCGTCGTCGTAACTGCTCTTGAACTGAACTCTCATTGATTGCGCCCCCGCCCTACACTTTCTTCTGGCTGACCTGGGCGAACAAACCGCCCGGACGCAGGATCAGCACCGCCAACATCAGCACGTAAGGCGCGACCTGCCCGAAACCGCTGGGCAGATAACGCCCGGCGAAGGGCTCGACGATACCCACCAGCAAGCCCCCCACCAGCGCGCCCGGCAGGGAGCCCAGCCCGCCAATCACGGCGGCGGCAAAGGCCTTGATACCGAACAGCAGACCAACTGACGGCTCCACCGCCCCCTTGGCAGCGAACAGCACCCCGGCAATGGCCGCGACGACCCCCGCCAGGGCCCAGACGATGGCGTTGACCCGCTTCACGGGAATGCCCATGTAGTAGGCCGCCATCTGATTCTGGCTGCTGGCCTGCATGGCCACGCCAAGGCGAGTACGCGCGAAAAAGAAGTAAAGCACCGTGGTCAGCAATACCGTCGCGCCGATGATCACGGCATCCACCATCGGGATGATCAGCCCCCCGGCGCGCAGCACCTGCCCGGTGAACGGCGTCTCCAGCGACATGGGGTTGTGACCCCAGACCGTGCCGGCGAAGAAGCGCATGAGGAAACCCAGCGCAATGGTCAGGATCACCATGGCAAACTGCGGCTGACCAAAAATGCCGCGCAGCACGAAGCGCTCCAGCAGATAGCCGAACACCCCGAGCACCAGCGCCGCGCACACCAGACCCAGCAGGAAGGGCATGTCCGCGTAACCGGTATTGATAAAGGTGATCCCGAGAAATGCCCCGAGCATGAGCATATCGCCCTGGGCAAAATTGACCGCTTCCGATGCCTTGTAGATCAGCACGAAGCCCAGCGCCAGCAGACCGTAGATACAGCCGTTGGCGATGCCGCTGACCAGAAGCTGCAGCACATCCATCAAACATGTCCCGTATCGGTTGTTGTTATCGCGGCCAACAGGGCCGCGCAATATTCACGCTGTCAGATCGAAGGGGTAGCGCTTCAGCATGTTGACCTGACAGTCAGAACGTGGACCCAAGCATGCCGCATATTGTCAATCGGCGCAAAACACGGGAGACTGCCCGCCCGTTTGGCTCATTTGACAAAGGGTGAGGTTTCATGACACCGCTACCCCCGGCCCCGCTGTGGCGCCGTTTCGCGGCATTGGGCTACGACTTGCTGTTGCTGATCGCCCTGGTGATGATCACCACCGGGCTGCTGATCACCCTGTACAACACCCTGGGCCTGCCGATGGAAGACCGTGGCGGGATCGAGCGGCCACCGCAATGGGTCTTGCAGGGCATACTGCTGCCGATCCTGCTGCTGGAGATCTGGGCCTTCTATGCCTGGTTCTGGCTGCACGGCGGCCAGACCCTGGGCATGCGCGCCTGGCGTATCCAGGTGCAGGCCACGGGCGGCGAATCGCTGCGTCTGAAACACACCCTGTTACGATTTTTTGCGGGCTTGTTGACCTGGATCACACTGGGCGCAGGCTATCTGCTGGCGCTGTTGCCGCCGCGCCAGACACTGCACGACCGTCTCTCCGGCACCTGCACCCTGACGCTGCCGAAGCCGCCCAAAGCGCGCAAATAGCGCCTTTACGCTTCAGCGGATACGGCCCAGCAACCAGATGCCGGTGACCAGACAGGCCAGGGCCGGGACCAGGGCCGCCATCAAGGGCGGCATATTGAAGATCAGTGAGACATGGCCGATGAACTGCTGGCCATAATGGAACACCATGCCGGCGATGATGCCGGTGGTCAGGCGCAGGCCCATGCTGACTTCCCGCAACGGCCCGAAGATGAAGGATACGGCGATCAGGATCATCCCCAGGGTCGCAAACGGCATCAGCAGCTTCTGCCAGAACGACAACAGATACTCGCCCGCTTCAAGCCCCTGGCGGCGCAGGTAGCTGGCGTACTCCCAGATTTTCACCAGCGCAAGACTGTCAGGGTCGAGCACAATGATCGACAACAGGTCCGGAGTCAGTTCCGACTCCCAGACATCGTCGTCACGGGCATAGGGTTCCGTACGGTCGTCATAAAGCCGTGTGCCCACCACATCCACCGTATGCCAGCGACCGTCGCGGTACTCACCACGGCGAATGAACTGGGTTTCCGCCAGCGTACGGTCATCCTCGAACCGGTAGCGGGTCACGCCATGCAGCACATCCGACTGCACGGCGCTGATATGAATGAACTCACTGCCCTCGCGGTGCCAGAAGCCGGAACGGGACCGGAAGGTGATATCCTCGCCACGCTCGGCAATGGCACGGCGACTCTCTGCCACCCGCTCGGTCCAGGGCACCACATACTCCCCCACCAGCATCCCGACCAGCAGCAACAGTACGGCGGGACGTATCACCAGCCAGCTGATGCGCCGTGGCGACAGTCCGGCGCCGCGCACAATGGTCAACTCGCCGCTGCTGGCCAGCACCCCCAGCCCGAGCAGCGTGCCCAGCAACACCGCCATGGGCAGGAATTCATGCGCTGTACCGGGCATGGTGGTGACAACATACTGCAGCGCCTGCATGACCTGATAATCAGCGCGCAGGCTGCCCAGTTCATCAATGAAACCGAACAGGCCATCCAGTGCCAGCAGGATGCCCAGCACCGCCAGCGACGGCAGCATCACGGCATTCCAGAGATATCGCCGGATCAGCTTCATCCGCTGGAGACTCCCTTGCTGCGGGCGCGCATCACCGGCCACAGATACAGGCTGGCCACCAGCAGGATCGCCACCAGATGCACCCAGCCGGTGTGATACCAGAAGGGCCGCTCGGCCGTGGGGGTATCTTCCACCCAGCCGCGTACCACCATGATCAGCCCCACATAGAACAGATAGACGAGCACGGCCGGGATCAGCTTGCCGAAGCGTCCCTGACGTGGATTGACCCGGGCCAGAGGGATAGCCGCGATGGTCATCACCGGCACCAGCAGCACCAGCGCAATGCGCCACTGCAGTTCGGCATAGGCTTCGGGTTCATCCATCCGCGCCAGCAGGGCATCGGTGCCCTGTGCACGGATCGCTGGCGGACGCGGCATGCTGCGCTCCTCGCCCACCCGCACCAGCGCACGCTCGAACAGCACCCGGCGGAAATCGCCATCGCCAGGCTGGCCGCTGTACTGGTGACCATCCAGCAATTCCAGATAGGTCAGGCCTTCGTGATTGATCAGCCGCCCGGTCTCCGCCCAGACCGTCAGCATCTCACTCTGCCCGTCGTCATCCGTGGTGCGGAAATCAGAAATGAAGACGCGCTCAAGCAGGCCCTTGTCGCGATCCAGGCCTTCGGCATAGGTCGCCTGGTAGCTGTTACCGGAGCCGCGCACGTGAAAGCGACCCGGCGTCAGCAGCTCCAGCACCGAGCGCCCGCGCTGTTCCTCGAAGATGCGCGTGACCTCGCCGTCTGCCATCGGCGTGACGTACAGGGCGAAGAAACCGATTACCAGGGTAGTGACCGCCAGCGGCGCCGCCATGGCGCGGATCAGCCGCTGCTGGCTGACGCCGCAGGCGCGCAGCACCACCATTTCGTTCTCGGCATACATGCGCCCCAGCACCAGCAGGACACCGATGAACAACGACAACGGCAGGATCATCTGCATGAATTCGGGCAAACGGAAGGCCATCACCAGAAACAGCGCATTGACGTCAATGTCGCCCACCGCCGCTGACGCCAGATAGCGAATGAAACGGCCGCTCACCAACACCATCACCAGCACAAAGGTGACGACCACGGTGGTCATGAACAACTGCCTGTTGATATAGCGGTAAAGAATCAAGGGGCGTCCTGAATGCCAGGGTGTGAGTGCCGGAATCATGCCAGCGCGCATTGTAACCCACGTCCGGCGCTTCAGGCACATGCCGTTGGCGCGGCTTATCTGCTAGCATCAACAGCACTTTCATCCCGCCTTTATACTTACGGAGTCTCCATGGACTACACGGTCAGCAGCAAACAGCCAGCTCAACTCAAGGTGGACTGCCTGGTGGTCACCCTCAACAAGGGCGCCGAGACCCTGCCCGCCGCCCTGCCCGAGGAAACCCGTGCACTGATCAGCGACTGCGTGAAGGACGGCGATTTCAAGGGCAGCAAGCACCAGACCCTGCTGCTGCAACGCCCCGCCGGACTGGCCGCGCGACGTCTGCTGCTGGTGGGCACCGGCAGCGACGCACCGCTGAATGTGGTGGCCTTCCTGCAACTGGCCGCCAGTGTGGCCAAGGGCGTGGCCAGCACCGGCGCCAAAAGTGCCGCCTGGTGGCTCGGCAATATCGAAGTGAAGGAACAGGACGGCGCCGGTGTACTGCGTGAAGCGGCCCGCGCCGTGGCCGATGCCGGCTACCGCTACGACATCTACCGCGGCGATGCCGCGCCAGCCCCCGCCCTCAAGCGCTTCACCTTCCTCAGCGAACTGCCCGCCGCCCAGGCGAAAAAAGCCGTGGCGGCCGGCACCGCCATCGCCGCCGGCATGGCGTTGGCCAAAGATCTGGGCAACTGCCCGCCGAACGTCTGCCACCCGGATTATCTGGTGGAGCAGGCCAAGGCCCTGGCCGCCGCCTATCCGGCGTTGAAACTGAAAACCCTGAGTGAAAAGCAGGCCGAGAAGCTGGGCATGGGCGCCTTCTGCTCCGTCGCCCGGGGCAGTGAGCGCGATGGCCAGATCATGATTTTCGAGTATCAGGGTGGCAAGGGCGACCCCGTGGCGCTGGTGGGCAAGGGCATCACTTTCGATACCGGTGGCATCTCATTGAAGCCGGGCGCCAGCATGGACGAGATGAAATACGACATGTGCGGCGCTGCCAGCGTCTTCGGCACCGTGAAGGCGGTGTGTGAGCTGGGCCTGCCTATCAACCTGGTCGCCGTGGTCGTGGCTGCCGAAAACATGCCTGATGGCCGCGCCTCACGCCCCGGGGACATCGTCCGCACCCTGTCCGGCCAGACCGTGGAAATCCTCAACACCGACGCCGAAGGCCGCCTGGTGCTGTGCGATGCGTTGACCTATGTGCAGCAGAAATACGAGCCCAGCGCTGTCGTGGATATCGCCACCCTGACCGGCGCTTGCGTGATCGCCCTGGGCGCCCACGCGCAGGCCGTCTACGCCAACGATGCGGAGCTGGCGCAGGCACTCCTGGTGGCCGGTGACGAGTGCGGCGACCGTGGCTGGCCGATGCCGCTGTGGGACGACTACCAGGAGCAACTGGACAGCCCGTTTGCCGACATGGCCAATATCGGCGGGCCCAAAGCCGGCTCCATCACCGCCGCCTGCTTCCTGTCACGCTTCACCAAAGAGGTCAGCTGGGCTCACCTGGACATTGCTGGCACCGCATGGGTCAGCGGTGGCAAACAGAAAGGCGCCACCGGCCGCCCGGTACCCATGCTGACCCGTTATCTGATGAATCTGGCGGGCCAGTGACCGAAATCCTGTTCTACATCACGGACACCCCCGGGGTACGCGCCAGCCTGGCCTGGCGCATTGCCGAGAAGGCCTGGCGCCAGCAGCGCCGGGTGTACATCCATGTGGCCTCGGCGGCCGAGGCCGAGGCGCTGGATGCGCACTTCTGGGCCGAACCGGCGGCCAGCTTCCTGCCCCACGCGCTGCTGGGCAGTGACGCGGCGGCCGCCAGTCCGGTCGTGCTCGGTCATGGCGACGACCCCGGCGAACACCATGACGTGCTGATCAATCTGGCCAGCGAGGTACCGGACTTCTACGCGCGCTTCAGCCGCGTGGCAGAAATGATCTGCGGCGACCCCCAGGGCCGCAAGCAAGGCCGGGCACGCTGGGCCTTTTACCGCGATCGTGGCTACCCGGTGACCGACCACCGCCTGTAAGGCGTGGCCAAAATGTGATCTGCTTGGCGCCGCGGAGGCCCCCCGCTTGCCGCTATCACGCCTTCTGCACACAATATTGACGGGGTATTTCCGAACGTTCAGTCAGACCACCTTTATACGGGCCACCGCATGAGCAGTGATAACCGCTTTCCGCCGTCAGATCTGCCGCTGCTGAACGAGCTGGACGACATTCGCGCCTTGCTGGGTGACGGCCTGGACATTCCCCTGCTTGAGCCGGAAACCCCTCCCGAGCCGGTGCGCACCGCGGCGCCACCTCGCCAGCCCCCCGCAACGGCCCCGGCCCGAACCCAGCCCCCGCTCAGGCAAGCGCCAGCCCAGACCGTGCGCCCGGCAAGCGCTGATCCCGTGCATCAGGTGCTGGCAGAGCGTGAGAATCCCTTTTTGCCGCGCCAGACCATGGAGCGCCTGGCACAGCACCGTGCGCATACGCCCGACAGCCTGCGCCCACCGCCCCAGTCGGCTGCGACGACCCGTCCGGCGGTGCCCGCACAGCCGTCAGACAGCGAGGTGCGCGCCGCCGTCGATGAAATCCTGGCTGTGTGGCTGCCGCGTATCGAACGCGAACTGCGCGACCGCCTGACCCGCAGCCTGCTGGGCAAGGACGGCCTGTAAGGACGACGCCTGAGGCGTATCCCTGTATAATCGCCGGCTTCCGTTGAGCAGAGCTGGCACGCCTCACACCATGGATAAAACCTACCAACCCGACGCTATCGAGACCCGCTGGTATCAGCGCTGGGAAGACGCTGGCCACTTCGCCCCACGCGGCGAAGGCGAGCCCTACAGCATCATGATCCCGCCGCCGAATGTGACCGGCTCCCTGCACATGGGGCATGGCTTCAACAATGCGGTCATGGACACGCTGATTCGCTACCGCCGCATGCAGGGCCGCAACACCCTGTGGCAACCCGGCACCGATCATGCCGGTATCGCCACCCAGATGGTGGTGGAGCGCAAGCTGGCCGCCGAAGGCAAGAGCCGCCACGACCTGGGCCGCGACGCCTTTATCGAGCGCATCTGGGAGTGGAAGGCGGAATCCGGCGGCACCATCACCGGTCAGCTGCGCCGTCTGGGTTCATCGCTGGACTGGTCACGCGAGCGCTTTACCATGGATGAAGGCCTGTCGCGTGCGGTGCAGGAAGCCTTTGTGCGCCTGCACGAAGAAGGCCTGATTTATCGCGGCAAGCGCCTGGTGAACTGGGACCCGACCCTGCACACCGCCATTTCCGATCTGGAAGTGGAAAATCATGAAGAGCAGGGTCACATGTGGCATTTCCGCTACCCGCTGACCGATGGCTCCGGACATCTCGTGGTCGCCACCACACGCCCGGAAACCATGCTCGGCGACACCGCCGTGGCGGTTCACCCGGAAGATCCACGCTACAAGGACATGATCGGCAAGACCGTGCGCCTGCCGCTGGCCGAACGCGACATCCCGATCATTGCCGACGATTACGTCGACCCGGACTTTGGCTCCGGTTGCGTCAAGATCACCCCGGCCCACGACTTCAACGACTATGACGTCGGCAAGCGTCACAACCTGCCGATGATCAACATCCTGACCGTCGATGCCTGCATCAATGACGAAGCGCCGGAAGCCTATCGCGGTATGGATCGCTATGCGGCCCGCAAACAGATCGTCAGCGATCTCGATGCCCTCGGGCTGCTGGAGAAGGTCAACGACCACAAACTGATGGTGCCGCGCGGCGACCGCTCCGGCGTCGTCATCGAACCCTACCTGACCGATCAGTGGTTCGTGGCCGTCGAGAGCCTCGCCAGACCCGCCATCGAGGCGGTAGAAAACGGCAGTATCCAGTTCGTGCCGAAGCAGTACGAAAACATGTACTTCTCCTGGATGCGCGATCTGCAGGACTGGTGTATTTCCCGGCAGCTGTGGTGGGGCCACCGCATCCCCGCCTGGTACGACGATGCGGGCAACATCTATGTCGGTCGCAGCGAAGCCGAGGTGCGCCAGAAGCATGCCCTGGGCGACACGCCGCTGACCCAGGACAACGACGTGCTGGACACCTGGTTCAGCTCGGCACTGTGGACCTTCTCGACGCTGGGCTGGCCGGACGATACGCCGGAACTGAAAACCTTCCATCCCAGCAATGTGCTGGTCACCGGCTTTGACATCATTTTCTTCTGGGTCGCCCGGATGATCATGATGACACTGAAATTCCGTGGCGAGGTGCCTTTCAAGACCGTCTATGTGCACGGCCTGGTGCGCGATGCCGAAGGCCACAAGATGTCCAAGTCGAAAGGCAACGTGCTGGACCCGCTGGACCTGATCGACGGCATCAGCCTGGACGATCTGGTGGCCAAACGTACCGGCGGCCTGATGCAGCCGCAAATGGCCGCACGCATCGAGAAACAGACGCGCAAGGAATTCCCGGACGGCATTGCCGCCTACGGCACTGACGCCCTGCGCTTTACTTTCCTGTCGCTGGCTGCCACCGGCCGTGACATCAAGTGGGACATGGGCCGCATCGAAGGCTTCCGCAACTTCTGCAACAAGATCTGGAACGCCGCCCGTTACGTGGTCATGAACACCGAGAGTGAGGACTGCGGCCTGAGCGGCGACGTAGAGCTGGGCCTGGCGGATCGCTGGATCATCTCCGCCCTGCAACGTTGCGAAACCGAAGTCCGCGACGCCCTGGACAGCTTCCGCTTCGATCAGGCCTCGCATGCTGCCTACGAATTTATCTGGAACGAATACTGCGACTGGTATCTGGAGCTGTCCAAGCCGGTGCTGTATGGCGACGACTACAGCGAGGCACGCAAGCGCGGCACGCGCCGTACCCTGCTGCGTGTACTGGAAGCCCTGCTGCGTATGGCGCATCCCTTCATGCCCTTTATCACCGAAGAGATATGGCAACGTATTGCGCCGCTGGCCGGTGTCGAGGGCTTCACCGCAAGCAGCAGCATCATGCTGCAGCCCTATCCGGCAGCCGATGACCGTCGTCTCGACAGCACTGCAGAAACCGACATCGCCTGGATCAAGGCGGTCATTACCGCCGTGCGCAATATCCGCGGCGAAATGAATATTCCGCCGGGCAAACCGCTGGATGTGTTCCTGCACAATGGTGACGACACCGACCGGCAACGGCTGGACGACAATCGCGGCTTCCTGTGCAAGCTCGCCCGGTTGTCCTCCATCACCCTGCTGGCCGCAGAGGACTCCGCGCCCCCGTCAGCCACCCAGCTGGTAGGCCGCATGGAGCTGCTGGTGCCCATGGCGGGCCTGATCGACAAGGAACAGGAGCTCGCACGTCTGGGTCGTGAAGTCGACAAGTTGCGCGCCGACGTAGGCCGCACCGAAGGCAAGCTCAAGAACCCGGCATTCGTCGACAAGGCCCCCGCTGCCGTAGTAGACAAGGAGCGCGCCAAAGCGGCCGAGCTGCGTTCTGCGCTGGCCCGTCTTGAGGAGCAGGTGGAAAAGATCAAGTATCTGTAAGGACACGGAGCCGTACCATGAGCACAGATCAGGACCCCCGACGCGAACGGATACTCGCAGCAGCCCGGGAAGTCTTCGCCCGCGAAGGCTTCCGCACGGCCGAAGTGACGACCATTGCCCGCACCGCTGGCGTCGGCAAGGCCACCATCTACCGCTTCTTTGAATCCAAGGAGCAGTTGCTGATGGTGATTGTCGAGGAGAACCTGAATCGCGTCCGCGACCTGGCCTTGCGCCACCTGCTCGGCGAAGGCCCGCCGCTACAACGTCTGGAGAATGCCTGCCGCGCGGTCGCGCGCTTTATTGGCGCCAACCAGGCGTTTACCCGTGTACTGGTGCAGGAGGCCGGGGATTTCGCTGGCGAGATACAACGCCGTCATCTGGCGCTGCTGGAACAGAACATGCCCGTGGCGGAGGTCTTTTTCGGCGAGTTGCGCAAAGACGGCTACTTCGTGGCGCTGTCACCACGGGAAACCATGCAGATGATGATGGACCTGATTTTCGGCAGCGCCTATACCTGGTCGCTCACCGGCCAGGGAGACCTGGAACGGCAAGCCGTGAATTACATGCGCGTACTGGTGGCTGGCATGCGTCATCCCCTGCCGACCATCGGCTAGCAGGAACCTACCGGGCAGAATCCTCACTCACCGGTTCGGGTCCCAGCAAGGTGGCCTCCGCCTCACCCAGCACCACCGCTTCGGCAATGCCGGTCATGACACGCTTGCAGCGACGCACTTCAGCCTCGGTGAGGCGGTCGTCGGTCAGCAGGTAGATCGAGTAATTCTCCAGACTCCAGAGCAAGGTGCGCAGCACCAGCGGATCAAACCGTTTGCCGATCAACCGGTGAATCTCGCGGGCCAGTATCTCCACGGCCAGGTTCTGGCCATTTTCCCGATACGGCGCCAGGGCCGATCCGGAGCGGCGCGCCTCTTCCATCATCAGGCGAATCACCGGCCCCATGCTGACGTGATACTCGAAGTAGATATTCGTAGTGTTGCGAATGATCTCTTTCACGGTACTGGAACGGTTCACCTGCTGCTGGAAACGCAGGATCATGTTCTCGACAAAGATGCG
Organism: Isoalcanivorax indicus; assembly: GCF_003259185.1. Lineage (NCBI taxonomy): Bacteria > Pseudomonadati > Pseudomonadota > Gammaproteobacteria > Oceanospirillales > Alcanivoracaceae > Isoalcanivorax > Isoalcanivorax indicus. The sequence continues at coordinate 2,635,578 of NZ_QGMP01000001.1, forward strand.
GTAGATGTTTTCCAGCACGTCCAGCTTGTTGCGGAAGTACTTGTAGAAGGTCCGGCGAGAGATATTGGCGGCATCGAGAAGATGCTGCACCGTCGTCCGGTGCAGACCACGCTGGGCAAACACGCCCATGGAGTGAATCAGGATTTCCGCCCGCGCCTGGGAGCGCTGCAGGTTACGATCCTGGCCCTGATAGGTGTCCAGCACCTGATTCACCACTTCGCGGATCGCGTTCAGATCCTGCTTTGCCTTGAAGTCCATTGTCCTGTGCACTGCCGCTATCGTGGGTCAAAGCTTAACCAACCCGACGGGCACAGTAAACACGCAGTTTATCCCCCCGGAGCTGGCATCCTGCCAGCACTTCAGGGAATCCCCCGGATTCGCTACACTGCGGTACCGTTCGCGGAGATGCCATCATGCCCTTGCACTTTCTGTCCGTCATCCTGATATCGATTGCCGGTGCTGTTGTGACCGATGGCTGCCGGCTTGAGGTGGGCAGCCGCGGCCAGGGCGATGCCAGCTTCGCCATCACCGACGCCCCCGCGGACGACGTGGACCAGGTGCGCCTTACCGTCACCGCCATTCATCTGGGCCACGAGAGCGGCGATACCGTACGCCTGACCCTGGACCCGGCCGTCGTGATCGATAACCTGCTGGACCTGCAGGGTACCCAGTCACAGACCCTGTTTCCGCTGGATAAGGTGCGCTCCGGCGATTACGAGTGGGTTCGCCTGCTGATCTCGGAACGGGACGGCGACAGTGAAGTGCGTGAGCGCATCGGCAATGGCGGCACTTTTCCCCTGCGCCTGGGCACCAGTGCGCCCGGGAACAGTACCCGTTATCTGCAACTGGACACTGCTTTCCGTATCAACGCCAACCGTGAAAACCGATTTACTCTGGATGTGGACCTGCGACGTGGGCTGATCCGCCCCAACGGGGAAAACTTCTACCTGCTGCGACCCTCCCTGAGACTCGTGCGCAACAACGATGCAGGCGTGATCGAGGGGACTGTCTCCAGCAGCCTGGTGCAGGCTGCCGCCTGCGACAATGACCTGAGTGAAGATCTGGGCAATGCGGTGTACCTCTACTCGGGCAGCAACGTGACGCCCGGGGATATTCACGTCAATGCCAGCGGCCAACCGGTCAACAGCCAGCGGCGCAATCCCGTCACGGTGGCCAATGTGCGCCAGGGCAGCAACGGCGACTACCGCTACACCCTGGGCTTCGTACCGGCCGGAAACTACACCCTGGCCTTTACCTGCCAGGCACTGAATGACGCACCAAATTCGAACCAGAATACGTCCGTCGTCGGTTTTCCGGCGCGCACCAATGTCACCGTGACCGCAGGCGAAACCACCCAGGCCAACTTCAACGGTAATTGAGCGCGGACCGCCCGGCGCTCAGCGCGCCAGGCCGGGCTATGCGGCCAACGCCGTACCACCGCCCGAAGCGCCCCTGTCACGGCCGCTGCGGTTGCGCAGGCGCAGCCAGACTTTTTCGTGGAAGTGGTACGCCACTGTATTGACCAGCGGCTCTACCAGCGCCACGGCTCCACCGATCATCCAGTCGCCAGTCATGGCCCACACCACGAGGAAGGCGACAGTGACGTGCATGACACCAAAGCTTGCGGTCTTGATCATTGCCGACTCCAGATGAAACTGATTCTCAGGTAGATATTCGCACACCTGAGACCTCCTGAAATGGCAATAGTAATTGTTGAGACGATAGCCCACGGCTATTGGTTAACTTTTGCAAAGCCGTGCGCCAGGCCACACCGGATCGCCTTCCGGCCCATTAGGCTCAGGGGACCTTCTTGCTCTGTCGCCCCGGCTTCTGGCACGACATGTCCAACGCCCTGTTTCTGACATAGCAATGCTTCTGACATCACAATGGAGTACCGCATCATGCTTTCTTTTCGCGCGCTTGTACTGGGTGCCGCCATCACCGGACTGGCCGCCTGCGGTGGCAGCAGCGGCAGCCAGCGCACGGGCGACATCAGCCTCGGATTGACCGACGCCCCAGTGGACCATCTTGAGCGGGTCCAGTTGACCATCAATGCTGTCGGCCTGAAGCCCGCCCAACCCGGTGAAATCCGTCTCGACCTGGACGAACCGCTGGTCGTGGATGACCTGCTCGCCCTGCAGAACGGTAGCTTTCAGGCTGTTCTCCCCACGACCGAAGTCCCGGCCGGCCGCTACAACTGGATTCGCCTGTATGTTCAGGCCGGCACTGACCATACCTACGTGGTGGATGATCAGGGCGGCCAGCACCCGCTCTACTTGCCGGGGCAACAGAGCGGCAACGATCAGGAGCGTCACCTGCAACTGGTCAGTGGCTTCCAGGTGCCGGTCGACGGAGAAATCAATCTGATGCTGGATGTCGACCTGCGCCGCGCCATCACTCGCCCGCAAAGCGGTAACCACTACCTGCTGCGGCCCGCCATGCGTCTGCTGGACCTGAGCGAAACCGGCACGATCATCGGCAGTGTGGCTGATGCCCTGATCACGGCCGAAGAATGTACTGCGGATCCGAATACCGGCGCCGGTAATGTCGTTTACCTCTACGAAGGCTCAGACCGCACGCCGGGTGACATTCATGTCGATGAGCAAGGTGAGCCCTTGTCGCCTGACAGCCCGCTGGCTACCGCCAATGTCCGTCAGGACGCAGGGATCTGGCAGTTCACCCTGGATTTCGTGCCCGCCGGGGACTACACCGTGGCTTTTTCCTGCCAGGGACTGGATGACGATCCCCAGCAGGAAGACGATATCGTGTTTGCGGATAGCGTGAATGTCAGTGTGGCCGTTGAGGAAGAGAGTGTCGTTTCGTTTGAATGAGCGTAATCGCATGGCGGCGCATAGCGCCGCGAGGTAGTGGGAGAGAAGCGTCTCGCATGGGGGCGTAGCCACACGGGTTTCGCCGCACTGCGGCGAGTGTGGCGGAGCGCCGCCGGGCTGTGCCCGGTGGCCGGGCCTACGGAGTGGGACGGTGGTTGTCGGGCGGTGCGGTGGTGCGCTGGATGTTGGGCAGACCTACTTGGGTCGCGAGCATGCTCGCGATCGCTACGCGACGCCGGTGGCGCCCCCGCCTGGCACCTGCGGTGCATCGGCGGTCACATGGCGGCGCTTGCGCCGCGAGGTAGTGGGAGGAGGACTTCGATCCTAAAAATGAAAAACCCCCGACGCGGAGCGGCGGGGGTCTTTCATTTTTAG